>NZ_JASIAL010000171.1:0-9616 GCF_030042015.1 Trebonia sp. | reverse complement strand
GCGCCGCGACCGACGCCGGCCGCAGCGTGGGCGCGCGCCGGCCGCTGCTGGCGTCGGGGCCGCTGGACGTGCACCTGACCGCGACCCTCACGGCCAGCGCGCCGCACCAGCTGCGCCGGGGACGGACCGGGCCTGGCCTGCTACTCGAGACCACTGACCTGCGCGAGCATCGCCGCGAGGGACGCGAGTCCAACCTGGTCCTTTTCGTGGTGGACGCCAGCGGCTCGATGGCCGCGCGCCGCCGGATGGAGGCGGTCAAGGGCGCGGTCCTCTCCCTGCTGCTCGACGCCTACCAGCGGCGGGACAAGGTGGGCCTGGTCTGCTTCCGTGGCACGGGCGCGGAACTGCTGCTGCCGCCCACCTCGTCGGTAGAGGTGGCCGCCCGCAGGCTGGAGGCCATGCCCGCGGGCGGCAGGACCCCGCTCGCCGCCGGGCTCGCCGAAGCGCGCGCCACGCTGCGCCGCGAACGGCTGCGCGATCCGCTGCGCCGCCCGCTGCTCGTCGTGGTGACCGATGGCCGCCACACGGCAGGCGGCGAGCCGGGGACCGTCGCGGGGAACCTGCGCAGGGACGGCATCGCGTCGGTCGTCATCGACTGCGAGTCCGGGCCGGTCCGGCTGGGCCTGGCCGCCGTCCTGGCGCAGGCGCTCGGCGCCGAGTACCTGGGCCTCACCAGCCTGTCCGCCGGCGATTCGCCATCGGCGGGCCGGCCGGGCGCGGGGCTGTCCGCGGAAAAGCTTGCCGACTCGGTCCGCGACCGGCGGGCCGGCAACGCCGGCAGGCCAGGCAGGAAGGTGGCCTGAACGATGCCCCAGGGGAAGCCAGAGACCGTCCCTGACGACGGGCTGACCACGAAGCAGCGCAGGAACCGGCCGCTGCTCATCGTGCACACCGGCGCGATGAAGGGGAAGTCGACCGCCGCGTTCGGCATGGCGCTGCGCGGCTGGAACCAGGGCTGGAGCATCGGGGTCTACCAGTTCGTGAAGAGCGCGAAGTGGCGGGTGGGCGAGGAGGCCGCCTTCCTCGCGCTGGGCCGACTGCACGAGCAGACCGGCGAGGGCGGCGAGGTCGCCTGGCAGAAGATGGGCGAGGGCTGGTCATGGATCCAGCGCGGCGACCCCGAGGACCACGCCGCGAACGCCCGCGAGGGCTGGGCGCAGATCAAGCGCGACCTGGCCGCCGAGCGGTTCGGCATGTACGTCCTCGACGAGTTCACCTACCCGATCAAGTGGGGCTGGATCGACGTCGCCGACGTCGTGGCGACGCTCACGCAGCGCCCCGGCCACCAGCACGTGGTGATCACCGGCCGGGACGCGCACCCGGACCTGGTCGACGCCGCGGACCTGGTCGTGGAGATGACGAAGATCAAGCACCCGATGGACGCCGGCCAGAAGGGCCAGCGCGGCATCGAATGGTGACCCGACGGACGGTCAGCGGCGCATGCTGACGATCCCGCGCGTCGTCATCGCGGCGCCCGGCAGCGGTCACGGCAAGACATCCGTCGCGACCGGGCTGCTCGGCGCGCTGCGCAAGCGCGGCCTTGCCGTCTCCCCCCACAAGGTCGGCCCGGACTACATCGACCCGGGCTACCACGCGCTTGCCGCGGGACGGCCCGGCCGCAACCTCGACCCGTGGCTGGTCGGCGAGGACCAGATCGCGGCGATGTTCATCCGCGGCGCGACCACCCCGCAGCCCGCGGACATCGCGGTCATCGAGGGCGTGATGGGGCTGTTCGACGGGGCGTCAAGCCGCGGGGACTTCGCGTCGACCGCGCACGTGGCCCGGCTGCTGCGGGCGCCTGTCATCCTCGTGGTCGACGCGGAAGGTACCAGCGCGTCGGCCGCCGCCCTGCTGTATGGCTTCGCGTCCTACGACCCGGGGACCCGCATCGGCGGCGTGATCTTCAACAAGGCCGGCTCGGAACACCACGGGCGGCTGCTCCGCGACGCGGCCGACACCGTCGGCGTCCCGGTCCTCGGCGTCATCCACCGCCGCGATCAGGCCGCCGTCCCCTCCCGGCACCTCGGGCTCATCCCCGCCCCTGAGCTGGGCGGCCCAGCCGCAAGCGCGGTCACCGCGCTCACCGCCATCGTCGCGGCCGACGTGGACCTGGACGCGGTGATCCGGCTGGCCCGCACCGCGGGGCCGCTCCGGGAAAACCAGGAATATTCCGCAGAACGAACCGGGCCGCCTGTCCCCCGGCCCCGCATCGCGTTCGCGGCCGGGCCCGCGTTCACGTTCGGCTACGCCGAGCACCCCGAACTGCTCACCGCCGCCGGCGCCGACGTCGTGACGTTCGACCCGCTGCGGGACGAGCAGCTCCCCGGCGACGTGGACGCCCTGGTCATCGGCGGCGGCTTCCCCGAGGAGCACGCCGCGGACCTGTCCGCCAACGCGCGGCTGCGGGCACGGGTCGCGTCGCTGGCCCGCTCGGGCGCCCCCGTCATCGCCGAATGCGCCGGCCTGCTGTACCTGGCCCGGTCACTGGACGGGCACCCGATGTGCGGCGTGCTCGACGCCAGCGCCGCGATGACCGGCAGGCTCACCCTCGGCTACCGCGACGCCGTCGCCGCCGCCACGTCACCGCTCGCGCCGGCCGGGACACGCGTGCACGGGCACGAGTTCCACCGGACCACCATCCAGACCCCGGGCCAGGCCATCGGCGCGTGGCACTGGAGGCAATCGGGCACCACCGTCACCGAAGGCTTCGTCCGCGGCCAGGTACACGCCTCCTACCTGCACACACACTGGAACGGCATCCCCGGCGCGGCCGCCCGCATCACGGCCGCCGCCCGCGAGTACCGCAAGGCCAGGATCTAGGGCTCGCGACCTCTGCTGACGAACCCGGGCCTGCTGCACCCCAAGCCCGCCGCCTGAGGCGTAGGACCGGCCGGCGCACCTATCCTGGCGTGGTGCATAAGACCGCAGGGCAGCGTGATCCGGCCGCGGCGTTCCCGCTAGCGCATGGCCGCGATGACGCTGGTGAGCGCCGGCAAGCAAATCGCGCGGTGGCGGTCAGTGCGGTGGGGCTGGCCGCCACTGGCCTGGTCGAGTTGCTGCTGGCGGTGGTGACCGGCTCGGTCGGACTGCTTGGCGACGCGATTCACAACCTGTCCGACGTTTCGACCAGTGCCGTCGTGTTCCTCGGGTTCCGGCTGTCTCGCCGTCTGCCGTCTGAGCGGTATCCGTACGGCCTGGAGCGGGCGGAAGACCTGGCTGGCATCGGTATCGCGGTGGTCGTCTGGGCCAGCGCGGTCTTCGCTGGCTATGAGAGCGTCCGCAAGCTCATCGAGCACGGGCACACTGACCACATTGCCGCGGGCATCGCCGGGGCCATGTTGGGCATCGCCGGCAACCAGATCGTCGCGCGGTACAAGCTGAGCGTCGGCAAGCGCATCAATTCGGGAACTCTCATCGCCGACGCGCGGCATTCCTGGCTCGATGCGCTCTCGTCGGCGGGGGCGCTGGCGGGACTGGTCGCGGTCGCCCTGGGCCAGCCCTGGGGGGATGCGGTGGCCGGAATCGCCGTGACCGGCTTCATCTGCCATGTGGGCTACGAGGTCACCCGCGATGTCGTACATCGGCTCGCGGACGGCGTTGATCCGGAGATAGTGACCGTGGCCGAGGAGGCTTCCGGCTCGGTGCCCGGTGTCGTCCATGCCCACGCCCGGGCCCGCTGGACTGGCCGCACGCTGCGGGTCGAGATAGAAGGCTGGGTGAACCCTGAACTGACTGCCCGCGAATGCGACGCGATAGGGCACCTGGTCGCCGATCAGGTCTCCCGGCGGGTCCCGGCAGCTGGCAGCCTTACCTGGATCGCCCGTGCAGGGCCGGCCGACCCGGGTTGCTGATGACCAGGCGGTCCTGACGGGCGCGCGTTGCGGTGGAGTACCAGGTCATCGTGTTCCCGGCCCGCGCTTGTCGGCGCGGGGAGCTCGCTGTGGATCACCCGCCGCCCTGTGCCGTGCCGGGTGCGTGGGCAGCGAGGTGCAGGCTCAGCTCGGCCGCGACCACGTCGGCCGACCGGTCCTCATAGCGTGCGAGCAGCGTGATCGCCAGGTCGGCGAGAACCAGGAACCCGGCGGCCTTCCTGGCGTCGCTGAGGCCGTCGAGCAGCGCGTCGGCACTGGCGAGGTCGCCGCGGTGCCGGGCCGCGATGATGCCCGCGCCGACCTGCGCGGCCTCGGCCGCGGCGAGGAAGGCGGCCGCCGGGTCGGCGTTCATGGCACCAGGAGGGATGCCTGGGCAGAGGTCCGGGCCGCCTGGTAGCGGGTGGCGACGTCGGCCCAGTTGACCCGGCTCCACAGCCTGCTCACGTAGTCCGGGCGGACGTTGTGGTACTGGAGGTAGTAGGCGTGCTCCCAGGCGTCGAAGACCAGCAGCGGGATGCTGCCCTGCCCGACGTTGCCGTGGTGGTCATAAAGCTGCTCGATGATCAGGCGGCCGGAGACCGGCTCGAAGCCGAGGACGCCCCAGCCGGAGCCCTGCACGCCGGTCGTCGCGGACGACAGCCGCTTCGCGAACGCCTCGAAGGAGCCGAAGTGCTCTGTGATCGCGTCGGCGAGTTCGCCGTCCGGGCGGTCGCCGCCATCGGGGGAGAGGTTCTTCCAGAAGATCGAGTGCAGGATGTGCCCGGACAGGTTGAACGCCAGTGTCTTCTCCAGGCCAACCGTCACGACCGGGCCTGCCGTCTCACCGGCCTCGGCGATCTGGTCCAGGGTGTCGTTGGCGCCCTTCACATACGCGGCGTGGTGCTTGTCGTGGTGCAGTTCCATGATCTGCCCGGTCAGCGCCGGCTCCAGCGCGCTGTAGTCATAGGGCAGGTCGGGAAGGGTGTAAACAGCCATGGCAGCTCCTTCGTCGTACCGGCTAGGTCGTTGCTCCTGCTTTATATCCGCAGGCGCATATTAAAGTTACTTGCGATTAATTCGCAATCATACAGACGGCGCTCCTGCGAACTCATGCAGGTGGCCGTTCTGTGCTTGCGACACTCAGCTACCGCAATAGCGAGCATTTGCAACTGCATGCATTTGCTATATGCTGCCTGCGTGGCCAGCGAAGCAGCCGATGTGGCGGCCGAGCGCGCCAACCGCGAGGCGATCGAGGACGTGCTCGCCCTGGTGCGCAGGAATGGCGGGCGGGCGACCCCTGCCCGCAGGCTGCTGCTGAACGCGCTGTTCGGAAACCGGGACCACCGCAGCGCCGAGGAACTCGCGGCCGAGGTGCACGACCGCGCACCCGACGTGCATCTGTCCACCATCTACCGGAATCTCGAGGAACTCGAGCGGCTCGGCGTCATCGACAGCACCAGGCTCGGGAGCGGTCCCGCGACCTACCACCTTGCCTCGGCAGCACACGGGCACTTGGTCTGCGAGCAGTGCGCTAGCATGATCGAGGTGCCGGACGAGATCTTCGCCGACCTCGTCCGGGTCGCCGGGACCGAGTACGGGTTCGCGATCAACCCGCACCGCTTCGCCGTCACCGGCCGCTGCGCCAACTGCCAGGCCAGGGCCTGACCAAGTCCGCTACTGCCATGCTGTTGCAGATGACTTACGCCCGCATTAACGTTGCCGACATGGGAAGCGCAGACGATACCGACGGCGGGAAGACCGAGACCGATGTCATAGCCGACATCCGCGGCTTCTGGGACGTGGACGCGGCGACGTACGACAACTCGCCTTCGCACTACCCGCAGCGACCGCAGGAGCAGGCGGCGTGGGCGGCCACCTTGCGCCGGCTGTTGCCCGACCCGCCCGCCACGGTGCTGGACATGGGCGCTGGCACCGGGTTCCTGTCGCTGCTGCTCGCGGCTCAGGGGTACGAGGTGACGGCCGCGGACATCTCGACGGGCATGCTCGCGCGGCTGCGCGAGAAGGCCGCGGCGCTGCAGCTTTCCATCCGGATCGCGGAGACGGACGCCGCGCACCCGCCGGAGGGGGATTTCGCCGCGGTCGTCGAACGGCACCTGTTGTGGACGCTGCCCGACCCGGCGGGCACGCTCGCGGCATGGCGTACTGCCGCCCCGGCAGGCCGCCTGGTCCTGATCGAGGGCAGCTGGAGCGGGCGCGGCACCTCCGCCCCGGACCTGCTACGGCACCATGCCCGCGCCCTGGCCGACCTGATCAGGCGGCCGGAGCCGGACCATCATGGCCATTACAGCGGGCGCATACGCGCGGCGCTGCCCTATCAGGCGGGACCGACACCGAACGAGGTGGTCGCACTGGTCGAGGCCAGCCCCTGGGGGCGGGCGCGGCTCGAGCGGCTGCGCGACGTGGAGTGGGCGGTGACCGCGGGCAGGGGGCTGCTGGACGGCCTGCTCGGAACCCATCCCCGCTGGGCCGTGATCGCGGGCAGCTGACCGGCGGCGGCCCCCCGCCGGCCCGGCTGACCGCCCCCCGCCGGCCTGGCTGACCGCCCCCCGCCGCCGCCGCTGGGCCCTTTGACCGCAATAAATGAGTACTTGCGACTTATATGCAACTGAGTTAGCGTGCCATCAAGCGCGGGACCTGCTGCGCAGGCGATCAAGGAGTGAGGCCATGACCGCTCAGAGCACGGCACTGCCGACCAGCCTGGGCATGCGGAAGATGTTCCGGCAGTCGTTCCAGACGATGACCCGGACGGAGAAGCTGCGGGTGAGCGGGATGTACGCCTCGATCCTGCTGCTGCACGCGATCGGGTTCGCGGTGTTCATCGCGTACGTGCTGCCCGCCCACTACAAGCTGTTCGGCATCGGGCTGAGCGTCACCGCCTACACACTCGGCCTGCGGCACGCGTTCGACGCCGACCACATCTCGGCGATCGACAACACCACCCGCAAGGTGATGAACGAGCGGGTCGGCACCGACAAGCCGCGCCCGTTCTCCTTCGGCTACTTCTTCTCCCTTGGGCACTCTACGATCGTGATCGCGATGGGCGTGGGGATCATCATCGCGGAGAAGACGGTGCTGCCGGCGGTGACGCACAGCAACTCGGGGCTTGAGTCGTTCGGCGGGACGTTCGGGACGATCGTGTCCGCGGCGTTCCTGTTCCTGATCGGCCTGCTCAACCTGGTCATCCTGGCCGGGATCGTCAAGGTGTTCCGGTCCATGCGGCGCGGGGAGTACAACGAGGCTGAGCTGGAGCGGCAGCTGGAAAACCGCGGGTTCTTCTACCGGTTCTTCGGCCGCTGGATGAAGGTCATCGACAAGGAATGGCAGATGTACCCGGTCGGGGTGGTGTTCGGCATGGGCTTCGACACCGCCACAGAAGTACTGCTGCTGACCACCACCGCGTACCTGGCCTCCGAGCACATCCCGTGGCAGGCGGTCATCGCGCTGCCGATCCTGTTCACCGCCGGCATGTCGCTGATGGACACCACCGACGGCATGTTCATGAACATGGCCTACGGCTGGGCGTTCTTCAACCCGGTCCGCAAGGTCTACTACAACCTGGCCATCACCGGCCTGTCCGTCGCCATCTGCTTCTTCATCGGCGGCATCGAGACCCTCGGCCTGATCCCGCAGGACTTCCCCAATAGCTTCAGCCAGAGCGGCGGTTTCTGGGGCTTCATGTACAACTTCAACATCAACACGGCCGGCTTCGTCATCGTCGGCATGTTCATTGTCACCTGGGCGGCGGCGATGCTCATCTGGCGGTACGCCCACATCGAGGAGAAATGGAGCGCCCGCCTGCAGGGTCCGGGAGGCGCGGAAACGCCGCTCTCGCCGCCGTGGGCCGGAGCCGAAGCCGAAGCCGCCGACTGAGGCGGGCCACCCGGTCCTGGGGTATGTGCGGACTGTTACGTTTGCCCGGGTTCTGTTCCTGAGCCTGGGATGTCCGGCCGCCAGTGCTGCAACTCGTCCCGCGACTTCTCCAGGCCCAGCTCCTCCAGCGGAGCGCCCTGCCCAGTGCGCAGATGGCGTAGCACCGTGGCCATGAATTCATCCATCGCCGCCATGACCTTCTCCGCGGTGGTGGGGTCCGGCTTGTCAGCTGTCATAGGGACAGCTTGGCATGGCACCAAATTGACCTTGGTTCCCAAGGACCCCACTACTATCGGCCTCTTACCCCCGGCCTCCTACTCTCGGAGCTTGCCGAGGATGCGGGCCAGTTCGGCGCGGTCGGCAGGGCTGAGGCGGCCGAAGACCCGCGGCGGCAGCCCACGGAGGTGGGTAGACCCAGGCCGACGGCCGGGCCCCGACGGGAAGTTAAGGGGCTGCGCCGCCGCTCCCTCGCGCATGTCATCTGGTCAGGTGAAAGATGATGTGCGGGTGAGCGGTGTGGCGGGGGTGTGACAGGCTGGCTTGGAGCCAGGACGGCTGTCCGGCGACGATCTCAGATAGTGGGACGGTTTCTGACACATAGGACCCCAGCGGCAGATCTTTCGTCCGTATTATGGCGTTTTGTCCCAGCGGCCCGGGTCCTATGTTGACCGCTCGGCCCGGCTCGCGCCTGTCTGGGGTGGTTTGGCGCTATCAGGCGGGGCGGCAGGCGCGTGCGGGCCCGCGGCGATGAGTTCCAGGATGCGAGCAGGAGGCAGGTGCTGCTCGGTGATCCGCACGCCGAAGGGCGAGAGCGCGTCCTCGATCGCGTTGACCACCGTGGGCGGTGCGACGATCATGCCGCCCTCGCCCACGCCGCGGAAGTTGACGTCAGCGTCGAGCGGCACGGTCTCGAGGTGCTCTATCTCGATGCGGGGAACGTCGCAGGCGGTCGGCATCAGGTAATCCATGAACGTGGCTGACTGGAAGTTACCGTCCTCGCCGTAAGCCGATCGTTCGAGCAGCACCGCGCCGATGCCCTGCGCGATGCCGCCTCGGATCTGGCCCTCGACGACGGCAGGATTGATCAGTGCGCCGCAGTCCTCGACGGCGACGTACCGCTCCACCTTCACGATGCCTGTCTCGACGTCGACGTCCACGATCGCGCAGTGAGTGCCGCCGGACCAGCCGCCCTCGCCGCCGTCGTAGGTGGCCTCGACCTCGAATCCGGTGTCGGAGTCGGCACCGGACTCCCCGGACGCCGCCCGCCGCGCGACCTCGCTGACGGCAATGGCGCTGGCCGGGTCGCCGCGCACCCAGACCTCGCCGTCGGTGATCAGCAGGTCCTGGGCGCTGACCTCCATCATGTCCGCCGCGAAATCGAGCACCTTGGCCTTGAGCTGCCGGGCGCCGTGCAGCGCCACGCCGCCGGTCATGGTGGCCGACCGGCTGCCGCCCGTCAGCCCGAACGGGACGACGGCGCTGTCGCCGACCACGACGCGGACCTGCTCGAACGGGACGCCGAACTCGTCGGCGGCGATCTGGGCCAGCGTCGTCTGGTGGCTCTGGCCGTGCGGCATCTGCCCGGTGAACAGCACGACGATGCCGTCCTCCTCCAGCCGCAGGCGCATGGACTCCATGCCGAGCCCGCCCTCGGGCCCGCGCGGGCCCGGGGCGGCCTCGATGAACGTCGCCATCCCGATGCCGAGGTAGCGGCCCTGCTCCCGTGCCTGCGCCTGCCGCCGCCGGAACGAGGGATAGTCCACGAGCTGGGCGACCCGCTCCAGTGACTCCCTCGTCGTGACCCCCACTAGCGGACGCCCGGTGATCATCATCATCGGCGGATCGGTCCGCGGGGCGACGTTGCGCAGCCGGAT
>NZ_JASIAL010000170.1:0-8909 GCF_030042015.1 Trebonia sp. | reverse complement strand
CCCGGCTGGGCGGCACGCTCGCCGATGATGACCTCGCGGCCCTGGCCGGGGTGACGTCCGCGGCGGCGGCGGCGTTCCTGCGGGCCGGCTGGTACCCGGCCGCGGCGGGCATCGCCCGCGAGGGACTGGACTGCGCCGAGCGCCTCGGCGCCGATCACGCGGCCGTGCTGGCGCTGCGCGACGCGATCGCGCGCGTGCTCGCGCGCCAGGGCGCGAGCGAGCAGGCGGAGCGCGCGTTCCGCGACGTGCTCGCCGCCAGGGAGCGGGTGCTCGGCGTCGGCCACCCGGACACGCTGGCCACCAGGGGCGCGCTGGCGGGCACGCTCATCGACCAGGGCCGCTGCGACCGGGCGGAGGAGGAACTGCGCGACGTCCTGGCAGCCCAGGTCCGTGTGCTCGGGCCCGACCATCCCGCCGCGCTGGCCACCAGGTTCGAGATCGCGCGGGCGCTAGCGGAGCGGGGCGAGCACACGCGGGCGGAGGCGGAATACCGCGACCTGCTGGCGGCACACGGGCGCCCCGGGCACCCGGACACGCTCGCGATCCGCTACCGGCTCGCCCGGCTGCTCGCGCAGCGGGGCGAGTACGCGCAGGCGGAGCGGCAGCTGCGCGACCTGCTCGCCGACTGCGGCCCGCTGGGCGCCGACCATCCGAGCACGCTGACCACCCGGCAGGACTTCGCCCTCGTCCTCGCCGAGCGCGGCGAGTACGCGCAGGCGGAACGTGAGCTGCGCGACCTGCTCACGGCCCGGGTCGCTGTCCTCGGACCGGAGCACCGCGAGACGCGCCTCACCCAGCGATGGCTGAGCTATGTGGCGGCCGCAGGCGCCCGGGTCCGTTCGGACTAATGGTTTCAGGCTTTTTCCGCCGTTTCCGCCGGGTCGGCAGCGGCGCTGACGGTCTCGTCCACGCCGTCGCCCAGGTACGCCGCGATGACGCGCGGGTCCTGACGGACGACCTCGGGCGGGCCCTCGGCGATGACCCTGCCGAACTCCAGGACGACCACGCGGTCGCAGACGCCGAGGACCAGGCCCATGTCGTGCTCGATCAGCAGCATCGACTGGCCCTCGTCCGCCAGGCGCCGCAGCCGGGCGCCCAGCTCCTCGCTCTCGGCGGTGTCCAGGCCGGCGGCCGGCTCGTCGAGGCAGAGCAGCGTGGGCCTGGCGGCGAGCGCGCGGGCGACGCCGACGAGCTTGCGCTGGCCGGTGGACAGCTGGGCCGGCATCGCCTCGGCCGCCCACTCCATGCCGACGAGGGCGAGCGTGTCCGCCGCCGACCCCTCCTTGGAGGCGACCGTGAGGTTCTCCGCCACGTCGAGGTCGTCGAACAGCTCGGTGCTCTGCCAGGTGCGGGCCAGGCCGCGGCGGGCGCGCTCGTACGGCGGCAGCCCGGACAGGTCCGACCCGGCGAGCTCGGCGCGGCCGGTGTAGGTCACGAAGCCGGAGATCGCGTCGATGAGGGTGGTCTTGCCGGCGCCGTTCGGGCCGATGAGGCCGACGAGCTCGCCCTCCTTGACCTCGAGCGAGACGTCGTCGACCGCGTGCACGCCGCCGAACCGCACGGAAAGGCCGGACACGGCCAGCGCCGCCGGCCGGCCGGAGAAGTCCGGACGCGACGCGGCGCTGCGCGGGACCAGCCGCTCGCGCACCGCTCCCTCGGCCTCCGGCGCGTGCACCTGCGGGCGCTTGTGCAGGCGCCGGTACAGGTCGCCGGCCACGCCCTCCGGGTTGCGCAGCAGGGTGAAGATCAGCAGCACGCCGCCGACGAGCAGGAACCAGTTCCCGTTCAGCCCGAACCAGTCGTAGAGCGCGAACGGGATCAGCGCCTGCGCCGACAGCATGCCGGCGAGCACGGCGCCTGAGATCAGCGAGATGCCGCCTGCGTAGGCGAACGCGATCAGGCTGAGCGCGGTGACCGCGTCGAACGAGTCGACGCTGACCGACAGGAAGTTGTACGCGTACAGGACGCCCGCGACCCCGGCGATGAGCGCCGCGATGGAGAACGCGGCCAGCTTCACCATCCGCGGGTTGACCGTGGCCGCCGCGGCGGCGCGCTCGTTGGAGCGGACCGCCAGCATCCGCTGGCCGAGCTTGCCGCGGCGGACGTAGCCGACCCAGATGCACAGCAGCACGCAGCAGACGAGGCAGACCCAGCCGAAGACCGGGCTTGGCAGGTCGCCGTCGAGACCGCGGAACGGCGCGTCCGGGCCCAGGTCCAGGCCGAACCACTTCAGCTCAGGCACGGGCGAGCCTGCCAGGCCGGTGCCCCAAGTGCTGTTGTCGAACCCGAAGTTCTCGATCGCCACGGCGCCGGCGAGCGTGACGACGGCCAGGCTGATCCCGCGCACCCGCACCGCGGAAATCGCGGTGAGCACGCCGATCACCAGCGCGACCGCGATGCCCGCCAGGGCCGCGACAGGGAACGTGATCCCGAAGTTGGTGGCGAAGTGCGAGACCGTGATGCCGGCCGCCCCGGCCAGGCTCAGCTGCATCACGGAGATCTGGCCAACGAACCCGGCGATGACGACGAGCGACAGCGCCATCAGCGTGCCGATCAGCGTGTTGATCAGGGCCTCGCGGAAGCCGTAAGGGAAGATGATCAGCAGCACCGCGGCCACGACGAAGCAGATCGTGCCCGTGCGGACCATGTGCCGCGGCCGCGGGGCCTCGGGCAGCCGCCGTTCGACGAGCTCGCCCCGGCCCGGTATCCGCGCCCCGCGCCAGAACAGGACGCCCACGATGATGAGGAACGCGAGCAGGTCGGTGACGCCCGGCAGCGCGACGCCGCCGGACTGGGGGAACCAGGTCTGCGCCGAGGCGTACTCGATCAGGGAGTACAGGATGCCGATCCCGATGCTCGTCCCGCACGCGATCCCGAACGAGGTGAAGGAGGCCAGCAGCGCCGCCGCCAGCGCCGGGATGATCTGCAGCGGCAGCGTCTGCGGGTCAAGCTCGGTGATCGACGCGGCCAGGATGCCGAGCGCGCCCGCGAGCAGCGACGAGACGAGGGTGTTGATCAGCGAGATCGTGTTCGGTGACAGGCCGCCGAGCATGGCCGCGACCTCGTTCTCCGACGCGGCGCGAGTCGCCAGGCCGAACCTCGTCCACTTGTAGATCGCGGCGAGCACGGCCGCCGCCGCGATCACCAGGCCGGTGAGGATGAACCGGTCCACGGGGACCGGCTCCCCGAAGAGCTGCACCGTGTTCTGCGGCAGGATGCTCGGCTCCGGCTGCTCCGTGACGCCGAAGGCGAGCAGCATCGACGCCTGCAGGACGAGCAGCACGCCGAGCGAGGCGACGAGCTTGGCAAGCGGCGGTGAGTCGCGCATCGGCCGGAACACGACGAACTCGACGATCGCGCCGACGATGGCCACGAACACCAGGCTGAGCACCAGGCATGCCCAGGTCGGCAGCGTCGTGATCTTGCCGGTGTTCAGCGACCAGTAGGCATAGCCGCCGATCATGGCCATGCCGCCGACGGACAGGTTGATGACCCCGGACCCTCGGTAGCTGACCACGACGCCGAGCGAGATGCCGGCGATGAGCGCGCCGGAACCAAGTCCGAGCAGGATGAACAGCAGGATTTCTTGCACCGGTCAGTCCTTGAGTGTGTCAGGGGTGGTGAACGCGCGGCGTGCCGCGGCCGCGGGGGCGGAGTGGTCCCGCCCCGCGGCCGCGGCACGGCCCGGCCGGTCAGTCACTATGGCGATAGGTCACGACGGCGGCGTGAGCCACCCCGCCACCTTGATGAAGGGCGCCGTGGCGCTGCCGGTGTAGCGGAAGAACTGGGCACGGTCGTTGCAGACCGCCGGGGCGGACGGGAACTCGCCGCAGTCCAGTGCCGGGGCGCCGAGCGCGAGCGGGCCCTTGAACGCCTTGGCCTCGGCAAGGATCGCCGCCGAGGTCAGGTTCGCGTACCCGACCTCGTTCATGAACTTGTCCAGCGTGAGGATTTCGGAGAACGCGACGATGTTCCACGGGTCCGGCGCGTCGGCCGCGGGCTCGTACTTCTTCGCCACCGCCTCGTAGGCGGGCATGCCCGGGTCGGTCGGGTCGCCGTAGAGCGAGCTGGCGATCGCGTACGTCCAGATCGGGTACTTGCCGCCGAGCCCCGCCGCGACCTGCCCGTTCAGGCACAGTGGCGCCGAGACGATCTTCTCGGAGTCGGTGATGCCGAGCTGCTTCAGGCTGTTGGCGAGGTTCACGCAGCCCGTGGAGTCGCTGTACGGGATCACCATGTCGGCCGTCGTGGCGCCCGCCGCGAGGAGCACGCTGGTCAGGTCGGTCTGGCTCTCGTCGTAGCCCACGGCCTTGACGCTCACGCCGACTGACTTCAGCGCGGCCTCGATCGCCGCGGCGCCCTCGGTGATGCCGGGGATGTCCGGGTAGACCAGCGCCGCCGTCTTGGCGTGCAGCACGTCCTCGGCGTAGGTTCCGAACGGGCCGAGCACGTGGGTCGCGTCGCCGAACAGGATCACCGCGTTCGGCTGCACGCCGTCGGTGCCGGTCGCGGCCACGCCGACGATGACAGGCGTCTTGGTGCCGATCGCCGTGTAGAAGGTCTGGACGCCGATCGCGACGCCGCCCTCGACGTCGGCCACGATGCTCTTGTTCGCCGCGAACTCCTGCCCGCAGGTCGTGCCCTCGGCGTCAGTGTTGGCGATGAAGCAGGTGTTCATCTTGATCGGGTGGCCGTCCACGCCGCCGAGCTGGTCGTTGATGTACGTGACCGCCATCTCGGCGCCCTCGGTGGCCAGCGGCCCGACGGAGCTCGAACCGCCCTGCTGGTTGAAGAAGCCGATCTGGACCGGCGTCAGCGAGCTGTTGGCCGGGCCGGACGTCCCGCCGGTGTAGGTCAGGTAGTTGGTCACCGACTGGGCGCCGAGGCCGCCGGTGGTGCTGGTCGGCGAGGCGGCCGGGGTCGTCGCCGGCGCGGTGGTCGGCGTGGTGGTCGACGTGGTGGTCGACGAGCTCGAGCTTGAGCTTGAGCAGCCGGCGACCGCGGTGAGAGCCGCCGCGACAACGGCTGCGGCGGCATATGCCAGGGTGCTATGTCTATGTCTTGCCACGTTAGTCCCTCCTGCGTGGTTAATTCCCTCTTCAAAGCGCTAACGACGCCGCTCCTGCCTGATTTAAGCGTTCAGGCGTCAGCCTTTTCTCCCCATAGTTCCCGTGAGGCTATCCTGGCACCCTCGGCGAGAGATGCCAGCTTGGCCCACTGGATCTCCTCGTGGACCCGGCGGACGAAGGCACCCTGCGCGAAGCCGCAGTCGGTGCCGGCCTGCACGCGGTCCCGCCCGACGAGGTTGGCGAGCCGGACCAGGCGCTGCGCCACGAGCTCGGGGTGCTCGACGACGTTGGTGTGGTGCGTGACGACGCCGGGGATCAGCTGCTTGCCTTCCGGCAGCGTCACGTCCTCCCAGATCCGCCACTCGTGCTCATGCCGCGGGTTGGCCTGCTCGATCGCGTACGCGCCGGCGTTGACCTGCAGGACCAGGTCGATGGAGTCGCGCAGCGGCGGGTCGAAGGCGTGCGGCCCGTGCCAGCTGCCGAAGCACACGTGGTAGCGCACGCGGTCCTGCGGCAGGCCGCGCAGCGCGTGGTTGAGACCCTCCACCCGCAGCTGCGCCCACTTCCTGTAGTCCTCCCAGGACTGTCCGCGCGACAGCATCGTGTCCGCCTCGTGCATGAGCACGGCGTCGTCGACCTGCAGCAGCAGCCCGGCCTCCACGATCGCCTTATACTCCTCGTGCAGTACCTCGGCGAGTGCATAGACGAACTCCTCGTCCGTCGCGTAGTACTCGTTGGTCAGCCAGTAGGCGGACGCGGGCGCGACGACCGGCAGGAACGCCTGGGACAAGTCGTGCCCGGCCGCGGCGAGCGCCGCCTTGAGGTTGCCCAGGTCACGGTCGATCGCGGCGCGGTCGTAGCCCAGCGGGCCGGTGCAGAACCAGGCGGACCATCCCCCGGCCCGCAGCTGCTCCTCCTCGGCCGAAGCGCCCGTGCTGGACCTCGTCGCGGCCTCGTCAAGCGAGTCGAGGGCCGCGTAGGCGCCGGGGAACGCCTGCCGGTCCCTGCTGGCCGGCAGGATGCTCGACAGGCCCTGCTCCATCGGGCGGGACTCCAGGCCGCTGGTCCGCTCGTACAGGTAGGTGATCCAGTTCGACTTGCCCATCTCCCCGTCGTCGACGATGTCGACGCCGGTCTCAACCTGCTTGCGGACGATGTCGCTGACAGCCTCGCTCAGCTCCGCCTCGTACGCGGCCTCGTCGTAGGGCTGGCCGTAGTCCTTTGCCGACAAAAAGGAAAGCAGTTCCTTCGGCCGGATCAGGCTTCCGGCATGCGTGACGGGGATTCGCTCCATCGCTATTGTCTCCGAGAGGGCATAGAGAAACCTGGCTGAAATACTCCCTCAAGACAAGGCCTTGCGACCGATCGTCGTCAACCGTTTCGCTGACGATCAAGGTCACGATCCGGACAAGTGTCCGGTGGGCACATACTCGGTACCTGGCAAGTTGGCGATCGTGCCAATGCCGGGTAAGCATGGGGTGTAGAAAGCTAGCACTGATCACGTTCGCACGGTAAGGGTGGGTTAGGCGAGGATGGCGGCCACCGACGCGGTACTGGAACTCGATGGGCTGAGCGTCGGCTACGACCGGGCGGCGCCCGTGGTGCGCGACCTGTCGCTGACCGTGGGCAGCGGCGAGGTCGTCGCCCTGCTCGGCGCCAACGGCGCGGGGAAGACCACCACGCTGCGGGCGATCTCCGGCCTGCTGAAGCCGGCCGGCGGCGTGGTCCGGCTGAACGGCGCCGACCTGGCCGGGGTCGCGCCGACCGCGCGGGCGCGGCTGGGCATCGCGCACGTTCCGCACGACCGCGGCATCTTCTTCGGGCTCACGGTGGCCGAGCACTTCCGGCTGGACGGCCTTGGCGCCCCGGCGGAAATGGAAACCGCGTTCGACCACTTCCCCGCGCTGCGCCCGCTGGCCAGCCGCAGGGTCGGGCTGCTGTCAGGGGGCGAGCAGCAGATGCTCGCGATCTCCCGCGCGCTCAGCCGCAGGCCGAAGCTGCTGATGCTCGACGAGATGAGCCTGGGCCTCGCCCCCGTCATCGTCGGCCGGCTGCTGCCGGTGGTGCGGGAGTACGCGACGAGCAGCGGAACCGGCGTGCTGCTCGTCGAGCAGCACGTGCACCTGGCGCTGAAGATCGCCGACCGCGGCTACATCCTGTCCCACGGCGAGCTCGCGGCCACCGGCACGGCGCAGGACCTGGGCAAGGACAGCGCGCTGCTCGCGGCCAGCTACCTGGGCGGCGCGGCCCGCTAATCGCGGCCGAACCCCCAGCTCAGCATCTTCTCCGCGTCGCTGGCGGCGCCGGCCATGCTGACCGTCGAGGAGTGCAGCACGACCCCGATCAGGGTCTCGCCGTCGCGCCGCGCCTCGAACAGCAGGCAGTACCCGGCCGCCCGGGTGTATCCGGTCTTGATGCCGACCGCGCCGGAGTAGTGCCCGAGCAGCAGGTTCGTGGTCTGCCAGGTGTGCGCGAGGTGCCCGTGCCCGGCCGCCAGGTGGTAGGAGCGCAGCACCACGATCCGGCGGAACAGCGGCAGCCTCATCGCGTCAAGCCCCAGGATGATCAGGTCCTGCGCGGTGGAGTAGGTGGTGTACTCCCCCGGGTCGGGCAGCCCGCTGAAGTCGGAGAAATGCGTCCTGGTCAGGCCGAGCTTGCGCGCTGTCGCGTTCATCTGGGCGATGAAGGCGGCCCCGCCGGGGCCGTACGCGTAGGCCAGCGTGTAGGCGGCGTCGCATCCGGACGGAATCAGCAGCGCGTAAAGCAGTTGCAGCGCGGTGAGCTTCTCCCCCGGCACCAGGCCCGCGGTGCTCGCGCCATACCGGTCGTCGTAGGCGATGATCCCCTTGGGCACCGTGATCACCCGGTTCAGGTGGCCCGCCTCGATCACCACGTACGCGGTCATGACCTTGGCGATGCTGCCCATCGGCCGCTCGATGCCCGCGGACCGGTCCCACAGCTGCGCCCCGGTGGCGGCGTTCGCCAGCTCGGCCCATGGCGCAAGCACGCCCGCGGGCCCGCTCGCCTGCGGTGCCCGCGCCGCCTGCGGCGGCTGCGCGGCCTGCGCGGCCTGCGCGGCCAGTGCCGCCTGGGCCGGCACCAGGAGAACGACGGCGGCCGCGAGCCCCGCGATCACGCTGGCCGGCCGACGGAGGTGCCCGGCGACGCGCATCTGCCTCCTCGGGACAGGCACGAACGAATACACACGCATTCTGTCAGCGCGGCACCGCTGTCGTTGGAGGTTGCGGGTGAATTTTCTTCCGAACGGGCCGTGGCGCCTCCTGGCCGCCGCCAGATCTTCCGGTTTGGCTGCCGGGCGCCGGCACGTGGGTCTAGCCTGCAGAGGGACCCGAAAGGGACGCGATGGATGATATGGGTGGTTCGTGGTGCCCGGCGTGCGGGCACCCCGTGCGACCGGGTGCGGGATTTTGCGCAGGCTGCGGGCGGCCGCTGGCCGCCGATACGGCTTTCCCACCGCCACCTCCTCCCCCGTCGGCGCAGTCCCGGCTGCCGTGGCCGCCGCCGCCCCCCGACGCGCCGCCCCCGCCCCCGCCCTATGGCGCGCCGCCGCCTTACGGCGCGCCGCCACCTTACGGCGCGCCGCCGCCGATGTCGGACACGGAGCGGATGCTCCAGCCGCAGGGGCTGTTCCAGCAGCAGCGGCCGTTCGGCCAGCAGAGCCCGTTCGGGCCGCAGCGGCAGTTCGGGCCGCAGGGGCAGGGGCCCGGCCCGGAGCCCTGGCCTGCGCCGCCCACGGGCATCAACGGCCGCCAGCCCTGGCCGACGCCGCCCGCCGGCATGAACGAGCCGTTCGCGGACGGCTCGCCGGCGCTGCCGCCC
>NZ_JASIAL010000169.1:0-34169 GCF_030042015.1 Trebonia sp. | reverse complement strand
GTGCCCGCCGCGCCAGGAGCGCCCGCCGTCACCGTCGACCCGCCCCCCGCGGCACTGGCCGCGCCGACGGCCGCCAGTTCCGTGGCGGCGACCGCGTTGACCGCGGGCGCGGGCCTCGCCGCCCGGCGCGGCCGGCCGAACGCGAAGTCGCCGGCGAACGCCAGCACCGCGAGCGAATAGATAAGCAGCGCCGCGATCATGAAGTCGCTGCTGACGTGCGCCAATGCCTGGTTGACGGCCACGACCCTCACGCTCCCGTTTCTGACTGGTTGTTAGGCTCACGTTCTTCGCCCGGCGGGGCGCCGGGCACTGACGGTGCCCCCGACACCGGCGGCTGCCCGGCCGCCGCGGCGTCGGCGTCCGCCAGCTCGGCGGACAGCTCGGCGAACTCGTCCTCGAAGCCGCCGCTGGCGTCGGTGCGGGCCAGGCCGCCGACTGTGACGACGGACCCGGTGCCGGCGACCGCGGGCACGGCCCGCACGAACACCCGCCGCCGCCGCACCAGGAACGAGAGCAGCAGGCCGCCCAGCGCGAGAATCCCGCAGACCAGGGCCGGAAGCTGGCCCGGGTCGTAGGTGATCGCGAGGCTGACCCACTGCTTGTAGCCGACGAACGTCAGCGTCCCTTCCCCGCCGGGAAGAGTCCAGCTCTGGCCGGGAAGAAGCAGCTGCGGCGCGGCCGTCACCTGCCGCATGCCGGTCGTGTCGAGCTGGTAGACCGACTGCGGGACGGCGGAGTTCAGGCAGCCGCTGCACGAGTACCCGATCAGCGACACCGCCGGGTAGTCGGGCGCGGGGAACGCCGACTCCAGCGTCCCGCCCACGGACACCGCGGTCGGCACGAACACGCCCTCGAAGCCGAGCTGCGACGGCGTGGCAGCCGACACCTTGACCACGCCCTCGGACAGCAGCGTGCCGGTGTTGGCCGGGATGAACGGCGTGGCCTGGTCGTACACCACCTGCCCGCGCGCGGTCGTCACGCGGAACACCGGGGCGTACCCGTGCCCGATCAGGTACACCTTGACCGAGTCGACGGCAAGCGGGTGGTTCACCTGCAGGTCGTAGGAGTGCGCCGGAGCGCCAGGTGACGCCGAGTACGTGACGTAGGCGTGGAACGCCGCCGGCTCGCCGGACGCCTCGTAGCTCGCCGAGAAGGAATTCAGCGTCAGGCTGAACGGCGCGAGGTCCGATCCGCTGACCAGCCGGCCGGGGTTGAACTCGTCCAGGGCGGCCGTCGTGTCGGCGAACCCCTGCCCCTCGACGAGCAGCTTGTCCGCCTTGTAGCCGAACAGCCCGCCCAGCGCGATCGACACGAGCACGCCCACCAGCGCGAGGTGGAACAGCAGGTTGCCCGCCTCCCGCAGGTACCCCTTCTCCGCGGACACCCAGTGGCCGGAATCGGCGGCACCCGGCCGCCGCAGCCGGAACCGGTGCCCGCCGAGCACCGCCGCCGCCACCCCGACCGCCGCGTCGGGCGCCAGCGCGGACGGATACGAGGCCGAGTGCGGCAGCCGTTGCAGGTAGCGAGGCGCCCGCGGCGGCGGCGTCCTGGCCGACCCGGCGAGCCGGAACGTGCGCGGGACCACGCAGCCGACAAGCGACGTGAACAGCAGCAGGTAGATCGCCGCGAACCACGGCGAGGCGAACACGTTGAACAGGCCGAGCCGGTTCAGCCACGGCGCGAGCGCCGGGTGCGAGGCGAAGTACTGCTGCACCCCGGCCAGGTCCGTGCCCTCCTGCGGCAGCAGCGACCCGGGCACCGAGCCGAGCGCGAGCAGGAACAGCAGGATCAGCGCGGTCCGCATCGAGGTGAGCTGCCGCCAGGCCCACCGCGGCCAGCCGGCGGATGGTCCCGCCGTAGCGCCGGTGACGGTTCCGTCCAGTCCTGGTTCGCTTGTCCCGAACGGAGCCGTGGCGTCTGTGTCCGCCTGCGCCTGCTGCGGCGTGTGCACGTCGGTCATTGGCTCGCCGCCACGTCACGGAGCATGGTGACCATGCCCGAGTAGCTGACCGCGCCGATCACCAGGCCCGCGATGCGCCCGGTCCGGTCGATCACCACGGTCGTGGGGGTGTCGCTGACCGGTGCCACCTGCCCGAACTCCTGCAGCACCGTGTAGCTGGGGTCGTTCACGCTCGGGTAGGTGATGCCGACGCTGCGGGTGTAGGCGAGCGCGTTGGCCGGCGTGTCGCCGACGTCGTCGCCGAGGAAGGAAACTCCCTGCGAGCGGAACTGCTCGGCGAGCACCGCGAGCGTCGGGCCCTCGCTGCGGCACGGATCACACCAAGAGCCCCAGAAGTTGAGCACGACGATCTCGCCCCGGTAGCTGGCGAGCCTGATCGGCGCCCCGGTCAGCGAGGTCGCGGTGAAGTCGGGCGCGAGCGCGCGGTGCCCCACCGCGTACACGATCTGGTCGGTGTTGCCGTCGATGTAGCTGACCCCGCTCGCCGCGCTGCTGCCCTGGGTGAACGTGACCACCAGGGCGCCGGCGAGCAGCACGGCAGCGACGGCCGCCACGCTGACGACCGTCCGGCGCTTGGCTTTGAACACCGGCGGTCCCTTACGGTCTCCTACAGGGGGTAGTACGCCGACTATTGTGCCGCATCCGGATCGCGGACCTGTCGCCGGGGCGGCACTGCGTAGGAAACGCCGCTCAGCTCCTCGCCGGAGAAGGTCAGGCTGGTCACGCTCCCGAGCGCGCACTGGCGGGTGCCGGGGTTGTGCCACAGCCGCCGGCGCTCCGCGGCGAGGCGGCTCACCCAGATCGGCAGCTGGTGGCTGACGCACACCGCCTCGCCGCCGGGCGCGGCTTGCCTCGCCCGCTCGATGACCGCGCTCATCCGGGCCGCCACGTGCGTATACGGCTCCCCCCACGACGGCAGGAACGGGTTCCACAGGTACCGCCAGTTCACGGGGTTCAGCGCCAGGCCGGCCAGGCTCACGGCCCTGCCCTCGAGCACGTTTCCCGACTCGATCAGCCGCTCGTCGGTGACGACCCGCAGGTCCAGGCGCCGGGCCAGCGGGCGGGCCGTCTCCTGGGCGCGTTCGAGCGGTGAGGCGAAAAGAGCCGCCACGGACCGTTCGGCGAAAAAATCGGCGGCGGCCGCGGCCATCAGCCTTCCGTTCGCGGACAGGTGATAGCCGGGCAGGCGACCGTAAAGGACGCCGTTCGGGTTATCGACTTCACCGTGCCTGAGCAGGTGAACGACGGTTGTCTGGGCCATGGCGCCGCCAGCTTACCGGCTCAGGCGAGCACCCACCGCTACGCGCCAAGCGCGCCGGCGGCGGCCCTGGCGGCCGCGGGGAGGGCGCCGGCGATCCGGGACAGCGCGGCGTCGTCGTGGGCGGCGGAGACGAACCACGCCTCGAACGCCGAGGGCGGCAGGTACACGCCGCCGTCGAGCATCGCGTGGAAGAACGCCGCGTAGGCGGCGGTGGACTGGTCCTTCGCCTCGGCGAAGTTCGTCACGGGACCGGTGCGGCCGAGGAAGACCGTGAACAGGTTCCCCGCCGCCGACAGGTAATGCGGCACCCCCGCCGCCGCGAGCGCCGACGACACCGCCTTGGACACCGCGGCGGCGAACGAGTCGACCGCGGCGTACACCTCGGCCGTGCAGGCCCGCAGCGTCGCCAGGCCGGCCGCGGTGGCGAGCGGGTTCCCCGACAGCGTGCCGGCCTGGTAGACGGGGCCCGCGGGGGCGAGCCGGGACATGATCTCCGCGCGCCCGCCGAACGCCGCGCACGGCAGCCCGCCGCCCATCACCTTGCCGAACGTCACCAGGTCTGCCCGCACCCCGTCCAGGCCGTACCAGCCGGACGCGCTGACCCGGAAGCCGGTCAGCACCTCATCCATGATCAGCAGCGCTCCGGAGGAGTCGCACAGCGACCGCAGCAGCGCGTTGAACTCTGGCAGCGGGGGGACCACGCCCATGTTCGCCGGGCATGCCTCGGTGATCACGCAGGCGATCTGATCGCCGCGGGCGGCGAACAGGCCGGCCACCGCGGCGTCGTCGTTGTACGGCAGCACCACGGTGTCGGCGGCCGACGCGCCGGTCACGCCCGGCGTGTCCGGCAGGCCGAACGTCGCCACCCCGGACCCGGCCGCGACGAGCAGCGCGTCCACGTGGCCGTGGTAGCAGCCCGCGAACTTCACCACGAGCGACCGGCCGGTGTAGCCGCGGGCGAGCCGCAGCGCCGACATCGTCGCCTCGGTCCCCGAGTTGACCAGCCGGACCTGCTCGACAGGCGCCCTTGAGACGATCTCGGCGGCCAGTTCCACCTCACCGGGCGTGGCCGCGCCGAACGACGTGCCGCGCGCGAGCGCCGCGGACACCGCCGCCACCACCGACGGGTGCGCGTGCCCGAGGATCATCGGCCCCCAGGAGCACACCAGGTCCACGTACTGGCGGCCGTCCACGTCGTACAGGTACGCGCCCGCACCCCGCTCGATGAACCTGGGCACCCCGCCGACCGGCCCGAACGCGCGGACCGGCGAGTTGACGCCGCCCGGCGTCAGCTCAAGCGCACGGGCGAACAGCTCGGCGGAGCGGTCCGGCACGGTCAGCTGCCCTCCCCCTCGCAGGCGTCGACAAGGAACTCGAGCAGCCGCAGCGCGTCAGGCAGCGGGTTCCCCGCGGGCTGCCGCACCCAGCGTACGTCCTGGCCGGTGCCGTACCGGGAGGGCGGTGCGAGCACGTAGCTGTCCCGGCAGTGCCAGCGCAGCGACTCGGTCTGGGTGGAGGTGTCAGGCGAGCTGTCCAGCCCGCAGGACCACCACTCCTCTTCATCGGCCGGCGCGCCCCT
The DNA here is from genome assembly GCF_030042015.1 of Trebonia sp. Classification (GTDB taxonomy): domain Bacteria; phylum Actinomycetota; class Actinomycetes; order Streptosporangiales; family Streptosporangiaceae; genus Trebonia. The sequence continues at coordinate 29,369 of NZ_JASIAL010000169.1, read as the reverse complement.
GGTGGCGACGAAGAACAGCATCCGCTCGGTGCCCGCGATCGCGACCGGCCCGGTCTCCACGCCAGCCCCCGCCGCCCTTGCCAGTGCCGCCGCGCCCGCCAGGGCCGGGACGTCGAGAACATCAAAAACCCGCCCGGTGACGAGTATCACATTCGCCTCAGGGCGGGCTTCCCACCACTTCGCAATCGTCTCGCTGTCTGCCGTCGCCTGCATCTGCCAGGTCGGTGACACCGGGTGCGCCCCCGGCGCCGGGCATCCGACGCGGTCGCACGAACACGCCCGGCCAGGCTCAGGCGTCCCGTCGATCCCCCGGCTGGAATGCACCCCTGGACATACCGGCCAGCCCATCGCGGCGTATTCCAGCGCGGCCGCGCCAAGCGCGGGCGGCCGTTGCGCCGCACGGCGGCGGCCTCGTCGCCGCATCATCGTCACCATCAGGCCCTGACTCCTAGTAGTCCACCGCTGCCTCCCACCCCGTCGGTCCGGGTATGCGAAGCACCCGCGGCATGCCGGTCGGTGGGATAGCGGAAATCGTACTCCGCCCAGCGGATCATTCCGAACGAACCCGCGCTGATCCGCGGGAGCTGCGACAACGCCGGCCGGGCCGAGCACAGCGCCAGCTGGCGGCCGTACGCGCGCCAAGCCGGGCGGGGGGGCGCCGGCAGGCCGACGGGCCGGCGGGCCGGGCGCCCGGACAACATAGGACCCAAGCCGCAGGGACAAAACCGCATAATCCGGACAAAAAACATGCCGCTCGGGTCCTAAGTGGCCGACACCGTCCCACTATCTGAGATCGCCGGCACCGCAACCGGGCGGTGGCGGCTCGGGCCTCAGCGGAGGCGGCGGGAGACCTCCGTCGCCCAGTACGTGAGGATCACGCTCGCGCCTGCCCGGCGGATCGCGGTGAGGGTTTCCGCGATCGCCTTCTCGCGGTCCACCCAGCCGTTCGCCGCCGCCGCCTCGACCATGGCGAACTCGCCGCTGACCTGGTACGCGGCCACCGGCACGCGGACCGTGTCGGCAACCCGCCTGATCACGTCGAGGTAGCTGAGCGCCGGCTTGACCATCACGATGTCGGCGCCCTCGGCGAGGTCGAGCTCGACCTCCCTGACCGCCTCCAGCGCGTTGGCCGGATCCTGCTGGTGGGTGGCCCGGTCGCCGAACTTGGGCGCGCCCTCGGCGGCCTCGCGGAACGGGCCGTAGAACGCCGACGCGTACTTGGCCGAGTAGGCGCAGATCGGGGTGTTCGTGAAGCCCGCCTGGTCCAGTGCCTTCCTGATCGCCGCGACCTGCCCGTCCATCATGCCGCTTGGCGCGACCATGTGCGCGCCCGCTCGTGCCTGCGCCACGGCGACGCTCGCGTAGCGGTCCAGCGTGGCGTCGTTGTCCACGTCGCCCCCGGCGGTGACGATCCCGCAGTGGCCGTGGTCGGTGTACTCGCACAGGCACAGGTCCGCGATGACCACCAGGTCGTCGCCGGCTTCCGCCCTGATGTCGCCGATCGCGACCTGCGAGATCCCCTCGGGGTCGTCGGCGGCGCTGCCGGGCCCGTCCTTCTCCGCCGGGACCCCGAACACGATCATGCCGCCCACGCCGGCCTCGGCGGCCTCGGCGGCGGCCTTGCGCAGGCTTTCCCTCGTGTGCTGCACGACGCCAGGCATCGACCTGATGGGCTGCGGCTCGCTGATGCCCTCCTTGATGAACACGGGAAGGACCAGTTCGGCGGGGCGCAGCGCGGTCTCGGCCACCATGGCGCGCAGCGCGCGCGTGCCGCGCAGCCGCCGCGGCCGGACCTGCGGGAATCCAGCGGTCACGGCGAGCTCACCGCAGCCTGCGGCGGGCGCCGCGGCGGCGCTCGCTCGGGCGGCGCAGCGGCTCGCCGGCCACGGCGGCCGCGTCCCGCTGCGCCGCGCCGAATTCGGCGAGCGCGTCGACGAGCGCGGTGACCGACGGCCTGGGCGCGGTGACGTCCACCCGCAGCCCGAACTCGGCGGCGGTCTTGGCCGTCTGCGGGCCGATCACGCCGATGACCGTCACGGCGTGCGGCTTGCCGGCGATGCCGACCAGGTTCCTGACGGTGGACGACGAGGTGAACAGCACCGCGTCGAACCCGCCGCCCTTGATCGCCTCCCTGATCGGCGCCGGCGGCGGCGCCGCGCGCACCGTGCGGTAAGCGGTCACGTCTTCCGCCTCCCAGCCCAGGTCGGTCAGCCTGGCCAGGAGCGTCTCCGTCGCGATGTCCGCGCGCGGCAGCAGCACCCGGTTGATCGGGTCGAGCAGGTCGTCGAACGGCGGCCACGCGTCGGCCAGGCCCTCGGCCGACTGCTGGCCCTCCGGGGTCAGGTCTGGCCGGATGCCGAAGTCACGCAGCGCGGCCGACGTCTGCTCGCCGACCGCCGCCACCTTCACGCCGGCGAAGGCCCGCGCGTCGAGGCCGTACTCTTCGAGCTTCTCGCGTACCGCCCTGACCGCGTTGGTCGAGGTGAACGCCACCCACTGGTACCTGCCGGTGACCAGGCCCTTGACGGCGCGTTCCATCTGCTGCGGGGTGCGCGGCGGCTCGACCGCGATCGTGGGCACCTCCTCGGGCACCCCGCCGTACTCGCGCAGCCGGTCGGAGACCGCCGAGGCCTGCTCCCTGGTCCGCGGCACCAGGACCCGCCAGCCGAACAGCGGCTTGGTCTCATACCAGGAGAACCGGCCTGCCGTGGCCGCCGCGGCGCCCACGACCGCCACCGCGCCGCCGCGTGTCGTCGCCACGGTCACCCCGGCCGCCTTGAGGTCGGGCCCGATCCGGCCGAGGGTGGTGGCGACCGTCTGCTGGTCGGTGGTCGTGCCGTCCCAGGTGATCGCGAATGGCGTCACGTCCGGCCAGCCCGCCGCGATGAGCATCTTCCCCAGGTCCTGCGGGGCCGTTTCCGCCCCGATCACCACGAGCGTGCCGGGGCCGTAGCTGACCTGGCTGGCCTCGGCGGCGTAGATGACCCGCAGCTCGCCGCCACCTTCGCTGGTCAGCGGGATGCCGGCGTAGCCAGGCACGGCGGTGGCGGCGGGAACGCCTGGGACGATCTCGAACCGCGCCTTCGCGTTCGCGCACGCCTGGACCTCGCCGACCGCGCCGCTCAGCAGCGGGTCGCCGGGGTACAGCCGGACGGCGAGACCGCCGGCCTTGGCCGCCTGCAGCAGCGTGCGCGCCGTTCCCGCCACGTCAGCGGGCTCGGCGACCTGGGCGTCCGGCCTGATCAGGTGGCGGAGCCGGTCCGCTACCTCGGGCTCTGCCACGACGAGGTCCGCGGCGCCGAGCAGCCGGATCGCGCGCATGGTAAGCAGGGCTTCGTCTCCAGGGCCGACGCCGGCGAACGCGACCCAGCCGTCCATGTCAGTCATGCGCTCCTCCTTCCTGGTGGCGCGGACCAGCCGGATCCCTGTCGGTCTTCGCGCCTATCAGGCCCGCGGCGCCGAGCGCCAGCATCCGCGCCGCCAGCTCGCGCCCGAGGCGCGCCGCGTCCCCCGCGTCCGCTTCCCCCTGTTCGCGAACCACCGCAGTCCCGCCCAGCACCACGCCCTGCAGGTGCAGCCGGTCCGTTCCGGCCGCGTACGCGCCGACCGGCGCGCTGCACCCCGCCTCGAGCGCGGCAAGCAGGCTGCGCTCGGCCGTCACCGCGGCCCTGCTCGCGGCGTGTTCTACCGTCGCGAGCAGCGCCGCCAGTTCGGTGTCCGCCGCGCGGCACTCCACGGCCAGCGCGCCCTGGGCCGGCGCGGGCACGATGTCGTCGGGCTCGAAGACCTCGCTGACCAGATCCGCGCATCCGATCCTGGCAAGCCCCGCGTAGGCGAGCACCACCGCGTCGAATTCTCCGTCGCGAACCGCCGCCAGCCTGGTGTTCGCGTTGCCGCGGATCGGCAGGCAGTTGACGTCCGAGCGCAGCAGCGCGAGCTGCGCCGCGCGGCGCGGCGACCCGGTTCCGATCCGGGCCCCGGCCGACAGGTCGGCCAGCTTCGCCCCGTGCCACCCGACCAGCGCGTCGCGCGGGTCGTCGCGAGCCGGGACGGCGGCAAGCGCGATACCCGGCGCGGCCCCGGTCGGCAGGTCTTTGAGCGAGTGCACCGCGAAGTCCACCTCCCCGCGGAGCAGGCTTTCCCGCAATGCGCTGACGAAAACCCCGGTGCCGCCGATCTGGGTGAGGTGCTCCCTGCTGACGTCGCCGAGCGTGGTCACGCCCACGATCTCCACCGGGCGGCCGGTGCGCTCAGTGACAAGCCGGGCCACCTCGCCGGACTGCGCCAGGGCCATCGGGCTCCGGCGGCTGCCCAGCCGTAGCGTTACCGCCTTCACTGACACCCCTCCTGATCGGCCACGTTCGGGGATTCGACATCGGCACGCGTCACCGCCTCGATGGCACGCGGGTCGAGGTCGAAGAGGACGCGCAGCGCGGCGGCGTACTCTTCGCCGCCTGGCGAGGACGCGAGTTCCTTTACCCGGACCGTCGGTGCGTGCAACAGCTTGTCTACCACTCGCTGCACGGTCTGGGCTATTTCTTCAAGCGCCCGGCCGCTCAGCCCGTCTTCGCTGAGCCGCCCGGCGAGCCTCGCCAGCTCCGCGTCGACCACGGTCGCCGCCTTGGCGCGCAGCGCCACCACGGTGGGGGTCACCCGCGCGGCGCGGACCGCGGACCCGTAGGCGGCGTACTCCTCCTCCACGATCGCGCGGACCGCCGCCACCTCTTCCGTGCCGACCGCCACGCCGCCGCTGCCGCGCAGCTCAGCCAGGCCGATCACGCTCACGCCCGGCAGCGCGGCGGCCGCCCGGTCCACGTCGTGCGGCATGGCGAGGTCGAGCAGGACGAGCGGGCGTGCCCCGCGAAGCCCGAACGCGGCGCGCACCACCGGCTCGGCGACTACCAGCCCCGACGCCCCCGTACAGGAAATGACCAGGTCGGCGGCTGCGATGGCGTCCTGAAGTGAGGCGAGATCGGCCACCTCGCCGCCCACACCCGCCGCGAGCCGCTCGGCCCGGGCGCGGGTGCGGTTGGCCACGACGATGCGCGCGGCGCCCGAGCGTGCCGCCGTCGCGACCGCCAGCCCGCTCATCGCGCCCGCCCCGACCACCAGGACGTCGCGCCCGGCGAGCGGCCGGCCGTTCGCCCCGGCCGTGCCGAGCGCGGCCGCGGCGAACTCGATCCCGACCCTGACCAGGCTGATGCCGAGCCGGTCGATCCCTGTTTCCGCGCGGGCCCGCTTCCCCGTTCGCAGGGCCAGCCTGCCGAGGTCGCGCAGCGACCTGCCGAGCGTCCCGTTGTCGGACGCGACCCTGAGCGCCGTCCGCACCTGGCCGAGTATCTGATCCTCGCCCACGACCATCGAGTCGAGCCCGCTGGCCACGGCGAGCAGGTGCTGGACCGCGCGGTCCTCGTAGTGCACGTAGAGGCTTCCGGTCAGTTCGCCTGGCTGGATGCCGGAGTAGCGGGCCAGCAGCTCACACACCCCGGTGACCGCGCCGTGGAACCGGTGCACCTCGGCGTAGACCTCCACCCTGTTGCAGGTGGAGATGACGAAAGCCTCCCCGATGTCCGGCAGGTGGGCGACGTCCCTGAGCAGCTTGCCGAGCGTGTCTCCGCTGACCGCGGCGCGTTCCAGGGTCGCGACCGGCGCGCTCTTGTGGCTGAGGCCGACTACGAGGACGCTCACCGCTACACCGCCTAAGCTTCCGCTGCTGCGGGATCCGCGAACTGCCCGAACCGCTCGGCGGACCGCCGCTGCGCGTGGAAGGCGAGGATCTGCAGCTCAATCGATAGGTCGACCTTACGCACATCCACGCCCGCCGGCACAGTCAATACCAGCGGCGCAAAGTTAAGAATGCTTGTAACTCTGGCAGCGACTAGCCGATCGCATACTGCCTGGGCCGCTCCGGCCGGCACGGCGATGACGCCGATCGCGATCGCCTGGCTGGCCACGACCGCCTCAAGCTCACTGACGTGGCGGACGACCACGGAGCCGAGTTCGCGGCCGACCATCGCCTGGTCGGTGTCCAGCACCGCTGCTATCCGGAATCCCCTGGTGGCGAAGCCACCGTAGTTCGCCAGCGCCCGGCCGAGGTTACCGGCGCCGACGATGACCACGGGCCAGTTCTGGGTCAGCCCGAGCGCCCGGGAGACCTGGTACACGAGATAGTCAACGTCGTAGCCGACGCCCCTGATCCCGTACGAGCCGAGGTACGACAGGTCCTTGCGCAGCTTGGCCGAGTTCACGCCGGCCGCCACCGCCAGCTCCTCGCTGGCCACCGTCCCCACGCCCCGCTCGGCCAGCGTGTAGAGCGCACGCAGGTAGACAGGCAGCCTGGCCACGGTGGCTTCCGGGATGCCGCCAGGGGACGGGCGGTCGCCAGCCTTGCTACTCGGCTCTTCGGCGGAGCCTGGCAATTCGGCGGCAGTGGGCATGCGGCGCTCCCGGGCGGATCGACGCCGTGGCGGGACCGCGCTGGTCGGGAGCCCGCTAGAGATGTGGCGTGGGGGGGTCTGCCGGCCACCATCGAGCGCGTGCGCCCGACCGCGGCCGGTACCTACCATACGTCGTTTGTGAATCGGCGCACAAAGTGCGCGGCGGGCCGCCTCCCCCGAACTCCCGGGACGTCGGTGCGACCGCCTCGCCGCTGCCGGCCGGGCGTGCGCCGACCGCGCCGATCGCACCCACGGCGTGCGGTCGGGGACATCCCGGACGGCGGCCCGGAAAGGAGCACTCTTTATGCACGAAACGGCTGTCGCAGAGGCCACATAGTAATCAGATTCACCGGGATATTACAGATCGTCCACGCCCGGCTACTGTTCATGGCGCTCGTGAGCGGACGTGACTCCTGACTCAGCGCGGTAATGACAACCGTGACCGCGCGTCATTGCGTCCTAAACCGCGATCCCTGCCATTTAAGGCGGCGGCATGAACCAATCGCCGCACGCCTGCCCTAATCGCGCGCAAAGGCCGGCGGACCGGGGCTGCTCAGGACGCGCGGCCGCGATCGCCGGTCAGCGCGGCGCGCAGGCGGTCCTCCGAGACTCGCCAGAAGTCGTGCTGCACGCCGTCCACGAGCGTGACAGGGATCCTGTCCCAGTAGGCGCGCATGTCATCCGCGGACCGGGTGATGTCGCGTTCCTCCCACGCCACCCCGAGGTCGGCGGCCACCCGGTCGACGACGGCGCGCGCGTCGTCGCACAGATGGCATCCGGGCCGGCTGAGCAGCGTGATCCGCGGCGTGGCCATCTAGCTTCCTCCGTAGCGTTGTCCCTGGTAGGAGAGCTGGTCACGGTCCAGGGAGCGCTGCGGGGTGCGGCTTTCCTGAACGGGGAGGCGATCGTTGCCTGGCCCGGCGTACCGGCCGCCGCCACCGCCCGCGTGCCGGCCGCCGCCCCCGTGCCGGCCGCCGCCCTGCTCGGGATACCCCCCGTTGCCCGCCGGTCCTGAGTACCGCCCGTTGCCCTCCCCGGCGGACGGCGTCCGCGCCCCGGATTCCAGCGCCCGGGCCGCCGGGGGCGGCGCGGGCGGCGGGGGCGCAGGCGTCTGCCACGGTTCCTGCGCAGGCGCCAGCGGCGCGGCGAGCGCCGCGACTTTGGCATATTTCAGCCGCAGGTCGATGACGTTGGTCGCGAGCACGCATGCTCTGCGCTCCGCGGCGAATCGCTGAATATGGGGCTGCTGCTCGTGGGCTTCAAACGCGGCGCGATCGCGGTAAATCTCGTATATGATTCGCTGCATTGCCGCCTTCGGCACCACGTGGATGACATATACGAGCGTGTCAGGCTCCGCCGTGCGGACGCCTTCGGCCGCCTGTTCGGCGAGCCGGTCGAATTCCGCCGCCTTATCCTCCAGCAGCGTGAAAATGGAAAGCCGTCCGTACGGACGCGGCGTGCCTGGCGCGCCGCCCCCATTCGGCTGCGCGGCCCCATCGGATGCGGTGAATTCCCCGCCGGGCATCCCTTGCCGCTGCGGGGCCGGCAAACGCCCGTACCGACCGGTCGCGGCAGTTCCGGTATATCCGGCGTCCGCATACCCGGGGCCGCCGGGCTGAGCCGGGTTGCCATATCCCGGGTCCGCGTATCCGGCGCGGGACTGGGCGGGGCCGCCGTATCCGGCCTCCGCGTACCCGCTGCCGGACTGGGCGGGCCCGGCGTATCCGGCCTCCGCGTACCCCGCCGTGGCATAGCCGTAGCCCGGGCCGCCTTGACCGCCGTACTGGGCGCCGCCGTAGCCAGGACCGTACCCGGGATCGCCGTACCGGGAATCGGCGTACCCGCGATCGCCGTAGCGGGCATCGCCGTAGCGGGCATCGCCGTACCCGGGATCGCCGTACGCCGCAGCGCCCCTGGTGTCAGGGGCGTAGCCGTTGCCCGGGTAGCCACGCTGCGCGTAGCCGGGACCGCCGTAGCCAGGACCGCCGTAGCCCTGGGCCTGGGCGCCGTAGCCCTGCCCGCCGTAGCCTTGCCCGCCGTAGGCGGCGGCGTCGTACTCCTGGCCGCCGCCGTAGCCTTGGCCGCCGTAGGCGGCGGCGTACCCCTGGCCGCCGGCTGCCTGGCCGCCGTAGCCCTGCGCGGCGGGAACGCCGTAGCCACTGCCGGGCAGGCCGGCCTGGCCGTTCACCGGGCGATAGCCGGCGCCTCGTGACCTTTCCGCCGCGTCCGCCGCGTCCGCCGCGGGCCCGCCAGGCTGGGGCCCGTTCCGGCCGTCCCGTCCGTCATCGCGGCCTTCGTCCCATCCATCGTCGCGTCGGCGTGTACCCCTCATATCCGCTCCGCTCTCGATGCGGGCTTTCGCTCGCCCTTCCATTGTCCGGCAACATCAGATCGGCCGTGACGCGAACCGGCCGGCCGGGCCGACAATGACAAGGCCGCCCGCCGGGCGCGGCATCCGCGCGCCCGGCGGGCGGCAAGCAGGCAGCGGCAGCCGCTACTTCTTGTTCCTGCGCTGGATCCGCGTCTTCTTGAGCAGCTTGCGGTGCTTCTTCTTGGCCATCCGCTTGCGGCGCTTCTTGATGACTGAGCCCATCAGGCCACCACCCTCCTCGGCACAACGGCAGACGGGCACGTCATCACGCCCACCCGGAAAGGGAGGCTGGGCACACGCCCGAAGTTACAAAGAACTGCGCGAACGCCAACCGCTCACGCAGTCCCCAAGCGTACCCGCTACCGCACGGCGCTGATACGGATGGTCCACCGTCAGCGCACCGCGACCGGCGCGCCGACGGATGAAGAGGCCGACATAAAACACCTGCCCCCGGTGCTGCGGCGGTTCCGGTCTCCCGCGCTCAGCAGCCAGCGGTAGTGATCAGCCGGTCCCGACGTACGCGGCCCGCAGGTACTGGTTGACCGCCTGTTCAGGAACTCGGAATGAACGACCGACCCGTATAGCTTCCAGCTCACCCGAGTGCACCAAGCGATAGACGGTCATCTTGGATACACGCATGATCGTTGCCACTTCGGCGACCGTAAGGAATCTCACGTCGCTTAGGGGAGTTTCGGTTGCCATCATTGCCCTCTTCCGCGCGAAGCCAAGCACGCCTGACCGGATTCAGCGCACCAGTCACGTACGTATCCCAGGGTAAGTCTCGTACAGAAAAGAGCAAGCCCCCCGAATAGCCTCATTGTTGTTACTCTTCGGCCTCAAGCTGACCGCTGCCCCATGCGACCGCCTGCTGATTCTGCGGAAAAACAAAAAGAAGCACGTCACGGGTGCGCAAGCAGCCCATGCGAGGCAAACACCGCACCGCGGGTTCGCATGATCGCGCGGTCAACCGGATCGGATGGATCCAGGCCAGAACTAAATGGCACATAGCGCGCGGGCGCCCCGTCGGTCATCGTCAGCGGCGCAGTTTCGCCGGTCAAGGACCTGGCCAGTTCGCGCCACTCGACAGGCGTCTCGATTACCGGATCGACCGGCGCGCCCGCGCCGATCGCCAGCAGATGAGTCCAGGTCCTGGGCACTACCTGCACAAGCGCGTAACCGCCGCCGCCGGTGAACAGCCATCTGCCGTCGCACAATTCATGCGCCAAGTCGTGCAGCGCGACCGCGGCGGCGCGCTGCCCGTCAACGCTCAGCTCCAGGTGGGCCAGCGGGTCGAGCCGGTGGCTGTCGCAGCCGTGCTGGCTGACGAGCACCGCCGGCTTGAAGGCGCGCAGCAGCGGCGGCACGACCGCGTCGAAGGCGCGCAGCCACCCCGCGTCGCCCGTGCCCGCGGGCAGCGCCACGTTGACCGCGTACCCGTCACCGGCCCCCTCGCCGGTCTCGGTGGGCAGGCCGGTGCCGGGGAACAGCGTGGCGGGACTCTCGTGCAGGCTGATCGTGAGCACGCGCGGATCGGAGTAAAACGCCGCCTGCACGCCGTCGCCGTGGTGCACGTCCGTGTCGACGTACGCGACGCGTTCCGCGCCGGCCGCCAGCAGCCACTTGATCGCGATCGCCGGGTCGTTGTAGACGCAGAACCCGCTGGCGGCGCGGCGCATGGCGTGGTGCAGGCCGCCTGAGATGCTCGCGGCGTGCAGCGCCGACCCCGACCAGACGGCGCGGGCGGCGGCGAGCGTCGCGCCTGCCACCAGGGCGGACGCCTCATGCATGCCCTCGAACACCGGGTTGTCCTCGGTGCCGAGCCCGAACCGCTCGGCAGCCTCCAGGGTCCGGCCCGCGCGCCGCACGGCGGCGATGTAGTCGTCGTCGTGCACGGTCGCAAGCTCGCTGTCGGTGGCGGGTGGCGGGGAGACCAGCGTCACCGACGGCTCGGCGAGCACCCCGAGCCCGCCGGCCAGCGCGACCGTCAGGGCCACCCGCACCGGTGCCAGCGGGTGCCCCGGCCCGAAGTCGTACCCCAGGAGCGCGTCGTCCCACGCCAAGGTCAGCGAACCGGCCATCCGTTCCTCCAGGGTTGTCGTCAGGAGCTGCCGAGCTCCCTGCCGCGGTCCCGGGCAGCCTCGATCGCCGCGAGGAACGCGGCGCGCACCCCGTGCCTTTCCAGTTCCCTGATCGCGGAGATCGTCGTGCCGCCAGGGGAGGTCACGGCTTCGCGCAAGATCACCGGGTGCTCCCCCGAGTCCCGCAGCATCGTCGCCGCGCCGTAGACCGCCTGGGTGACCATCTCCAGCGCGGTCCGGCGCGGCATGCCGAGCAGGATGCCCGCGTCCACCATGGCCTCGACCAGGTAGAACACGTACGCGGGACCGCTGCCGGACAGCGCCGTCGCCGCGTCCTGCTGCGATTCGGGTATGCGCAGCACCGTGCCGACCGGGCGGAGCAGGTCTTCGGCCGCGGCCAGGTGCCGCTCGCCCGCGTACGCGCCCGCGGAGATCACCGACATCGCCTCGTCCACGAGCACGGGCGTGTTGGACATCACCCGCACCACGGGCACTTCGACGGAGAAGTGCCGCTCGATGTACGACGTCGTGATCCCCGCGGCGACCGAGATCACGAGCTGCGACTGGTCCACGAACGCGGCGATCTCGCCGAGCATCCGTCCCATGTCCTGCGGCTTGACGGTGATCACCAGCGTGCTGGCGTTCTTCGCCGCCTCTTCTGCGCTGATCACGGGCACTCCGTACGTGCCGCGCAGCTCCGCCGCCCGCGCCTCCCGGCGGACCACCGCGGCCACGCCTGACGCCGGCCGGCCGGCCCGCAGCAGCCCGGAAAGCAGCGCCTCGCCCATCTTGCCCGTGCCGAGTATCGCGATCATGACGCAACCCCCACTCATGAGGAAGACCATAGCGAACGCAGGAAGAACGTCAGGTTCGCCGGGCGCTCGGCCAGCCGCCGCACCAGGTAGCCGTACCAGTCGCCGCCGTAAGGCACGTATACCCGGACGCGCGCCCCCGCCGCGGCCAGGCGGCGCTGCTCATCGGGGCGCACCCCGTACAGCATCTGGTGCTCGAAGCTGTCAGGCGCCCGGTCGCGGGCGAGCGACCGGGCGATCGCGACCAGCCGGGGATCGTGCGTGGCGACCATCGGGTACCCGGCGCCCGCGAGCAGCAGCCGCAGGCAGCGCGCGTACGACTTGTCGACGTCATGGCGGGTCGTGAACGCCTCAGCCACCGGCTCGGCGTAGGCGCCCTTGCACAGCCGTACCCGCACGCCGGGCGCCGCCAGCGCCCGCACGTCGGTTTCCGTGCGCCGCAGCGCGGCCTGGACCACGCTGCCGAGCGAGGGGAACCGCGGCCGCAGCGCGGCCGCGATCCGCAGCCCGGCGTCGGTCGTGCGGTGGTCCTCGGCGTCCAGCGTCACCGTCGTCCCCGCGTCGCGCGCCGCGACCGCGATCCGCTCGATGTGCTCCGCCGCGACCCGCTCCCCGAGCGCGCTGACCCGGCCTGGGCCGCCCTCCCCGGCGGCTTCGGCGGACCCGAGCAGCAGCCCGACCGCGGTCGGCTTCACCGACACCTCCACGGCGCCTGCCTCGGTCAGCCCCTCCGCGGCCAGCTTGCCGAGCAGCTGCACGTACTGGGTGGCCACGGCGGACGCGCGCAGCGAATCGGTGGTGTCCTCGCCCAGGTAGTCCAGGGTCACGAGCAGCCCTGCCTCGCGCAGGCTCCTGGCCACCCGCACCGCGTCGCCGATGCTCTCCCCGGCGACGTACCTGCCGACGACGGCGCGGGTGGCCGGCAGTGCCGTGACCAGACCGCGGATCTGCTCGCTGGCGGCGGCCGCCAGCAACGCCCGGCGCAGCACCCCGACCCCTCTCTGCCTTCCCGTTGGCACAAACCAGCCGGGTTTTCCCGTTGGCACCAACCAGCCGGCGTTTCGGCCCTTACAGCAGCTTGCGCCCGGCCGGCGGGGGCGGCACGGCATCCCGCCGCAGCGTGACCCGCACGGTGCCGCCCGCGTCCGGCGGGACGACCACCTCCTGCGCGGCGGCGATCCCGTCCGCGAGCAGCGTAGCCGCCACGGGCACCGTGCGCTTGACCAGGGCCAGCCCGATCGGGCCAAGCTCGAAGTGGCGGGCGGCCGATCCGGTGAATCCCACCTCGGTCCCGTCCGGCAGGCTGACGGGCGACCCGTGCGCGGGCAGCCGGTCCGCGCTGCCGTCCAGGTGCAGGAACACCAGCCGCCGGGGCGGGTGGCCGAGGTTGTGGATGCGGGCCACGGTCTCCTGGCCGCGGTAGCACCCCTTGTTCAGGTGCACGGCGGTCTCGATCAGGCCCACCTCGTGCGGCAGCGTCTTGTGATCGGTGTCCAGCCCCGGGCGCGGCACCCGGCCGGCGATCCGCGCCGCCTCGAAGGCCCACATCCCGGCGGGCGTCAGGGAAAGCTTTCCGACCGCACTTCGCGGCACGATCAGGTCTATTCCGAACGGATTCGTGGTGACCGCCGCGGCTAGCCCGCTTCCCTCGGCCGGGGCTGACGCTGGGGAGCCGGCCGCGTCCGTTCGGGATACGTATCCGCCCTCAGCAGGGACGGGACCCGCCACCGTTTGCACGGCGAACTCCGAAGTGACGTCCCGCACCTCGACGCGCAGCATGAACCGCATCGAGTCCAGGTAGGCGGCCAGGGCGGGGGCGGTGCCCGGCTCGACGTGCAGCCAGACCGAGGTGCCGTCGTCCGTCAGCGTCAGGTGGTGCTCGAGCTGGCCCTGCGGGTTCAGGATCAGCGCCTGCGCGGTCGTGCCAGGGGCCAGCCGCTCCAGGTGCTGGCTGGTCAGGCTGTGCAGCCAGGTCAGCCGGTCCGGTCCGGTTACCGTGACGACGCCGCGGTTGGACCGGTCGACGAGCACCTGGCCCCCGGCCATGGCACGCTGCTCGCCCATCGGGTCGCCGTAGTGCGCGGCGACGCCTTCGTCCGGCCACTGCGCCTCGACGGCGCCCGGTATGTCAAGCATCGGTCTTTCCCCTGCACTCCTTGCAGCGCCCGAACACGGTCAGGTGAGCCACGTCGGTCTCGAACCCCTGCCCCTCGTCGAGCGCCGTGATCAGCGGCCGGATCGCCTCTTGGCTAACCTGCAGCACCCGGCCGCACTCCTGGCACTCCAGGTGCAGGTGGTCGGCTTCGCTGGCCAGATGGTAGATGGGCACGCCGTGGTGCAGGTGCGTGTGCCTGACCAGGCCGAGGTTGTCCAGGAGTTCCAGCGTGCGGTAGACCGTGGAGATGTTGACGCCGCTGGCCGTTTCCTGGACGCTTGCCGCGATCTCTTCTGGGGTGGCGTGGTGGAGGCTGGCGACGGCCTCGAGCACGAGTTGCCGCTGCGGGGTCACCCGGTAGCCGCGCGAGCGCAGCTCATCGTCCCAGGCGCGCCGCAGGTCCTGCTTCATGCCGTCGAGTCTAATTCGGCGCGCGCCCGGTGCGGTGTCCCGTGGCGCGGGCGATGCCGGACGCCGGCCTCCCGGCGGGCGGGAAATGCTCTTGCGCGACCCTGGGGCCCCCGCGTAGCGTGCGAGGTACGCGGAAAGGAGGTGGTCCGAAGTATGCATAGTTATCGGACTTGCGAGGTGGCTGTCAGCTAGCCGCCGCCCCCGCCGAGTGGGCCTGTTATCAGGTCCCGGCCCAGTTGGGCGGCGGCGGGCTAATCTAGGGCATACACCGGACCCCCGGGCTGACCGGCCTTGTCCAGCCGGTCCCGCGTAAGCGCGAGTCGCCCGGGGGTTTGCCCTTTTTCGCGAGGCTATTCGGTCCAGACCCATTCCAGGTGGGCCGCCCACAGGTGCGGCTGCAGCGGCTGGCCCACGGCCGCCATGTCGTAGGCGTAGGCGAGGTCCTGCTCACCGGGGCGGCGCAGGCTGTCGACCAGGCCGTACAGCCGGCGCCCGGCGGTCACCGGCTTGGCCGACTCGGTGCGCACCACCGCGTCCGTGGCCAGCTCGATCCTCGTCCCGCTGACCTCGCCCAGGTAGATCTCCGATATTCCGGTCGGGTGCGCGAGCAGCACCTCGACCCGTCCGGCCGGCTGCGGGCGCCAGAATCCCGTCTCGACCGCGAGCGGGGCGCCCTTGGCCGGTGCCCCGTCCTCGTCCCGCTCAAGCCGCCAGGACCTGCTCGTGTAGATCAGGTAGGGCTTGCCGATGTGGGTGAACGTCAGCCGCTGGATGAAGTCGAACGGCTCGATCGTCGGGTAGTCGCCCTTGCCGGCGCCCTCCCACCGGCCGAGCAGGAAGCTCAGCGGCGCGATGTCGGGATGAGCCTCCGGCTCACCGTGTGTCATGCGGCCCTCCGCGGATCACCTTGACCGCCGTGTACCCGGCGGCGATGGCGACCACAGCGTAGGCGAGGATCATGACCGCCGCGCTCAGCATCCCGTGCACAGCATGCGAGCCTAGCCGCGGCGCCCGGTACGCGCCGTGCGCCGCGCCGGAGGGGGTTACAGTTCAGTCGTGGCACGGAATCTCGTCATCAAGGTCACGGCGGGCAAGGACGAACCCGAGCGGTGCAACCAGGCCTTCACCGTGGCGGCGGCGGCCGTCGCCAGCGGCGTCGGCGTCTCGCTCTGGCTCACCGGCGAAGCCGCGTGGTTCGGCCTGCCGGGCCGGGCCTCCGATTTCTCGCTCCCGCACGCGGCGCCGCTTGAGGACCTGCTGGCCTCGGTGCTCGCGCTCGGCACGGTGACCGTGTGCAGCCAGTGCGCCGCCCGCAGGGACATCACGCCTGACGACGTGATCACCGGAATCAGGATCGCGGGCGCCGCCACGTTCGTCGCCGAGATCATGGCCGACGACACTCAGGCGCTGGTGTACTGAGCTTGCGCTGCGTTTCACCTTCACGCAACAGCAACCACTTCCGTCCACCTTGCACACTCCATGCATGGACAAATCGCCCAAAACGCCCTCTGAAATCGTCACAGAGTGTGCAAAGTGGCGCTGGGGGGCGGGCTACGGGTGGGCGGCGACTGCGGCGAGGCGCTCCTCGCGCAGGCGGTGCGCGAGTTCTTCGGCCTGCTGGGGCATCGGCGGGAGCGGGCCGGCGGCCCAGGTGAGCAGCAGGTCGGCCAGCCCGGGGTTGCGCACGAGCGCGGGGCCGTGCAGGTACGTGCCGAGCACCCGGCCCGCGTAGGCGCCTTCGGTGCCGTCGCCGTTCCCGGTGCCCAGCGAGGTGCGGGCCAGCGGGCGGGCCCGCGGGCCGAGCCGGGTGACGCCCTGATGGTTCTCGAACCCGGTGAGCCGGGGCACCTGCAGGGCAGGGTCGGCATCGGCGACGATCTCGCCGACCGCACGCCGCTCGCCGCGCCCGCTGCGGATGTCAAGCAGGCCGAGCCCGGCGACCGGCTGGTCCTCGGCGCCGCCGAACTCCGCGCCGAGCATCTGGTAGCCGGCGCAGACCGCGAACAGCACCGCGCCGTGGCTGACCGCCGCGTGCAGGCCGCCGTCCGCCGTGAGCCGGTCGGTGGCCAGCGTCTGCGGCAGGTCCTCGCCGCCCCCCATCAGGTAGATGTCGCCGTCTCGCGGCACCGGCTGGTCGGAGTTCACCTCGACGATCTCGGCAGGCAGCCCGCGCAGCCGGGCGCGGCGCTCGAGCACGAGAGCGTTCCCCCGGTCGCCGTAGGTGCTGAGCAGGTCCGGGTAGATCCACACCAGCCGCAGCGACCTCATTGCGTCCTGCCAAGGACAGCCCGGTACTGCTGGAACGCGGTGTAGTTCGCGAGCACCTCAAGGGTGGCCGACCCGGCCACGTCCACGGCCTCGTCGATGTCGTTCACCAGCCGGAACGGAACCTCGTCGGCCTCGAGCCTGACCGCGAGGTCGAGCCTGCGCTCGCCGCCGACAAGCACCGGCCTGCTGCGCAGGCGGCGGTAGTCCACGTCCCACAGCCACGAGGTGTCCCTGCCGTCGGGTCCCTGCGCGTTGACGGACACCAGGACAGGGACGGGCGGCGGGGCGAGCACGTCGAGGGCCTCGAGCCAGCCCGCCGGGTTCTTCGCGAGCAGCAGCCTGATGTCGCAGCCGCGCCTGGTCACGCGCGTGTAGCGGCCGGCGACCGAGGTGACGCCGCGCAGCTCGCGCAGCGCGCGGGCGATGTTCACGCCGAACGCGTCGGCGACCGCGAGCGCCACCACCGCGTTGGCCCGGTTGGCCCGGCCCGGCAACGCCAGCTCCAGCGAGCTGGCGCGGCCCAGCGGGTCGATCACCTGGCCGCCGGTCAGCACCCAGCTGACCGGCGGCCGCCGGTTGGCGCATTCACGGCATGACCAGTCGTCGCCGTCGCGCTCCAGGTGGGCGCCGCAGTGCGGGCAGCACCAGGAGTCATCCCGCCAGCGCTGGCCGGCGGCCACCCAGGTGACCTGACGGGCCGCGCCCGCCGCCCACGCGACCAGCGGGTCGTCGGCGTTGGCCACGACACGGCAGCCGGGCGCGTTGCCGAGCGCCTCCCGCCAGCGCCGCGCGAGCAGCCATATTTCGGCCGCGCGGTCCATCTGGTCCCGGCTCAGGTTGAGCAGCACGACCACCCGGGGGCTGGTCTCCTTGACCATCGCCGGGATGTACTTCTCGTCGGTTTCGAGCACCGCCAGCGGCGCGCGCGGCGCCCGGCTGAGCGCCGAGGCCAGGCCGGCCTCCATGTTCGCGCCGTAGCTGTTCGACGCGATCTCCTGCCCGAGCGGGCTGAGCGCCGCCGCGATCAGCCGGGTTGTCGTCGTCTTCCCGTTGGTTCCCGTGACGAGCACGACCCGGCGCCCGGCGGCGAGCAGCGACAGCAGATCTGGCTGGAGGCGCAGCCCGATCCTGCCGCCGATGACCGAGCCGTCACCCTTTCCCGCCAGGCGGGAGACGGTGGCCGCGGCGCCGCCGACCGTGGTCGCGAGCCTGGCCCGCATCGGAAGCCTGGACCGGTGGTTGTTCACGTCCATCGCGGCCGATGCTATCCGGTCATTGGTGACATCAGGACCGTGGCGGGCCGCTCTCCTGAACTGTCGGGATTTCCGCTGAGTTCGGCGGCCAGGCCGGCCGGCGTTCCTGGTCAGCGCTTGCGCCAGTCCAGGCGGGCCGACGGCGGGCCCAGGTTTGGCTGCGGCATGCCTGGCTCGCCCAGCGGGTCGCCAGCCTGCGCGGTCTCGCCAGCCTGCGCGGTCTCGCCGGCCGGGACCGTGGCCCGGAGCCTGCCGGCTTCCGCGAGCGGCGTCATGGTCGCGGCCGCCAGGCTGCCGATCGCCGGATTGGCATCGGCCAGGATGGCCTGCCGGCCCGCGCTGGTCGCGTAGCTCACGATCATCGCGGTGGGCGGCAGCTGCTGCAGTGCGCCGGCCTCCACGAGGAACTCCCGCGAGCGCTGGAGGGACTGCGCGAGCGACTGGCTGTCGCCAGCCGTCCGCGAGGTGGACACGCCCCAGGAGGTGTTCGCGCTGATCCCCGCCGTGAACGAGGCGGACTCGCTGGTCCCTTGCGACGCGGTCGTCTCGCCCGAACGGGACACGCTCGCGCCGGCGAACGGCAGGAAGCTGCTTTGCGCCGAACGGGCGCGCCCGCTGCCCCGCGACACCGACTCGCTGTCTGAGCTCGACGCGGCCAGGGACGACGAGCTGCCGACCGTGCTGGTGTAGGAGGCGCCCGTCGTATCGCTCACCGACATCCCGACGGTCTCGGTGAGCTGGGAGAGGACGAAACGATGCTCGGTCCCGATCTGCTCGCTTGCCGCTTTCGCGTCCTCCGCGTTGCCCAGCCGCATGAACGCCACCGCGGCGTTTCCCCTGCCTATCCGCTTGCGCACCTGCGGCGGGACGGCGCGGTAGCCGAGCACCAGGCCGGAGCGGGCGTTCTCGCAGGCGTCGGTCAGCCGGTCGAGCACGTCGTCGCGCAGCCGCTCCGCGCCGAACAGGAACAGGGTGTGCTGCCATGGCCGTCCTGAGGGCGCCTGGGCGAGCACGTGGGTCAGCGCGGTGACCACGAAGCTGCCGAGGATCTTCGCCGACAGCACGCCGACCCGCTTGTCGAGTGCGACCACGCGCAGCCTGCTGCGCGGCAGCGAGACCGGGTCGCTGCCCGCCGCGGCCAGCTTCCGCAGCTGTGCCTCAATCCCGAGCGCCCGCTCGAGGACTACCCGGTCGGTCGCGCCCTGGCCGAACAGAGTGCTCACCCGGCCGGCTTCGTGCTCGGTGAGCAGGCCCGCGGCGATGTCGGTCCGCGGGTCCCCGACCTGTGCCAGGGAGCGCAGCGCGGCCGCGAGCCTGGCCAGCGAGACACCGCCGTCGTGATCGAGAACGCTCATGACGCGGTCGAGGATGGAGCCGTCGACCGCGAGACCCGCGGCGGAGTCCCGGTCCTCGGCCACGCTGACCGCCAGCGCCAGCACGTCGGCCAGGTCGTCCTGGTTGAGCGCGGCCGTGAGGTCCAGCCTGGGCAGGTCGTGCGGCAGCACCCAGACCGCCGGCTCGATGGCGCAGCCGCGGGCGACCGCGAGCAGCTCGGCCGCGACCGCCCCGCCGGACAGGTCGAGCACGGTCGTCTCACCGCCCGCGGCGAGCTGATGGGCGGCGGTCATGGTCAGCAGCGCCGACCAGCCGGGCAACGTGCCGCCGGCCACGTCAACGCGGTCGATCCCCCCCGGGAGCGACACCGCGTACCACCGCTTCTGGCTTTCGTAGGCGAACTGGCGTCGCTGCCATTCGGCGACCTGGCGCGCGTGTTCGGCCTGCCAGGCGAAGAGGCGGCTGTCCTGGTCGGCGCGGAACCGCTCGACGCGCAGCCGCTCGGCCGCGATCCGCACGCCAAGGGCGCGGTGTCCCTGCCAGATCGCGTAACCGCTCAGCCCGCCGGCCACCAGGCACGCGGCGACGGCGGGCGCGGCGACTATCGCCGACAGCCAGCCGCCGGCGGTCGCGATCACCAGGGCGAGCACCGCGAGTGCCGCCGCGCCGCAGGCCAGCCGCAGCGGCCTGCTGATCGCGTTCTCCTCCCGGTGTTGCGCCGCCAGCCAGGCCGCAGAGACCTGCTCTCGTTCCGGCGGCACTGGCCGCCGTGGCGGCGGTCCGGGGTCCGGATGCACGGTCACGTACTGCCAGCCCAGGTAGAGCCCGCCCGGCGGGCGGCGGGGCAGGCCCGGCGGCGGCGTCACTGCCCGACTCGCATCGGCAGGCGGGCGGGCACGGCCTGCCCGAGCTGCCCGGGCTTGCGCTGCCCCGCCGGCTCGCGCGCGGCCAGCACGAACTGGGCGGGAGCGAGCGAGAGCAGCGTCTGCGCCGGCACCGCGGGACGGGACACGAGCTCACCGCCGCCGACGGCCACGGTAGTGCCGGTGCATGCGGCCAGGCCGGCCGCCGCCACGGGGTCGGCAAGCCTGTGCATCAGCACCACGTTCATCAGGCTCGCCAGGTCCACCGCGGCCGGCGAGGTCGTGGTGAGGAGCACAGGCAGGCCGGCGGCAGCCCCGCCGGTCACCAGCCCGGCCAGCTGGCGCGCCGGCAGGGCGCCGCAGCCGAGCAGCCAGATGAGCCCGTCGCCGTCGACGCCGATCCTGCGCAAGTCCCCGCCCAGGGCCGTGATGTCGGCGCACACCAGACGTGCCACCTCCGGTGCGGCGGCGCGGAACAGCACGGCCGAGCGCTCCCTGACCACGCGCGCGAGGTCGATCCCGCCGTTCGGGGCATCCGTTCCCTGGCACAGCCAGCCGCCGGCCGGCGACCGCCGCACCGCTGCCACCTGGCGGGCGGCCGCCGCCACGGCCTGCGGGTCCGCCTGGGCGGCCTGCACGGCCGCGCTGACCAGTTCCGCCAGCTCGTGCCCGCGCGGGCTTGCCGAGGGCACCAGCCCGGCCCGCGCCTGCAAGGCCAGCGGGTTGAGCAGGTGGCGGATGTCGTCCAGAACCGGGATCCGCGGGTCGGCCGGCACGACGTCGATGAGTTCGGACACGGCGCGCAGGTAGCCGGGCACGCCGCGGGCAGGCGCCGCCCCGGGGTCGTCGATGCCGAGCAAGGCCAGCGTCAGCGCCAGCCGCCGCGCCGGTCCCGCGTGCCGGAACGGCTCGTAGCAGCCAGCAGCGGCCCCTGACACGCGCAGCGGCGTCCCGGTCGCGGCGCAGGCCGCGGCCAGCGCCGCCGCAGCGGCCGCGTCGCCGGTCATGTCGATCGTGATCACCGGTTTGCGGCGGCGGAGCGCGGCGTGCACCACCTGGAAGCTGGTCGCCGTGGCGGCCTCCGCGGCCGCGCCCGTGACGAGGACTCCGCCCGCCACCTGCGGCCAGCGCAGCACAACCCGGGCGCCTGTCGCCCGCGCCACTCCCAGCGCGCAGCCGTCCCTGGTCAGCACGGCCCCGCCGCGGATCGCCCGGCGGTGCAGCGCGCTCCTGACCGCCGCCCACGCTCCGGGGCGCGGCTGGGGCACCGCCCACTCGTCTGTGTGCACCCAGTCCAGCCAGCGGATCAGCGCGGCCTCGGCGGCCGCGGCTACCAGCGCCAGCGGAAACTGCCGCGGCAGCCAGCGGCCGACGCCGGCGAGCGCCCCGTGCGGCTGCAGCAGCCGGGCCAGCGGATGCCCGCCGCCCAGGTACCCGAGAAGTTGCGCGGGTCCTGCGGCGAACCCGGCGGCCGCGGCCCGCGGCCCGATCGCCAGTGTCCAGGCCACGCCCACCGCCGCGGGGACAGCCAGCCACCAGCTCCGCCACCTGCTTGCCTTGCCGATGCCGGCGAACGCCGCCGCAAGCACGAGGGTCAGCTGCGCGAACAGCAGGTGGGCGAGGAGGACGAGTACCGCGCACGCCGCGATGACCTCCCCGCGGCGCGGGAGTTGTGTCGGAATCAGGTGACGGGCACGCCGCGGCATCGACCCCGCCCCTGGCACCACCTCAACCGGCATCGACAATAGGTTGCCAGTAAGACACCGTACGTGTCTATCGATTTCGTAACAACGCCCTCAGATACCGGCGTCAGGTTCCCCTCCGGTCGCCGGCGCGCTGCCGGTCTCGACCACGACGCGGAACTGCTCCGGCTTCAAGACGACGACGGTCAGGCCGACTGGCGTCCCGGTGACCGGGTCGTCAAACCTGATCGTCACCGAGATCGCGGGCTGGCCGGGGACCAGCCGGAGGCTGCGCGCGACAGACGGCTGCGGCGGCGACAGCTCGAGGTCCACTGCCTTCGCGCGCGCGGGCGCTGCCTGCGGGCTCGCCGCCGGGAGCGAGCGCAGCATGGCCTCGAACGAGCCAAGGTCGTGGGCGGCCACCGACTCGGCCACCGCCTCGGGCACATAGGCGGTCGACAGGGCGACGGGCTCGCCGCCGGTCGCCCAGACGCACCGGACGATCCGGACCGGCGTCGCCCCGTCGACGCCGAGCGCCCACGCCACGTCCTGCGGCGCGCCGCGCTGTGACACGTGCCTGGCCTGGCAGCTGATCTCGCCGCCCATGGGGTCAAGGCGGGTGCTGAGCCTGCCGATCCCTTCCACCGGGATCAGGTATTCCGCGGGGCTGGCCCGGTACAGCTGCCCGTCGGGCAGCCTGCGGATGAGCGACCGGCGGGCAAGCTCGGCGACCGCGGTGTCGATCTCGGCGATGCTCACGTTGTACCGGCGGGCGAGCGCGCTGCGCCTGGGCAGCCGCCAGCCCGGCTCGCGGTGCACGAGGGCCGCGGCTATCCGGTCGGCGAGCACGCCGGTGGCCGCCCGCTGCGGCGGCACCTCGGCCTCGAGCGCGATGAGCTTGCGCTGGCTCCTCCCGCCAGGAGCTCTAGGTACCCCGCCCGGACCGGCCACGCGGCCAGAGCCCCTTCCCCCTCGCGGCGCGGCACCGCCCAGGGCACGCGCCGCACCGCCAGGCACGGGACCCCCCCGCGCGGGCACCTGATCGCCGCTCCCCCCGGAGCCGGCAGTCATCCCGCATGTCGCCGGGCTGGGACGGCGGTCAGCCCCGGCCTCCGCAGAAAAGAAGAAATAGTGCGTGCCTGGCAGCCAATGACAAAAACGTACTTGTCCGGCATCGAATCACAACTCGGCCCGAAGGGTGCCCGATCGAAACAAATGCCGGAATCCCGCTTGTCCACGCTTATTGATATGCAGTTTAGGTGAACAAAAGTTGAATGCCTGAAGGCCAGATAGTGACCTTCTCAATGTCATGTGCGTGAACAAAGCAGGGGAACACATGTGCGGAAGCTGCGAACTCATACGGGATGACCTGTCCGCTCGCGCCGGATCGCGTTCTTGGCGGGCGCCGGCGAACCGACACCGGGCCGTAACGGTATCCTCGCAATCAGATGGGGTATCTCCATTGCGGCACTGTTCTGCCTGACGCGGGGGCGTATGACATGGGGCAGCGGCCTGGCCGACGGCTTACCGGGGGTGGGTGAACTCTCCCCGACCGGGAGACATCAGGAACAATTCGGCACTATTTGGCTGGCCAGGCGAAGTCTCGTTGCGCCTCAAATTCAAGAAAAGCAAAAGACATCAGAAATTCATTTACCAGACAATGCCTGTTCATTTTCCGTTCATGTTTGGGTCGCGCCGGGGGCGCGCGGCTCGCGCTGCCCAGACGCCGCGGTTCGCAGGCTGACAAGCCGTCCGGGTGACTCATGCGGGCGGAAACGGAAACACTCTCAAGGAGAAACCGACATGCAACTTCGGCGCGGAAAGCGGGTGACGGCGGCGGGGGGTGCCGTCGTGGCGATGGTTCTGGCCCTCGCTGCGTGCTCCTCATCGACCACCTCAGCTCCCGCGAGCACCTCGACGTCGACCAGCGCCGCCCTCAGCGGCACGCTAAACGGCGCCGGGTCGTCCTTCCAGAACACCTTCCAGCAATCGGCCATCCAGGCGTTCAAGTCGGTCCAGTCCGGCGTCACGGTCAACTACAACAGCGTCGGCTCGGGCACCGGGCGCACGGACTTGGCCTCGGGGGTAGTCAACTTCGCGGGGTCCGACTCGCCCATCCCCTCCTCGGAGCAGTCAAGCTTCAAGGGCAAGACCGTGCTGTACTTCCCGATCCTGATCGGCCCGATCACGCTGTCGTACAACCTGTCTGGCGTCAGCAGTCTCAAGCTCACCCCGGATGTCATCGCCCAGATCTTCTCGGCCAAGATCACGAACTGGGACAACACGGCGATAGCGTCGATCAACCCCGGCGTCAAGCTGCCTAACGAGCCGATCACGATCGCCGTCCGCTCCGACTCCTCGGGCACGACGCAGAACTTCTCCCTGTTCCTCGAGACGGCCGCGCCGAGCGACTGGTCGCTCGGCAGCAGCTCGACGATCAAGTGGCCCGCCGGCGCCCGCGCCGGCGCCCAGAACACCGGGGTCGCGCAGATCATCAAGACCACCCCCGGGGCCATCGGCTACGTCGACTACACCGACGCCAAGGCCTCCGGCCTGACGTACGCGTCCGTCCAGAACAAGGCCGGCAACTATATCGCCCCGTCTGTCGCCGCGGCGTCGGCGTCCGCCGCCGGCGTCACGGTCGCGCCGAACCTCACGTTCCACGCGGTCTGGGGCTCGGGTGCGGCCGCGTACCCGATCACCTATCAGACGTGGGTCCTGGTCTACGCGCAGCAGTCGAACGCGAACGACGCGGCGATGCTCAAGGCGTACATCGGCTACCTGCTCGGGCAGGGCCAGTCGCTGCTCGCGCCGCTCGGCTACGCGCCGCTGCCGTCGGCCATTGACGCGATGGCCAAGGCGCAGCTCACCAAGATAACGTCGTAGCTGTGAATGCTGTGGCACAGGCGTATCAGATCGGCTGCATGTGAGTACCGTGACGCAGGTGGATCCGGCCATCCCGGCCGGATCCACCAGCCCCCTGGCGCACCGCCGGCCGCTCGGCGACCGCGGCTTCGCGCTCCTCGCGCTCGCGTCCGGCCTGCTGGTCCTGGTGGTCCTCGCGCTGATCGCCATCTCGACCAGCCAGCAGGCGGCGTCGTGGTTCAGCGCCGAGGGCCTGAAGATCTTCACGAACAACTGGAACCCGGCGGCCAACCAGTTCGGCGCGCTTGCCTTCATTTACGGCACGGCCATCACCGCGGTGATCGCGCTGGCGCTGGCCGTCCCGGTCAGCATGGGGATCGCGCTGCTGCTGACCGAGGTCGTCCAGCCCCGGCTGGCGCGGCCGATCGTCTACGTCGTCGACCTGCTCGCGGTGGTTCCCTCCGTGGTCTGGGGCCTGTGGGGGATCCTGGTGTTCGCGCCGTGGGCCCAGCACATCTACTCCTCGATCGCGTCGGGCGTCAACGGCATCCCCGTGCTCGGCTTCCTGTTCGGCGGGCAGAACATCAGCGGTGCCTCATTCTTCACCGCCGGCCTCATCCTGGCGTTCATGATCACGCCGATCGTGACGTCGCTGTCGCGTGAGGTGATCGCGACAACGCCGTCCATCGACAAGGAGGGCGCCTACGCGCTCGGTGCGACCCGGTGGGAGATGATCAGCGGCGTGGTCTGGCCGCACAGCAAGGGCGGGGTCGTCGGGGCCGTGCTGCTCGGCCTGGGCCGGGC
The DNA here is from genome assembly GCF_030042015.1 of Trebonia sp. GTDB lineage: Bacteria > Actinomycetota > Actinomycetes > Streptosporangiales > Streptosporangiaceae > Trebonia. Next base: position 4,035 of record NZ_JASIAL010000169.1, on the reverse strand, counting down.
GATGGGCGAGACGATCGCGGCGGCGCTCGTGATCGGTTCGTCGGCCACGATCACCTCGCACCTGTTCGCCCCCGGCTACAATATGCCCGCGGTCATCGCGAACCAGTTCGGCGAGTCGTACGGCGTGTTCCGCGCCGGGCTGATGGGCATGGGCGTGCTCCTGTTCGCCTTCACGATCATCGTCAACATCATCGCCCGCGGGGTCGTCGAGCGCTCCGCCCGACGCGCACGGGGTGCCCGATGACCGTCGGTGCCCAGCCGCACGCCCACCCGCAGCAGGTCAACCTCAGGGAGCCGCCGTCCTGGCGGCGGACCAAGAACCAGCTCATGACCGTGCTCATGGTGCTCGCATTCGTGGTGACACTGGTCCCGCTCGGATTCGTGCTCGTCACGGTGATCGCCAAGGGCGCCTCGATCATCAGCTGGTCGTTCCTGACCGGCTCGATCCCGCCGCCCGTGCTGCCCGCGAATGTGGGCGGCATGGGGCCAGCGATCGTTGGCACGCTTGAGATCACGGCCCTGGCCACGGTGATCGCGGTGCCGCTGGGCATACTCGGCGCGATCTACATCAACGAGTACGGCGGCAAGGGGTTCCTGGCGCAGGTCGTCCGGTTCATGTCCGACGTGATGACCGGCGTCCCGTCGATCATCATGGGCCTGTTCATCTTCACGCTCTGGACCCTGCGTTTCCAGTACTCGGGCCTGGGCGGCGCGCTCGCCCTGGCCTGCCTCATGCTGCCGGTCGTGATCCGCTCCAGCGAGGAGATGCTGAAGCTGGTGCCGGACTCGCTGCGGGAGGGGAGCTACGCGCTCGGTGCCACCAAGGCCCGTGTGACCGTAACCGTCGTGCTGCCCGCGGCGGTGGGCGGCATCGTCAGCGGCGCGCTGCTCGCGGTCGCCAGGGCCGCGGGCGAGACCGCGCCGCTGCTGTTCACCATCGGCATCGTCACCTCGGTGAACGCGAACGTGTTCAGCGGCTCCAACACCTCGCTGCCCTCGCAGATCTTCCTGAACGCGACTCAGCCGTACACCGGCGCGCAGGCCCGCGGCTGGGGAGCCGCGCTCACGCTGGTCGTGATCGCCTTCGTCTTCATGATCGCCGCCCGCCTCGTCACCGCCCGGTTCGCCAGTTACCAGCGCTAGGAATCGCCATGGAACAGTCTGACCAAAACGTCGTCGAGCAGACCGGGAAGAAGGCCGCCGCCGGCATGCGCGGTCCGCAGCCGCTGGTGAGGCATCCGGCCGAGCCCGCCGGCACCGGCAACCTCATCTTCGATGTCAGGAACATGTCGGTCTGGTACGGCGGGTTCCAGGCTGTCACCGATGTCACGCTGCCGATCTATGAAAACGAGATCACCGCGTTCATCGGTTCCTCCGGCAGCGGCAAGTCGACGGTGCTGCGCGCGTTCAACCGCATGAACGACCTCGTGCCCGGCGCCCGGGTGGCCGGGGAGATGTATTACCGTGGCGCCAATCTGTACGGCGCCGACGTGTCGCCGATCGCCGTGCGGCGGCGGATCGGGATGGTCTTTCAGAAGCCGAACCCGTTCCCGAAGTCGATCTATGACAACGTCGCCTACGGGCCGCGGATCAACGGCGAGCGCAACAGGCACAGGCTCGACGATATCGTCGAGCGGTCACTGCGCGGCGCCGCGCTGTGGGATGAGGTCAAGAACCGGCTCAAGACATCGGGACTGGCCCTGTCCGGCGGGCAGGCACAGCGGCTGTGCATCGCCCGGACCATCGCCGTGGAGCCGGACGTGGTGCTGATGGACGAGCCGGCCTCGGCGCTTGACCCGATCTCCACCGGCGCGATCGAGGACCTGATGCACGAGCTCAAGTCGAGGTTCACGATCGTGATCGTGACGCACAACATGCAGCAGGCCACCCGGGTCAGCGACCGGACCGCGTTCTTCTACGTGCTGACCCACTCCACGAGCGACACCCGCACCGGCGTGCTGGTCGAGTACGCGTCGACTAAGCAGATCTTCGAAGACCCGCAAGACAGCCGCACGCAGGCGTACGTGACCGGCCGGATGGGATGAGACCGCCATGGCGGAGCATCGGCAGGAATTCGAGCACCAGCTAGAGGCCATCGAAGGCAAGGTCATCGAACTGTTCGCCATGGTCGGCGAGGACCTGCCCGAGGCGACGCGGGCCCTGCTGACCGGCGACAGCGGGGCACTCGCGGTGCTTGTCGAACGCGACAGGCAAATCGACGCCCTCTACCGACAGGTGGAGGAACTGGCCAACAAGGAGATCTTGCTGCAGCAGCCGGTCGCCGCGGACCTGCGGTTCCTGCTCTCGGTGCTGCGGGTGGTGCCAGAACTCGAGCGGTCACACGACCTCGTGGTCGAGATCGCGGCCGCGGCCACGCACAGTCTCACAGGGGACCTCTCGCCGCGCACCCGCGGGCTTGTCGAGCAGATGGGGGATCTCGCGGCGGCCATGTGGCGGCAGGCGGCCGACGCCTGGTACCAGCGCGACCGGGACGCCGCGGTCACGCTGACCGAGCGCGACGAGGAGATCGACGCGCTGCACGCCAGCCTGCTAGCCGAGCTGGCGTCGGGGCACACGGCGGTGCCGGTCACGATGGAGATGACGCAGGTGGCCCGCTGCTACGAGCGTCTTGGCGCGCACGCGGTCAACATCTCCCGAAGGGTCGTGTACCTGGCGGGATCCGCCGGGCTGCCCGGCGGGATCTGACAGGCGAGGGAAGCTTGCTCTGCGTGGTGGCACGGACGCGGAGCGGATCGCCCCCGGAGACGGGCCGACGGCGGGCACCTGCCATCGCGGCCGGTGCCCGCCGTCGGCGGCGGCGCCTAGACGACCACGTCGACCGTGGTGATGTGGCCGATGTCCGCGGACACGGAGCGCTCGGCACGCACCCCGCCCGGCGCGAGCACGCGCAGCGTCCACTGGCCGGGCGCGGCGAAGAACCGGAAGCCGCCGTCGGCGCCGAGCGGCACCTCGGCGACGAACTCGCCGCCCGTGCCGAGCAGCCGGGCATACCCGGCGCCGACCGGCGCGCCGTCGCGGAGCACGCGCCCTTCGACGATCGCCTCCTTGCCCGCCGCGTCCTTGGTGACGCGCACGCCTCCCGCGGGCGCGCCGCAGCCGCTCTGGTCCGTGCTCACCGGCCGTCGCCGAGCTCGATCGGCACGCCGACAAGCGAGCCGTACTCGGTCCAGGAACCGTCGTAGTTCTTGACGTTCGGCAGGCCGAGGATCTCGTGCAGCACGAACCACGTGTGCGCCGAGCGCTCGCCGATCCGGCAGTACGCGATCGTGTCCCTGCTGAAGTCGACGCCGGCCTCGTCCTTGTAGAGCGTCTCGAGCGCGTCGTCGGACTTGAACGTGCCGTCCTCGTTCGCGGCCTTGGACCACGGCACGTTGCGCGCCGTCGGGATGTGCCCGCCACGCTGCGCCTGCTCCTGCGGCAGGTGCGCAGGCGCCAGCAGGCGGCCCGCGAACTCGTCGGGAGAGCGGACGTCGACCAGGTTGCGCTTGCCGATCGCGGCGACAACCTCGTCCCGCAGCGCGCGCAGCGAGGAGTCCTGCTCGGTGGCGGTGTAGCTGGTCTTCGCGCGGGAGGGGACCTCGGTGCTCAGTTCCCTTGAGTCGAGCTCCCACCTCTTCCTGCCGCCGTCGAGCAGCACTACGTTGTGGTGGCCGTACAGCTTGAAGTACCAGTACGCGTACGCCGCGAACCAGTTGTTGTTCCCGCCGTAAAGGACCACGGTGTCGTCGTTGGAGATGCCGCGCTCGGACAGCAGCGCCTCGAAACCGGCCTTGTCCACGAAGTCGCGGCGGACAGGGTCCTGCAGGTCCTTCTTCCAGTCAATCTTGATGGCGCTCGGGATGTGGCCCTTGTCGTAGGCGCTGGTGTCCTCGTCGACCTCGACGATGACGACTCCGGGCTCTCCGATACGGGCTTCGACCCAGTCGGCGTCGACTAGGACATCGGAACGGCTCATGACGTGGAAACCTCTTTTCCTGTGCGGCCGGCCCTACGGGCTGGCCGGATCCGTTGTAT
>NZ_JASIAL010000168.1:0-8216 GCF_030042015.1 Trebonia sp. | reverse complement strand
ATATGCCTTTTGCCAGACGTAAACCGAGGACTCGGCAACCCGGAGAATTCTCGCCACCTCAGGCTTGGTGCGCCCCTGCTCCAGGAGCTGGATGGCATAAATCCGCTCTTCGTGGCTCGACCTGCGCCCCTTGCGTGCCATAATGCTATTCTAGCATAGATCTAGGCTCTAAAAACTTAATTTCTGCTTAGTACGACATGAGCCCCCCAGGTTACTGTAATAGCATTCGACTGAGAGATTGTCAGGCATTCGTCCTAACACGCAAGACCTAAAGGCCTTGTGATCGGCCGGGTGCATGCTCCGATATAGCCCTGCTCTCCCAGCGGATCAGTGACCCGTATCAATAAGCCGAACCCGCGCCGCCGTTGACAAGCGGTTTGGCCGCTTGCACTCCATCCAAGACCAGAACAACCATTCCAGCGCCTTGTAGTAGGCATGCTTATCTGACCCAGTCGCGAGGAAGGGGCCAGTGAGCATGGCCGACTCCTGTGTCCCGTGGGACTTCAGGAGGTGCAAGGACGCGAGCAATCGCCGCAGGTTAGCGATGAACGGCGATGCGTGGTCGGGTTTCGCCCGTGATTCCGGCAGCCGTTTACGGAGATGTCGCTGCTGAACGCCTTACGATGTCGCTACTAAACCAGCCGAGGGCGTGCCGCAGACGCCGCGTCGGTGGATGCCGCGAGGCGCGATGCCGTCCACAGACCATCGCCCGCCACCTCGGACACTCGCATAAACCGTGTGGCAGCGGAGACATCCGGGAAGACTCCCAGGACCCCACCCTTGAGGAATTCTTTATCATCCCCTCTTTCTGCGAACAAGAGCCATCACAGTGCCACAGCCTCCCAGCAAGGCGCCGATCGCACCAACCGCAGTCCATATCAAAATAGCGCCGTTATCGGAATCGGATGATGAACCATCCGAGCGGACAGTCCTATTCGGCGACGCCGATGTTGATGTGCCTGCCGAGGACCTCGCGTTGAACGAGGGAACGCTGATGTCGCCAGTAGGCGTAGCGGCCTGTGGAGGCGGCGACGACGCGGGGGCCGTTGGTGCAGCCGAGCTTGGAGGTGTCTCGGGCGAGTTCTGAGCCGATGGCGCGCCGGCGCCAGATCCATTTCCTCCGCCCCCATTACCGCCGCTTGGCTGCGGGCAAGCTGATAGGCCCGGGGTCGGCGCGTTCAACTCGGTGTCGATATACACGTTCGGAACGTATCCGCCGCTACTGAGCTGATCCCACAGGCTGTCAGTGAATCCGTCCGAGTCCGTCACAGTCTGGCCTGATGTCTCGCATGTCACGTTTACGAGCTGGCCGTCCGGCAGGATCCCGCCAACGGGACTAGCGCTTGTCGAAGTTCCGTCCACTGGCTGCACGCCGCTCCCGCCCGTCCACGCGACCGGGTAGGTGCCAACACCGAACTGATCCGATGGACAGGCTGGGACGATTGCACCGTTGGAGCCGGTATAGACCAGGGCGTCCGGCACGTATCCGCCGCTGTCCAGCGCGTCCCAGATGTCTTCGGTTCCCCAGTTCCCACTGACCGGCTCACCCGCGACGAAGCAGGAGAAGGTGACCGTCGTGTTGGCAGCGATGGTGCCGAGTTGCGCGTTTGAATAGCCGGGACCGCTCATGACATTCACGCTAGTGCTGGTAGTACCCGTAGCGGCAAACGCCGTCGGCGCATCCACTATCTGGATCGAGCAGATGAGTATCCCGACAAGCACTCCCGCGACTAACCACCGACGCAGCATTTGGCACCCCTATAGATGAGGATGAATCGTTATACTGCGGCGACGACAACCCTAACACGGCTTTAGTCTCCCCTCCCGCCGACACGATCGGCCAGCATGCAGTCCAGTTGCCGAACGCCCGGGAAGGCCCCGCGCGGCCGCCGCATCCATGGCAGCACCCGGCTCTCCGCCGCGTCGAAGAACACCGCCGCGATCACCCCGCGCCCCGCGGTCAGCATCACCGCCTGCAGCAGCTGCCGTGCCAGCGACGACTCGGGCTCCTGCCAGTCCTCTGTCGAGACCCGCCCGTAGAAGGCGAACCGGAGGCATCCCCGGACGCGCATGCCCGCGCGGCTGGGCCTCAAGCCCTTCGCCCACTGTGCCAGCATGCCGTGGACAGACGGCTGCCTGCCGGTCAAGACCGCCGGCGCCGCGCACATCCAGGCCACCTCCCCGGCAGGCACATCAGCAAAAGAAAAGCACAACGTGTTCTGATAATCCAGGAATGAACGCCACTACTCCAGCGTCAGGAAAAAATAAGACAGTGAGCCATTTTCATCCTGCATTTGCCTCGCGGACCTGCAAGACGTGGATGGCCTTCGCGAGCTGCCCGGCGCGCCAGGGGCAGCAGCGAAGCTTGCGGAGGATCCTCCAGGTCTTGAGCTGGGCGTTGGCCCTTTCTCCGGGTGATCGGAGTTTCGCGTGCGCCTTATTTGCGTCTTTTTGTGACTGCGGCTTGTTCTTCCCCCTGTACGGGATCTTCGCGTACGCGGATCCCTGGTAGCCCTTGTCGGCCAGGGTGACCAGGCCCGCGGCCTCCAGTTCGGCCAGCACGCCCCAGATCCACTCGGCCTTCTTGTCGTGCACGGAGCCGGGCAGCGCCCCAGACACCCACAGGACATCACCGCCGGGGCTGGCGATGACCTGCAGGTTCATCCCGTGCTTCTTGTGCTTGCCGGAGTAGAACGGCCGGTCCGCTGCGACCCGGTCGATCGGGATCAGCGTCCCGTCGATGACGACGTAGGCGTACCCGGCCTTCTTCGCGTCCCGGACCGCCTTGCGCAGCTTCGGGGCGCGGGCCGCGAGCAAGGCGACGGCCTCGTTCACGTACCGCCAGGCGGTGGAAGTCCCTATCCCGAACCCAGCGGCGAGCTCGCCGAACGTCTCGCCTTTGCGCAGGTAAACCAGGACCGCCAGCGCCTGCTGGCCAGGGTTCAGCTTCCGCCACAGAGAGCCGATCGAGATCCTGTGGCGGCGGATGATCCCGGACACGAAGGCGAGGGTCCGGGACGACAACGGCAGCGCGGCACGGTAGAACAGCATGGGAGCCCCTGGTGGTGGAGTGGATCTTGGTCGACTGCCTCATCTACCAGGGGCTTCCCGGGCCTTGCCGGAGGCGCGCCGCCACGTGATCACACCGTGACTAACCCATCACAACCAGGATGAAATTGGCTCAGTCATCGCGAATCTCGCCGGATATTTCATTTCCTTGTGCAGTTCACGAGTTCCGCTCCTGCGACCGGCTACGGGTGAGCAGTTCGCAGCGGGTCGGCGGTTTCAGTTCGCCCTGCTGGTATTTACCTGGCATGATTTAGGCGATGCTCGCAGTCCTTGCGCAAATCGTCCCTGCAGCCGTAAGGACGGCACCAGCAACTCGGTCATCGCTCAGGTAGGTGAACGTTCATGCGGGAGTGGCAGTACTGGACGCGGAACAAGCTGAGCATCCTAGGCGGCTACCTCCCCGCCTTCAATGTCGCATCCAAGAGGTCCCCTGAACGGTTGTACATCGACCTGATGGCCGGCGAGCCGTTTAACCGCGACGCGCAGACGGAGGAGGAATTCGACGGGTCCGCGCGGCTCGCCCTGTCCTGTACGCCGCCGTTCACGCGCATAGCGCTTTGCGAGATGCCGCAGAAGGCGGCGGCGCTGGAGAAGGATCTCCGCGACCGATACCCGGGCAGGAGCTTCAAGGTCTACCCCGGAGATTGCAACGAGACGATCGGCCGGGTGCTTGCCGACCTTGACCAGTGGCGCTGGGCTCCGACTTTCGTCTTTGCGGACCAGCAGGCAGCCGAGATCCACTGGGAGACACTGAAGAGGATCGCCGCCTTCCGGACCGGGAAGACGAAAGCCGAGATATGGCTGCTGACGTCGCCCTCCATGGTCGCCAAGGGAGTCGCGGGGACAAACGGCGAAGCGTTCGCCACACGGGTGGACGCGCTTTACGGCACCCGGGACTGGCGGCGAATCCAGCTGGCACGCGACCGCGACACCATCAGCGCGGACGAATACCGCGACGAGATGGTCAATCTGCAGCGCTGGCGGCTCGAGCAGGACCTTGGCTATGCGATCACCGCGCGGGTCCCGATGCGGATGCCGAGCGGGATGCCCATTTACGACATGGTCTTCGCGACCGACCATCCAGTCGGCAACAAAATCATGACCGACCTGTACAGGAAGGCCGCCGAACGGGAGCCTCTCATGCGGCAGGAGGCCAAGGCCAAGGCAAAAGACAAGCGGTCCAGGGACGCCGGCCGGGACACCCTGTTCGACTTGCCCCCGTCTTCGATCCCTGTCGACACCCTCTCCTGGGACCCCACTGACTCCTGGGACCCCGCGACACGATCCTGGTGGCACCAGGATCCGGATCTTTCCGCGTAGCGGGAGTCTGTCCGGCCCTACGCCGCGGCACCTGTACGGGCGGGCATCTCGTCCCATACGCGCCCGTCCAGTTCGCGCCCTCCGGCCTTTGGCGTACGGCCGCCCCACTGCTTGAAGAAGAACGGAACCGACGCGCTCACGCACCTGTCCCGGATCACCGTTACCCACGACGGGTCCAGAGGCCGGTGATCAGGGCCTGACTCGCCGCCAGCGATAACCCAATCGATGCCTGTCAGGTCCAGGCGGTCCAGCGGCCCGATCAGCGGCTCGCACGACAGGAAGCGCACCGCAGCCGGAACAGCCCGCAGGTGGTCCACGCGGGACAGCACCGAGGCGTCCTCGACCGAGACGCCGAGCCACAGGTTGGGCGGCCAGTCAAGGCGGTCCGCGATCTTCGGCAGCCGGGCCGAGCGCTTGGTCAGCACCTGGTAGGTGTGCTGCGGGGTGCCGGCGATCACGTCGAACACGTCACGAACGAAGCCGAGCGGCACCCGCACGTGAAACAGGTCGCTCATCGAGTTGACGAACACCGTCCGGTGGCCTGCCCAGGTGTACGGCAGCCGCAGCGCATCGGGGTGCACGGTGAGCCCGAAGCCCGGCCCGGACGTGCGAGGGTCGCCGTCCGCCTGGTACTTGGCCTGTCCCATCGCCTTGAGCCGCTTGGCCAGCGTAAGGGCATAACAGTGGTCGCACCCGGCTGAGATCCGGTCGCAGCCGGTGGTCGGATTCCAGGTGACCTCAGTCCATTCGATACCTGTGCCTGATCCCATGTGTCCTCCGCACAGTTTTTCGTACCTCTGACCGAACAGCCTACTCGCTTAAATATTTAGCGGTAAAGATTTATTGCTAGGATAGCAGCATGGCCAGGCCGGGTCGGAGGAAACGTGCCGAGAGCCGCTACGCCGAGCAGGCCGAGCGGCTGGCGGCGCGGTTGCGCGCGCTTCGCGAGCAGCACGGCATGACCCAGGAGCAGCTAGCGGCCCAGGCGGAGATCTCCGTAGCCACGGTTCGGAACATCGAAAGAGTGATCGTGGTCGAACCGTCCCTTTACACCGTTCTCGCGATGGTGCGGGTCCTCGGCGCATCAATCGAGGACGTGGCCATGTAGCGGCGGCCAGGGACTTGACGATGGTCCAGTGTTCAGCGGCGAGGCGGAAGCGCTGTACCTCTACCTGGTCTCCGAAGTCCACAGGTGGGCGACAGCCTCCCTGTTGGTGCCCTGTTCAGCCCTGCTCGTCCCGGCATCGCGGCCACGCTCCCGGCGAGCGTCGCCCACGGCCTAAAGCCATGGCCTGTCGGTGCCGCAATGGGCGCGCGGCCCCGCTCTGACCCAGTCGGCTGGCACGGACTGCTCATGATGATCATTCCCGGACTCAGCTGAACACTGGGAACGTCCCTGCGCAGACGGAGCAAGCGGACTAATGCAACGGCAATCCGTGTCTGAATCCGGCACCGGTACGTACTTGGACACCTGCCCCGGCAAGCGCACGGCGCCGTCACCGAAAGTAACCCGCAGGTCTTCTACTTTCCTCGTGGAAAGGGTGCTTATCGATGCTCTTATGTTTGTCAAGGGGCTCGGATGTCGTTTCGGTGGCGGTAGTTTTGGTTGCGGCCGGCTTATTGCTGGGGGCGGACAAGACAGGGAGGGGCCGCTCGGTGTGGAGGCCAGGCTCTTATTAGGTCACGTCCAGCAGGTCAGGAAGATTGGGCCGGGGACGGCCGGCGGATCGTTCGCAGGCCAGCAGGTTCGCGGCAGCCGATTATCGGGTCAGGCCGTCCCCGGGGTCTGCGGGTCAATCAGCGGCCGGGCGCAGGTGCGGGTAGACCTGGCGGGCGACGTAGCGCTTCAGGCAGCGGATGATCTCGGCCTTGGATTTTCCTTCTTTGGTGCGGCGTTCGACGTAGGCGCGGGTGGCCGGGTCGGAGCGCATGCGGGTGAACACGATCCGCCACAGGGCGTGGTTGGCCTGCCGGTCGCCGCCGGGGCAGTGCCGGTGGCGGGTGACTTCCCCCGGCGATGCGGGAATGGGGGCGGCTGCGCACAGGTGCGCCCAGGCGGCCTCGCTGCGCAGCCGCCCGGGGTGGTCTCCGGCCGCGATGAGCAGCAGCGCCGCGGTGTTCGGGCCGATCCCGTACAGGGCAAGGAGCCCCGGAGCACGGGCTGCCACGAGGGGGACGATGAGCTCGCCGGGGCGCTCGAGCTGGCCGCCGGGGAACACGGCGCGCCGTCGACGGTGCCGTTCCGGCCCTTCGGCGCGCCGCGGGCCCGGCCCGACTGGGCAGCCCGGGCGGCACTGACCGCATCCAGCGGGTCGGACTTGCCCTGCCGGCGCCGGTCCTGACGGTCCGAACGGTCCACTTCCACGACCCGGATGCCGGCCGCGGTGATGTGCCGGGCCAGACCGACGCCGTAGCTGCCGGTGCCTTCGATCCCGACCAGCCCGACGGTCCCGAACCCGCCTAGCCAGCCCAGCAGGCGGGCGTAGCCGGCCCGGCTGACCGGGAACTCCTGCACGCCGAGCAGCCCTCCGATGGGATCGAGCGCAGCGGCGACATGCACATCAGCATGGGTGTCCACGCCGCCGGTGATGACGCGCGTATCTTCTACAATGGTCACAGCCATCCCTTTCTGAGGTTGAGGGATGGCACGCACCCGCTGGCCGTCGGACCTGTGAACCCCGGCCTCTTGCCCAGGCCAGGCAGATCAGACCGGCAGCGCCGGCAGTTGCCAGAAAACCTGGGACCCGGCCGACAGATCGTCTCGCAGGACAGCCCGAGCGGCGTCAGCCGAATCGGAGGTCAGGCCGGGACCCAGGCCACCGACCCTACGCCCGCACTAGCGCCAAACCACGGAAGCAGGGCCGGAAGCAGTATCCACAGTCTCCCTGCCGATTAGGAATGCCTACTGAAACGATAGGAATACGCGAGCCCATGCGCGCAGAACATCCGTTTCGGCATCCGTAGCTACCGCCGAGGATGGTTGACCCTCGCTCTCGATCAACGTCATCGGCTGGCGCAAAAAGGTTGGCTATACAGGTTGCACTTCTGCGGCAGATTGCTCCATCTCCGCCGTTGCTCACATCAACCAGAGCCTATCCAGTTCCCCCGAACGGCCTCGCTGCTCGGTCGAGCAGACCCCTGTCGGGCGTGCTGGGATCAACCGCAGAGGAAAGTGCCAGACCCCTGCGCCTTGCAGCCTTTAACCGCTACTATGTTCTGGCGTCCGGGGAACCCGCGGCCCACGCCAGCAGCCGCTCGGCCTGCGCGGCGCTGGCGCGCACCCGCAGCTGCCCCAGCGGCTCCTCGGCCCTGCTGATCGCCACCGCCGTGTGCGAGGCTTTGTGCGGATCGACCCCGATCATCACTGCTGTCATGACCGGCCTCCCTCTTCCCGGTACCTGGTGGGACCGCAGCGGGCACGCCTACTTCCAGGACCCGACCGCGAGCGCTCGCGCCCCGACCGCGAGCGCTCGCGCCTCTTTTGAGCCACGCCACGGCGAGGTCCCGGCAGGCCAGCACGTCGTTCGAAAGCCAGGCCCGAAGCCGGCAGGCGGTTACAGAGCCACGCTCGCCAGGACCTCTCAACGCTACGACCAGGCACCCCAACCCGGCCAGGCCGCAACGTGTCAATGTGAGGTCTCAGGACATGCTTTACCGATTGTTCGCAGGAGGTGCTTGACGTCTCAGGACTGGGTTTTCATGCCGCGGACGTAGAGCCGGGTGATGGGGCTGGTGTCCTTGCGGGGCTTGACGGCGAGTTCTTCCTCGCCGTGGAGGATGCGGTAGCAGGTGTCTTCGATGATGACGGTGACGAGCTTTCCGGCGTG
>NZ_JASIAL010000167.1:0-7502 GCF_030042015.1 Trebonia sp. | reverse complement strand
GGGACCGCCTTGCTTGGCCGGCTGCTCGGCGCGCGAGCCGGCCCGCGCGCGGCCACCGCCCTGCTGCTGACCACGTCGATGCGCGACTTCGCGATCGCCGCCGGCCTCGCGACCGCCGCGTTCGGCCCGGCGGCCGCCGCTCCGCTGGGGTTGTACGGCATCCTCGTGCTTGTGTGGGGCACGGCCGTGGCGGGCCTGCTGCGCCGCCGCGCCGCCGCCGCGCACGTTCCTGAGCTGCCCAAGGCCGGCGCCGCCGGCCAGCGCGGCGGCTCCTAAATGCCCCTGACAGGCGACTTTGTACACTCTGTGACCATCTGGCGCCCGGAATGCCCGATTTGTCCACGCACAAAGTGTCCAAAGTCGTACTTGCGGGACTCCTGGGACGCCAGGGAAACGCCCGCCAAGAGTCGGCCGGTCGGCCGGCTAGGCACGGCGCGAGCGGGCCGCGGGGTCCTCACTGGCACGGCACGCGGTACGGCACGTCGGGCACGTACGTCGACCACTCCGTCGCGGTCAGCGGCTGGCCGAGGTTGGCGCAGATGGCCGCTTCCGCCGTCGCGGGGTCGGTATCCCACAGGTGCACGGTGCCGTCGTCGCTTGAGGCCGCGAGCTCACCGCCGGCCGGCGCGAACGCGACCGAGTACACGTGGCCGGCCGGTCCGGTGAGGGTGGCGATCAGCGACGGGCTGGCCGGGTTGGCGACATCCCACAGCCACACGGTGCCGTCGGTGACGCCGGCCGCGAGCGTGTCGCCGTCCGGGCTGAGCGCCACCGCCCAGATGTACCCGGCGGGCCCGGTCAGCGGCGCGCCCACCAGGACCGGGCGTGCCGGGTTGGCGACGTTCCACAGGCGGATGGTCTTGTCCGCGCTGCTGATGGCGAGCAGCTTGCCGTCCGGGGTGAACGCCAGCCCGATCGCGTAGCTGGTGAACCCGCCGAGCGGCTTGCCGAGCAGGACCGGGCGGGCCGGGTCCGCCACGTCCCAGAGCCGGGTGAGGTTGTCAGTGCTCGCCGCGGCGAGCGTCCTGCCGTTGGGGGAGAAGACCACCGTGTACACGTAGGTGCCCGAGTCGTGCACCGAACTCAGCTGACGCGGGCGGGCCGGATCGCTCACCGACCACAGCCGAACGGTCCCGTCGTCGCTGCCGGTGGCGAGGATCGCGCCGTCCGGGCTGAACGCGACCGTCTCGTCGTTGCCCATCGCGGTCACCCGGAACGGCCTGCCGAGCGGCGCGAGCGTGCCCGCGTTCAGCAGCCCGGCCGTGCCGTCGCTGTAGGCGACCGCGATGACGGCGCCGTCCGGTGAGTACGCGAGCCCGTTGACGAACGTGTTCGCGGGCAGCAGGTGCGTCGCGATCAGCTGGCGGGTGGCCGCGTTCCAGATCTGCACGTTCTGGCCGCCGACGGCGAGGATCTTTCCGTCCGGGCTGTAGGCGACCGACGTCGCCGCGTTCCCCGTCGCCAGCACAGGCGTCGGCACCGTCCACAGCGAGATCGTCCCGTCCGCGTCGCTGGACACGATCCGTCCCGGGCCGTCCCAGGCCACCGAGGTGACCGGCTGCGTCTGCGGCAGCGTGTCGGCGAGCGCGCGGGTGGCCAGGTTCCAGACCAGCACGCTCGCGTCGGACGTGCCCGCCGCGAGGGTCGTCCCGTCCGGGCTGAACGCGACCGTGTTCACCCAGTTCGCCGCGCCGCTCAGCGTTCCGTCGGGGAAGGCCGCGCCGGCCGCGGCCGTGCCGCCCCGCGCGGCCGCGGCCAGCCGCCACAGCCACACCTTCTTATCCTGGCTGGCCGCGGCGAGCAGCCGGCCGTCCGGGCTGAACGCCACCCCGGAGACCTGCATGGCCGGCCCGGTGAGCGGCATGCCCGCGAACGCGACGGGCCTGGCCGGACTGGCGACGTTCCACAGCCAGACCGTGCCGGTCGCGGTGCCCGCCGCGAGCGTCCGGCCGTCCGGGCTGAACGCGACCGACTCCACGTACGCGTCCGCGCCCGGCACGGTCAGCGGCCTGCCGAGCGGCACGGCGCGGGCGGGGTCGGTCACGTTGAAGAGCCGGACGGTGTCATCCGCGCTGCCCACCGCGAGGGTGCGCCCATCGGGGCTGAACGCGACCGAGTAGATCGTGTTGCGCGGCCCGGTCAGCGGCACGCCGAGCGGGCGCGGCCGGGCCGGGTCCGACACGTCCCAGAGGCGGACCACCTGGCCGGCGCCGGCGGCGGCGAGCACGCGGCCGTCCGGGCTGAACGCCGCCACGTACAGCGGATCGTTGAAGTTCTCCCCGGCCAGCGTGGCGACGAGAAAGGGATGGCCGGGATCGGCCACGTCCCACAGCCGGAGCGTGCCGTCGGCGCCGGCCGCCGCGAGCAGCGTGTGGTCCGGGCTGACCGCCGCCCACTGCACGATGCCCGGCGAGTCGACGATGCGGGCTGCCGACGCCGTGCCAGAAGACTCGAGCAGGCTGGCCGTCGCCAGCTGGGTGTGCACGAGGCCGTAGGCCGAGACGCTGAGCTGCGCGGCCAGCGACGGGTCCTGGCCGCGGATCTGGCCGGCCTCGAGCGCGGTCTCGTCCGCGCTCGTCTCCTGCTGCGCGGTCGAAGCCGCCTGGCGCTGCCTGAAGGCGTAGACCGTCAGCCCGGCGACCACGACGACGAGGGCGGTCAGCACGGCCACGATGCCCTGCAGCCACCGGGTGCGGCGCCGCCGCGCACGCCGCAGGGCCGAATCCTGCGCGATCGAGGCGTCGACGAATTCGGCGGCGAGCGCGGGCAGCGCGGCGCGGTTGTCCTCGTCCGCCACCCACTCCCTGGCCACCGCCAGCTGGCTGCCGCGCCACAGCGCGGCGTTCTCCCGGTCGGCGTCCGCCCACGTGCGGGCGCCCTGGGTGATCCGCCTGCGGGTGCGCAGCCCGTCCATGCCGCCCTCGATCCAGGACCGCAGCCGCGGCCAGGCCGTGAGCAGGGCGTCGTGCGTGATCTGGGCGGAGCCCGCGTCCACCGTGATCATCCGCTCGTCGACGAACGTGGCGAGCACCTGGTCGCCGTCGCCGCCCCAGTCGCGCAGCTCGCCGAGTTCGACGCTGGCGCGGCTCGGCGGCAGGTCGTCGGCCACGTGCACGAGCCGCAGGAACAGCCGTCTCGCCAGCTGCTGCTGGTCCGCGGAAAGGCTACCGTACGCCCGCTCCGCGGACTGGGTCAGCGCGTCCTTGATCCCGCCGCTGGCCAGGTAGTCCGCGATCGTGAGCGTGCCGCCGCGGCTGTGTTCCCAGGTGGCGAGCATCGCGTGCGACAGCAGCGGCAGCGCGCCTGGCTCGTACGCGCCGCCCTGCGGCGCGTCGTGCGGGGCCAGGTCCGCGAGCAGCAGCCCGACCAGGCCATCTTCGACGTCCACGCGGGCCAGCCGGGCCGGCTCGGTCACCGCGCGGCACACCTGTTCCGCCGTCATCGGGCCGAGCACGACCTGCCGCGACTGCAGCGCGCTCGCCAGCGCGGGATAGCGGATGGCGTGGTCGTAGAAGTCGGCGCGCAGCGCGAGCACGACCAGCGCGGTCCTGGCCAGGTCGCACAGGCCGGCGATGAACTCCCGCCGCTGCGTCTCGTCCTGGCACAGCGTGAAGACCGCCTCGAACTGATCGACGATGACGGCCGGCCTGCCGCCGTCGGCCCCCTCCTGGCCGGGCGTCAGCCCGGCGAGGTGCGCCTTGAGGTCGGCGACGGGGGTGTGCGTCGGCTCGAGCACCGTCACCGGCCCGGCGATGCCGGGGGCCGCGTCGGCCAGTTCCCGCAGCCGGGGCAGCAGGCCGGCGCGCAGCAGCGACGACTTGCCCGCGCCGGAAGGCCCGACGAGCATCAGCGGCAGCGCGGTCGCCTCGGCCGCGAGGTCGACGAGCAGGTTGGTGACTTCCTCGCGGCCGAAGAACCAGCGCGCGTCCTCGACCTCGAACCTCGCCAGGCCACGGTACGGGGTGTCGGTCTTCCGGCCCGGCGGCCGCCTGGCCCGGCGCAGCGCGGCCTCCCACCACGCTGTCGTGCCGGGATCGGCCTCCCCGCACACGTCGAGGATCCGCAGCAGCTGCTGGCGGTCGGCCGGCAGGTGGCGGCCGGAGAAGTAGTCGCCCGTGGTGCTGACCGGGATGCCGGTCGCCTTCGCGACCTCGCGGATCTTCAGTCCGGCACGCTCTCGCAGCGCGGTGAGCTCGCGGCCGAAGTCCGCTTGTGTCGCGATCCGCTCCGGGTCAGGGGAAGCCTGTTGGTCAGCCATGGGTCTCCCAAGGTGTCACCACGACATGCGCGTAAGGAAAGCTCGCGTCCGCAGGAGACCGCGCATGGAAGGGCGCCCCCCTAAGGACCCTATGCATTGAGATGACACATGGACCGGCAGCGGAGTTCTTCGCGTTTTCGGATATCGATGCGAATTTGCGATCTGTCGCGCGCTTCGCCTTGCTTGTCCGACTCTGTCCGGACATAGGCGGCAAGCCTGCGTAAAGGCCCGCGAAGCGGGCACAATGGCGCACCAGGGCGGGGACACGGGGCGGGGGCGCACCGGGGGGCGTGCGGTCCCGCGGACCGGATCCGATTCCGGGCCGCGGGACCGCCACGGCCCACCCCCGATCTCCCGCGAACCCGGCCACGCTCCCGCGAACCCGGGAGCCTGGCTATTCGCCCGTGAACTCGGCGACGGCCGCCTCGAACGCGTCGAAGGCCCGCTCCACCGGCCCGCGCTGCGCCGAAGGCAGCCAGTGCACCGCCCGCGCGAACCCAGCCGCCGCGTACGCTTCGAGCACCCGCGGATCGGCAGGCACGCCCATCACGATCAGTCCCACCGCCCGGTCCGCCCGCGCCCGCAGCTCCTTCGCCCGCTCCAGGATCCCCGCGGGCGCGTGGTTCGGGATCCAGGCGTCCCCGAACGCGAGCACCCGGTCAAGCACGCCCGGCCCGTCCCCGCCGACGAGCACCGGCGGGTGCGGCCGTTGCGCGGGCTTCGGCCACGACCAGATCCGGTCGAACGACACGTGCGACCCGGCGTAGCTGGCCTCCTCGGACGTCCAGATCGCCTTCATGGCCTCCACGCGCTCCCGCATGATCGCCATCCGGACCCGCGGGTCGGTGCCGTGGTTGGCCATCTCTTCCCTGTTCCAGCCCGCGCCGACGCCGAACTCGAACCGCCCGCCGGACAGGACGTCGACCGACGCGACCTCCTTGGCGGTGATGATCGGGTCCCGCTGGATCACCAGGCACACGCCGGACCCGACCCGCAGCCGGGTGGTCGCGGTCACCGCGGCGGTTACCGCGACGAACAGGTCGAACGTGTGCGCGTACCTGCGCGGCAGCGGCCGCCCGCCAGGCCAGGGCGTCGCCCGGCTCGCGGGGATGTGCGTGTGCTCGGGGAAGAACAGCGACTCGTGCCCGCGCTGCTCGGCCAGCCGCGCCACGTCGGCGGGCGCGATCGCATCGTGTGTCGGGAAGATGGCTACACCGGTGTCCATGATGAAAGACCCTATTATCCCGAACGGACAGTGCCGTCTCCCCGCCCCACCGGCCGCCGGCCCCGTGGACGCGGCGCCGGCGCGGGTACCAAGCTAGAGTCCGGCGGCCGCGGCGGCGAGGGGAGCAAGTCATGGCGGAGAAGAGCTACACGTCGGCGGTCTCGGCGGCGCCGCTGCTCGGCGACACGATCGGGGAGAACTTCGACCGCGCGGTCGCCGGGTACCCGGGCCGGATGGCGCTCGCGGACGTGCCGGCCGGCCGCCAGTGGACGTACGCCGAACTCGCCGCGGAAGTCGACGCGCTCGCCCTGGCCCTGCTCGGGCTGGGGATCACCAAGGGGGACCGGGTCGGGATCTGGGCGCCGAACTGCGCCGAGTGGGTCTACACCCAGTACGCCACCGCGAAGATCGGCGCGATCCTGGTGAACATCAACCCCGCCTACCGCATCAGCGAGCTCGAGTTCGTGCTGAACCAGTCGGGCACGCGGCTGCTTGTCGCCGCGCAGCGGCTGAAGACCTCCGACTACGCGGCGATGATCGCCGAAGTCCGGCCGCGCTGCCCGCGCCTGGAACAGGTCGTGCTGCTTGGCTCAGGCGCCTGGACCTCGCTGCTCGACGCCGGCCACGGCGCCGACCGGTCCGCGCTCGGCGCGATCGAGCTGAGCGCCGACGACCCGATCAACATCCAGTACACCTCGGGGACCACCGGGTTCCCTAAGGGCGCCACGCTGTCCCACCACAACATCCTGAACAACGGGTACTTCGTCGGGGAGCTGTGCAACTACACCCACGAGGACAGGATCTGCATCCCGGTGCCGTTCTACCACTGCTTCGGGATGGTGATGGGGAACCTGGCGGCGACCAGCCACGGCGCGGCGATCGTGATACCCGCGTCGGCGTTCGACCCGGCGGCGACCCTGGCGGCGGTGCAGGCCCAGGGCTGCACGTCGCTGTACGGGGTGCCGACGATGTTCATCGCCGAGCTCGCGGTGCCCGGCTTCGACACGTTCGACCTGTCCAGCCTGCGCACCGGCATCATGGCAGGCTCGCCTTGCCCGGTCGAGGTGATGAAGCAGGTCATCGACCGGATGGGCATGACCGAGGTGTCGATCTGCTACGGCATGACGGAGACCTCGCCCGTGTCCACCCAGACCCGGATGGACGACTCGATCGAGCGCCGGGTGGCGACCGTCGGCCGGGTGGGCCCGCACATCGAGGTCAAGGTGATCGACCCCGCGACGGGCCTGACCGTGCCGCGCGGCACTCCAGGCGAGCTGTGCACCCGCGGCTACTCGGTGATGCTCGGCTACTGGGAGCAGCCCGACAAGACCGCCGAGGTCGTCGACGCCGCCCGCTGGATGCACACAGGCGACCTCGCCGTGATGGACGACGACGGCTACCTGTCGATCACCGGCCGGATCAAGGACATGGTGATCAGGGGCGGCGAGAACGTCTACCCGCGCGAGGTCGAGGAGTTCCTCTACACCCACCCCGACATCCTGGACGCGCAGGTGATCGGGGTGCCGGACCCCAAGTACGGCGAGGAACTGATGGCCTGGATCCGGCTGCGGCCAGGCGCCGCCGCGCTGACCGCGCAGGCGCTGCGCGAGTTCTGCGACGGGAAGCTGGCGCACTACAAGATCCCGCGCTACGTGCACATCACGGACGAGTTCCCGATGACCGTCACCGGCAAGGTCCGCAAGGTGGAGATGCGCGAGAGGTCCATCGAAATCCTCGGCCGCACGCCGTAACCGCGGAACTTTGGCCGCCGAGCCAGCCGCCCAGACCACCCGGATAGGCGCGAGCAGGACTGAGCGCGCAACATAGGACCCGGGCCGCTGGGACAAAACCCCATAATCCGGACAAAAAATATGCCGCTCGGGTCCTAAGTTGCCGATACCCCCACTGCCTGAGAGCGTATTCCGGCTCCGCCCTGTCCCGAAAGTGGATTGCAGCATCATTATTGTCCAGCCGTAACGGCTCACGATGGGCTGGCGTTTAGGACGGTGATAGAAAATG
>NZ_JASIAL010000166.1:0-15692 GCF_030042015.1 Trebonia sp. | reverse complement strand
CGGCGCGCTATCCAGATCCACGGTGCCCTCGGTACCACGCATGACCTGCCGCTCGTCCACTTCCTCACGTTGGGCATGACGCTCGGGCTCGCGGACGGGCCTACCGAGGTGCACCAGACGGCGGTCGCCCGTCAGGTGCTGCGCGGCTACAGGCCTACGACCGGGCCGTGGCCGAGCGAGCACATACCGACGCGCCGCCAAGCCGCCCAGGAGTGGCTGAAGCAGCAGCTGGCGGCGAGTCTGTGACCTCGCCGAGGCTGACTCCGGCGATCGACGTCGACCGGCTTGCCGAATGGATGGACTCCGTCGGCATCATCGAGTCCGGGCCACTCCACGTGCGGTATATCGCCGTCGGCACGCAGAACGAGATCTTCGAAGTACGGCGCGGCGAACGGCACATGGTGCTGCGCAAGCCGCCGCCCAATGCCGCGCCGGGAAGGGACAAGGGCATCCTGCGTGAGTGGCAGGTGCTTGCGGCCCTGAAGGGCACGGACGTTCCGCACGCCGATCCCGTGGCGTTGTGTGCTGACGCTTCGGTTCTCGGTCGCCCTTTCTACCTGATGGGCTTCGTTGACGGCTGGTCGCCGATGAGCGCCGCCGGCACTCGCGGTGTGGTCGAGCCGTTCTTGAGCGACCCGAGTCTTCGCCCGGGGCTCGCCCGCGAGCTGGTAAGGGGAGCGGCGCTGCTCGCCGGGGTCGACTGGCGGGCGGCCGGGCTCACCGGCTTCGGGCGCCCCGAGGGCTTCCACGACCGGCAGGTCGACCGCTGGCTGGAGTTCCACCGCAACGCGCGCGGTCGCGTCGTGCCCGGGATGGACGTTGCCACGAAGTGGCTGCGCAGGCATCGTCCGATTGACTTCGTGCCCGGGATCATGCACGGCGATTACCAGTTCGGTAACGTGATGTTCGCGCACGGCGCCCCGGGCCGGCTCGCCGCGATCGTTGACTGGGAGATGGCGACGATCGGCGATCCCAAGCTCGACCTCGCAGCGTGCCTGCGCGACTGGCCGGACCGTGGTGTGCCGACGGCCGGTATCGCCTCGACCGTCGATATCGCGGGGATGCCGCCGCGCGACGAGCTCACTGCGCACTACGCCGAAGTGTCCGGACGGCAGGTCGACGACTTCGACTACTACCTCGTGCTCGCGCGCTGGAAGCTCGCGATTGTTCTGGAGCAGGGCTATCAGAAGGCCGGTGAGGACCAGGTGCTCCAGGGATTCGCGGCGATCGTCGAAGATCTCATGCGCCAGGCAGCCGACCTGGCGGAGAGCACGCCCTATGCCGTCGGAGGCGCCTAACTAACCTAAGGGTGCCCTCCCGGCCCAGCTTACGGAATTCCCCCGTCCGCCCGCAGCGTGGCGCCGCTGATGTAGCTGCCGGCGCCCGACGCCAGCAGCAGCGCCGCGCCCAGCAACTCCGCCGGGTCGGCGATCCGCTTCAGCGCGGTGAGTCGCGCGTCGGCCTGGGCGATCTCTTCGTCCCAGCTTTTCGCGATGTCTGTGCGCATCATGCCTGCCATGATCGTATTGACCCGGACCTCCGGGCCGTACGCCTTCGCCAGGCCCTCGGTAAGCGCGTTGAGGCCCGCCTTAGCTCCGGCGTACGGAAGTGCGTACACGGGCGGTCGTACCGACGCCGTAGAGCTGATGTTGATGATCGAGCCGCTTCCCGCGGCCTTCATATGCTCGCCGAACAGCACAGAGAGCCGGAACGGGCCCTTGAAGTTCAGGTTCACCACGCTGTCGAAGAGCTGCTCGCTCACGTCTGTGAGCTTGTCGTAGTGGGGGGACATGCCGGCGTTGTTGACGAGCACGTCGCAGCGCCCGAACTCGTCGTACACGGCGTCGACAAACGGCTCAGCCTCGTTCCACCGGCCCGCATGGAGGGCGTACGGCATCGCGCGCCGGCCAGTCTCGGCGGTGATTGCCCGGGCAGCCGTTTCGCAGTTCGCAAGCTTGCGGCTGGCGATCACGACGTCCGCGCCGGCGCGAGACATCCCCAGCGCGAGCTCCCTGCCCAGGCCCCGGCTGCCGCCGGTGATCACGGCCACCTTTCCTGTCAGGTCGAACATGTCTTCGCCCACGGTCACTCCCTGAGTTGTGGTGCGGCTTGTCGCCAGGGGTCGACGGCGACTTGCCAGGGGTCGACGGCGACGCGTCCGGAGGTGAGTCCGGCGCCGATGCGCTGGAGCTGGTGCGCGGCATCGGCCATGCCTACGGTGACGCCGACGAAGGGCTTGACGGTTCCTGCGTCGCACAGCTTCGCGATCGCGGACATGGCTTCGCGGACCGCATCCGGCTCGTGCCGGAGGTGGAGCGACATGTTCACGCCGACGATGGAGAAGCCGCCCAGAAGCGGACGATTGAGTCGAGCGCTCTGCACCTCACCGCTGGCGAAGCCGACGACGAGTATCCGCCCTCCGCAGCCGACGTACCTCGACGCGGCGTGGTACGCGTCCCCGCCGACGACATCGAACACGACGTCGGCACCGCCCCCCTCGGTCTCCTCGCGGACCCGTGCGACGACATCCTCCGCAGTCGAGTCGATGACGACGTGCGCGCCGAGCTCGCGTATCCGCGCTGTCTTGGCGCTCCCACGGGTGATCCCGATGACGCGCGCCCCGGCCGCCCGGCCGAGCTGCACGGCGGCGCTTCCAACGCCGCCAGCCGCGGCCGTGACGACCACGGTCTCGCCGGGCTGCAGCCGGCCGCGTTCGTGCAATCCGAACCATGCCGTCATGAAGGCGGCGGGGAGCGCCGCAGTCTCCGCATCACTCAGCGACGTCGGTGCAGGGTAGACGTAGCGCGGGTCGGCGACCAGATACTGCGCGAGCGCGCCGGTACCACCCACGGCCACCGCGGCGACCCGCTCGCCGCCGACTTCCCCGCACACCTCCGAGCCGGGTGAGAAAGGCAGCTCGTGGCGGGTTTGGTACTCCCCCCGCACGATCAGCACGTCGGGGAAGCCGAGGGAGACTGCGCGCACGCGCAGGAGCACCTCGCCGTCCGCGGGAGTAGGGCTCGGTACGTCGCGGAGCGCCATCACGTCTTCTGGTTCGCCGAGACGCTCCGCCAGCCACGCCTTCAAAGGCACCACCCCCATTGCACCGCCTGCTACCGCATCATCAGCAGCCCGCCGTCAACCGGCAAGATCTGGCCGGTGATGAAGCGGGAGTTGTCGCTCACGAGGAAGGCGATCACGGGCACGAGGTCGCTGTCGACGTCGCCGAGCTTGCCCCCGATAAGTATCCGCGCGGCCAGGTCCGCGTCGTGAGCGGCGAGCTGTTCGGGCGTCATGGACGCTCGGGTCCTGTCATACATCGGCGTCCAGATCGACGGTGCGATCGCGTTTACCGTGATGCCGTGCTTCGCCCACTCCACCGCGATTGATCGCACCCACGCGACGACTGCGCCCTTGGCGGCGGCGTACGCCGACTTGCCGGGAAGACCGGTGATGCCGGCGCCGGATGCGAAGTCGATGATCTTCCCGCCGTGTTCGTGCATCAGCCGCCATGCAGCCACATTGGTGAGGAACGTGCCAGTGGCGTTGACCGCGATGCAGGTGTCCCAGGTGTCGAGGTCGGTCTGTTCGGCGGGCGCACCGGGGGCGACGCCGGCGGCGTGCACGAGCACATCGAGCCCGCCGAGGTGCTCGGCCGCCGCGGCGAACGCCGCGTCGATCGAGGCCTGATCGGTGACGTCGACCTGCACGAAGCGGGCACCCGCCGTGTCCGCCGCGTCTTTGCCCGCCTCCGCGTTTAGGTCGAACGAGACAACCGATGCGCCACGGGCCGAGAGGCCAGACACGATTCCGCGGCCCATCCCGCTCGCGCCGCCGGTGACAATGACCCGTTTGCCGGTGAGGTCCGGTTCGCTTGCACCCATCGCTGTCCCCTTCCTGTCCGTGCGTTCCCGCATGCTCAGATCTGGAGTGCATTGCCCCCGGCGACCTTAAGGGTCTCTCCGGTCACGTACGAGGCGGCACCGGAGCTGAGGTAGAGGATCGCATCGACGATGTCGGCCACGCGCCCCTGCCGGTGGACGAGCTGTCGCGTGCGCACGATCTCTTCGCGCAAGCCCTCGGGGATGTCTGCATTCGTGCTGTCGGTGCCGATGAGTCCCGGCGCCACCGCGTTGACGCGGATGCCGCACTCGGCCAGCTCGTGCGCGAAGGCGATGGTCAGCCCGCGCACGGCGAGCTTGCTTACGCCGTATGGAGTCTGACTGATGTAGCCGGCGACCGAGGCGATGTTGACGATCGCGCCGCCGCCGCGCGCCTTCATGGCGGGAGCGACAGCGCGGCTGCAGTTGACGACGCCCAGGACGTTGACGTCGAAGAGCGCGCGGATGTCGGATTCGGACAGCTCGCCGAACGGCTTGTTGTAGTGCGTCAGGTGCAGGCCCGCGTTGTTCACGAGGATGTCGATGCCACCGAGCGTGCTGACGGCCGCGGATATCGCCTCGTCGACGGCGGCCCTCGACGAGACGTCGCACACCAGGCCCGCCACTGTGTGACCGTCGCTCTCGAGGGTCGTGACCGCGCGGTCGAGCGCGCTCTCGTCGATGTCGAGCAATGCAACGGCCGCGCCGCCCTCGGCGTAGCCCTTGGCGAGGCCGTAGCCGATCCCGGCTGCGGCGCCGGTGACAACGGCGATCTTCCCCTGGAACACGGTCCCTCCTGGCTGACGCGGTCTGACGGTCGGGGTCCCTGGTTGCGGTGAGGTCAGGCGGTGGCGCTGGTCGCGATCGGTCCGTTTGCCGCGGCCACGCTGAGGTGCGGCAGGTCAATGCCGAGCGAGTCGATGACACGCGGGCAGGCAGCGACGTCTTTCACCATGTAGCGCCCGACCTGGTCGACGAAGGCGTCCGTGCCGGGGAACTCCGCGATAATCCCGAGTGCGCGGCTCGCTCCGCTGCTCGCCATCAGGGCTTGCGTGATCAGCGAAGGGTCGAGCCCGAGCTCGGTCCCGGCAGCAAGCGCCTCGAGCGCGAGCTGCGCGTTCGCGACGAAGGTCAGGTTGTTGAGCAGCTTGAGGCGCTGTGCGTGCCCGAGCGATCCGCAGCGGATCGTGACGTCGGTGTATGAGCCGAGCACGTCCTCCGCCCGCGCGATGGCCGCGTGATCGCCTGACAGGATCACGGTGAGCCGGCCCTGCACGATGGAGGCAGCGTCGCCGCTGAGGGTGCCCTCGACCGCCTGGCTGCCGCGTCGGCGCAGGTCCTCATCGGTGCGCCGCAGCACAGCGGGATCGCCGGTGGTATGCGAGCTGACGAGGGTTCCCGGCGCGACGTGCAAGACCGGGATACCGGCGGCCCCGAGCCGGTGCGCATGGTCCTGGTTGTGCGGGATAGCGACTACGTCATGTCCCGCGTGCGCCAGGCGCCGGAACATCGCGGTGCCGGTCTGGCCAACCCCGACGAACGCGATGCGGAGGGGGCAGGTTCCGGGCCGCCGTGTCACCGTCGTCATCGCCGGCACTCCTTCCCGTCGCCAGAGACGAAACCACGCGACGTGGAAGGAAAAAAGCAACGCTTTCTCAACACTGCGTGTACCGAGCCTGCACAGTGGGGTGCAGCGGCTCTAGGTTACGAGGGTCCCCCCGATCCAGGTGGATCGCACCAGTTCCGCCGACGGTCGTCGCAGGGCGTCGTCCAGTGGCCGAATGAGCAGCACGAGGTCTGCCGGGGCGCCAGGTTCGATCCGGCGCGGACGACCGCCGGGCTCGTCGGCCGCCGAGAGATAGCCATCGAGGGCCGTACGTGCCGGTACGCGCTCGCTGCCGCCGATCGTCGTGCCTGACGATGTCATCCGGTCGCGCGCGGACAGAATGGCCTGCCATGGGTCGACCGGTCCGTATGGCGCGTCGCTCGAGGCGCACACCGGAACGCCGGCGGCGAGCAGACTGGCGTACGGGTAAAGGCACGGCAGGTCATCAGCGGCTACGTCCCGGATGTAGTCATCGCCCCGGACCGTCAGGAATGACGGCTGCGTGACCACCCGCAAGCCCAGCCGGGCGATGCGGTCAGCGCTGCCATCGGGGACCACCGACGCGTGCTCGATGCGGTCGCCGGCTACGGCGCCTGCGCTCTCCAAGGCGGCGAGCGTCAACAGGAGCGATACACGGGTCACGCAGTGAACGGCGACCGGGCGCCCCGCAGCGTGCACGTCTTCGACCAGCTTCGTGAGCTCGTCGAGCGCTGGCAGGTCGTGGTCTCTGAGTGCGAGCTTGCGCGGACCGGTGCCGGCCGCGCTCAGTGTTGTCACGTGCTGCGGGAGTAGGTCCAGCAGCGCGAGCCCGGCGCTGTCAAGGTCGGGAGTGGCGTCGGTGATTCCCGTGATGCCGTACGACGCCAGAGCCGATCCGACGGCCGCCATGTCCACCACGCTGTCGGGAAGCGCCGCGCGCAGGCGCGAGTCGTAGCGCCAGAGTCGGCCGGTCGGCTCTCCCGCCTCGTCGCGTTCGACGTCAGGAGAGGAATCGAGGGGAACAAGCTCCAGAGCCCGGCTGTTGAGGACCCACAGGGCGCCGCTCCGGTGCTGCACCCGGACAGGACGATCGGGAACCAGCGCGTCGAGCAGGTGTCTGTCCAGGCGGTTCTCGCCGGGCTCGTGATAGCCGGTCGCCCGGATCCACCCCGTGCCCGGAGCCGCTTTGAGCGCACGGGCCAGGTCGCCCTCGCTGACGTCGAGGCTGTGCTGCCTCGCGGCCAGGGCGAGCACGTGAATGTGATGGTCATGGAGGCCAGGCAGCAGTGCGCATCCGTTGCAGTCGATGATTTCGTCAGCGGCCAGTCCGTCTCCGACGCCGATGACGGCGTCCCCCGCGACAAGCACATCCGTTCGCCGGCCATCCAGGTCGGCGTCGCGGAAGACGGCGCTCACGCCCGCACCCCCGGAACGGGCATCGAGACATGGATCAGCATCGGGTCATCGGCGGCCATCGACGAGCCCCCATTCCACCGCGGTGTCCACGTCGACTCGTGCGCCCGACAGCGCCATGTACGCGGTGCGCCAGCGGCCGATTCGCCTGGTGATGCCCACGGTGCCGCCGGCGCCGGGAATCAGGCCCATCGCGAGCTCAGGCAGGCGGAACCAGGCCGTCTCATCGGCCGTGACAGTGCCGGCGAAGGAGGGAACCTCGATCCCGGCGCCGATGCAAGCGCCATGAAGGGTGACTCGCACTCGGTCACGGATGCGGTTCACGGCCAGCCCCGCGTTACGCGCCGTTCGCGTCAGGTGGGCGGAAACCGGGTCCCGTGCCGTTGCGAACTCATCGAGGTCGCCACCGGAGCAGAACGATTTTCCCGCTCCACGGATCACAACCTGCGAGATCGTCGGGTCCAGGTGGGCCAGCTCCAGCGCGTCCACGAGACCGTCGCGCATCGTCGCGTTGAAGGCGTTGTGGCGATCAGGTCGATTGAGCGTGACTGTCAGGGTGTTGCCGGCGCGGTCGAGCAGGACCTCGTGGCCGGTGCGCGCGCTCTCCCGCCGTACTCGTGAGTGCAGCCAATGCGCGAACTCGGGTCCGGCAAGCAGCGCCGAGTACGCCGCCGATTCCAGCTCCATTCCGGTACGGGGATCGGCGCCCGACGTAGCGATCAGGAGATGCGCCAGCGTCTGGGCGGCCAGGGGAGAGCCCCCGACGTTCGAGGCGATGTCGCTCAAGTTGCCGTCGCGGACCCAGGTGCCGCCGGGTCCGCAGGGTGCAAGCGTGAGCGTCAGATGTTCGAGCAGCGGCGCCGCCGCAGTCGGAAGGCCCGTGCCGCTCGTGCCGATCAGCACGATGCTCGGCTGCTCCAGGGCCTCGACGGCACGGTCGAGCAAGTCCACGTCCGCCCAGTCAGCGCCGTCCAGCCCCACCACGGCATACGGATCCGCGAGGGGGTCGCCGGTGTGCCTGGCGGCGCCCCCGGCAAGATCGGCGATGCTGAGCTGCTTCACAGACCCAGCTTCTCGCCGGCGCGCTTGGCGAGCTTGGTGAGCTCCCCGGAGTCCGTGACCGTGAACTCGAGGACGACCTCCGCGCAGCCCGCGGCTGCGTACGCGTCCACGAGGTCCGCGACCGAGCCGAGCTGCTCGCCGTTCACATGAATCCGGACAGAGCGTCGAATCGGGCGTCCCGCGAGTTCGTCGAGCTCTGTGCCATGGTCTGAGACCTCCTGTGGCGTCAGGTCTGCCGGATGCCAGACGTCGGCGAATCGCGCCGCTCGCCGCATGGCCGATCGCGAATGACCACCGACCCAGATCGGCGGGTGTGGCCGCTGCCGGGGAACCGGGTCACTTTCGATGTGCCTGAAGCTGTAGTACGCACCCTCGTGGGAGATTTCGCCACCGCGCCAGCAGGCGAGGATCACATCGAGCGCCTCGGCGGTCGCCTTCCCGCGATCGTCGTAGAGATGTTCCACGCCGAGCCCCCGGAACTCGACACGACTCCAGCCGGCACCGACCCCGACATCAAGGCGTCCATCGCTGAGCACGTCGAGGGTCGCGAGCATCTTCGCCGCCAGCACCGGATGGCGATGCGGCACGACAAGAATGCCGGTGCCGACCCGGATCGTCGAGGTCCGGGCCGCGATCCAGGTGAGCGTGGTGAGAGCCTCGAGCCAGTAGGACTCGTACACAGGTCGCATAGCGCGGACCCCGACGACATGGTCGGTGACCCAGAGCGAGTGATAGCCGAGTGTTTCCGCCGCCTCGGCGAGCTCGTTGAGGACCCGGTCTCCGCCGGGAACGCTGTTGGGGAGGACCAACCCGATGTGTGGTCGCACACGCGCCTCGCTTTTCGATGGCTTTCCAATGGCCTCGCGCACAAGGTAGCCGGTCGAAGGCTTGCCGGGCGATGCGCGGGAGCGGGTGAGCGCAGGCGCGAAGAATCCGTGACCGCGCTTGGCGCGCGATTCGCCGTGGTACAGGCGGGAGGGTCCGGGATTGAGTACGCAGCCTTCACGATCAATGTAGTCATTCGTTCTTGGCCGCGAGTTGGTTGCTCTGATTCATTGAATGCCGTCGAACGGACAGTCTGTCCGTCCTGCAGTGAGCCAGCAGATTGGTCCGCTCTTGATGGCGTTTGAGTACACCGAGGAACGCGAGGCGTTGCGCTCCACAGTCCGTCGCTTCCTGGAAGACCGCTCTCCGGAGTCAGAGGTCCGTCGACTGATGGACACCCATCATGGCTACGACCCTGCCGTGTGGGACCAGATGGCCCGCCAGCTCGGGCTGCAGAGCCTGGCGATTCCGGAGGCGTATGGCGGCTCCGGCTTCGGGTATCGCGAGCTGGCCGTGGTCCTCGAAGAGATGGGCCGTGCCCTCCTCTGCGCCCCGTTCTTCTCAAGCGTGGTCCTTGCGGTCGGCGTGCTGCTGAGCTGTGACGACGACGAGGCTAAGGCGCAGTACCTGCCGGGCATCGCCGATGGCACGACTGTGGCGACCCTTGCGTTCGCCGAGCACTCGGGTCGCTGGGATTGCAGCGGAGTCTCGACCGTCGCGACGATGAGCGACGGGCAGTGGAAGATCAGCGGGGAGAAGTCGTTTGTGCTGGACGGAACGATAGCAAGCCTGCAGCTCGTTGTCGCGCGCACTGACCATGGCATCTCACTGTTCGCAGTCGACCCGAACGCCGGGGGGGTGCAGGCGGCGCCGCTGTCGACGCTGGATCAGACCCGCAAGCAGGCGCGCGTATCGTTCCAGGAGACGCCCGCACGTCTTGTCGGGTCCGAGGGACGCGCCTGGCAGGTGATCTCGAAGGCGCTGGACCTGGCGGCCGTTGGCCTCGCCGCTGAGCAGATAGGGGGAGCCCAGCGGGCACTGGATATGGCTGTTGCCTATGCCAAGACGCGAGTTCAGTTTGGGCGCCCGATCGGCAGCTTCCAGGCTGTAAAGCACCGCTGCGCCAATTTGTTCGTCGAGGTCGAGTCCGCGAGAACAGCGGCCTACTACGCGGCCGAGGTCGCTGACGCAGACGCCGCCGACCTGCCGATTGCCGCCAGCATGGCGAAGGCGTACTGCTCGGAGGCGTTCACGCATGTCGCAGCCGACACGATCCAGATCCACGGCGGCATCGGCTTCACCTGGGATCACCCCGCCCACTTGTACTTCAAGCGGGCGAAGAGTTCGGAGTTGCTCTTCGGTGACGGCACCCATCACCGTGCCATCCTGGCGGATCGGCTTGGCATCTAGCCGACGTGGCGGCAGCGGCTGGGAGAAGGGGAAGGCAATGGAGTTGGCGGGCAACGCCGCGGTCATCGGCGGCGGGAGCGGCATCGGCCGGGGGATCAGCCTGGCGCTTGGTGCCGCTGGTCTCGGCGTGGCGATCGGTGACATCGACCCTGACACGGCAGCCGCCGTCCGCGATGAGATCGCCGCTGTCGGCGGGAAGGCCGTGTCGCTCGCCGTCGACGGCACCTCCAGCAGGTCGCTGGAGGAGTTCGCGAGCTTCGCGGTGCAGAGCCTCGGCCCCGTGAACGTTGTCTCAACGAATGTCGGCATCGCCCATGAGAAGCCGCTTGCCGATGCGACCGATGCCGAGTGGGACTGGATGCTCCGGTTCAACTTCCTCTCAGTCACCCGTGCCGTCGGCACGTTCATCCCTGTGCTGCGCAGGGCCGGCCGTCCGGGCGGATTCATCATCACCGCGTCCATGTCGGCGCTGATCGCTCCCACCATGCAGTCATGGGACGGCAGCCACCGCGGCATGTACACGACCACCAAGCACGCACTGCACGGCTACGCCGAGATCCTCAGGCACGAGCTCGCACAGGAGGACATCACTGTGACCATGCTCAGTCCTGGCCTTGTCACGACGAAGATGAACGAGACATCCGCCCGGTTCGCGCCGGGCAGCGACGGCGCTTCGGCCGAGCCGGGTTCGTTCCCCGCGATCCCGGACGACGGCCTGGATCCGGTGGAGCTCGGGCGGCTCACAGTCGCCGCGCATGCCGCAGGACGGTTCCGGATCCCCGTGCCGGCGGACTTCCGCGAGATGCTCCAGGCGCGTACGGCGTCGATCCTGGACGATCTCGACTTCGCGGAAGAACTCCGCAGGACCACCATGTCGCCGCGGAGACCGGGTGCGAGGTAGAGCGAGGTAGAGCGATGAAGATCGACGTGCCTCTCGCGGACGACATGGCAAGCCTGCCAACGGTGGTACGCCGGGCGGAAGAGGACGGCTTCGACACGCTGTGGATTGGGGAGACGAAAAACGACGTCCTCATGCAGTGCTTGCGAGCGAGCCTGCTCAGCGAGCGAATCTCGATAGGCAGCGGAATCGCGGTGGCGTTCGCCCGGTCGCCGATGACGGTCGCCTACCAGGCGAACGACCTGGCCACGGCGTCCAGGGGCCGGTTTGTCCTCGGCCTAGGGACGCAGGTCCGGCCGCACATCGAGCGGCGGTTCGCGATGGAATGGAGCCATCCCGCCGCGAGGATGCGCGAGTACGTGCGTGCCTTGCGGACGATCTGGCGCTCCTGGGCCACCGGTGAGCGGCTGACGTTCGAGGGCCGGTTCTACCGGCACACGCTGATGAACGAGTTCTTCTCACCAGGCCCGAACGAGTTCGGCAACCCGAAGATCTTCATGGCCGCGGTCGGTCCTGAGATGACGAGCGTCGCGGGGGAGGTCGGCGACGGGCTGATCGCCCACGCGTTCAGCACTCCTGGGTACATCGCCGCGCACACCCTGACCAATCTTGAGCGCGGGATCGCCAAGGCTGGTCGCACTCGCTCCGACGTCGAGTTGAGCGCGACGGCCACGGTTGTGACGGGCTCAGGCGAGCGGCAGATCGAGTCGGGACGTCGCGAGGCGCGCGAGCGCATCGCGTTCTACGGTTCGACCCCGGCATACCACCCCGTTCTCGAACACCACGGGTGGCACCATCTTGGCGCAGAGCTCACCGAGCTGTCCAAGAGCGGTCGCGCTGACCGATGGGACCTGATGACGAACCTCGTGGACGACGAGGTGCTCGACGGCTTCGCGGTCGTCGGCACGCCGGAGCAGGTCGCGGCAGAAGTCGCCGTGCGGTTCGGGCCGATTGCCGACAGGGTGACGCTCTACTCGCCCCAGTCCGGCGTGCGGCGCGAGCTGGGCGAGATCGCGCACCACCTGGCTGCGGGCGCATCGTGACCGCCTTGTCGGCTCAGGTGGTCGTGGCCGAGCGCCGCGGACAGGTCGCCATTCTCACGATGAACCGGCCGGAGAAGCGGAACGCGTTGAGCAGCGAGCTGGCCGACGGCCTGAGGGAGTCGATCGCAGCAAGCCAGGACGCGGCGTGCATCGTGCTGACCGGAGCCGGGTCGGCGTTCTGCGCCGGGCTCGATCTAGCCGAGGCAGCCGATCACGGGTTCATCCCGCGGAGCTGGCTGGACGACGCCTTCGGCAGCTCACGCGTGCCGATCATTGCCGCCGTCAACGGGCCCGCTGTCACGGCGGGCCTGGAGATCGCGCTGGCGTGTGACTTCATGATTGGCTCACAGAACGCGCGATTCGCTGACACGCATGGCAGGGTGGGCACGGTACCCGGCGGCGGCATGACCGTGCGGTTGCCTGCGCGGACGGGCGTCGCGTTCGCCCGGCAGATGGGCTACACCGCCGAGCTCGTTGACGCGGACACCGCACTGCGCGTGGGGCTCATCAACGAGCTCGTGCCGCACGAGCGGCTGCTGCCCAGGGCTGTCGAGATCGCGGAGCAGATCGCCCGGGTTCCGCGGGGGCCGCGGCTGGCGATCAAGCGCATGTACGACGAGCTTTCGGCACTCGCCGAGGCCGGGCCGCTCGCTGTCGAATGGCGGTGCTTCCAAGAGTTCACGGCGCAGACGCCGCCGGCATTCAGCGACTTCCACGCGTCGCTGCGATCGCGGCGAGACAGCGCAAATGGTGGGGAGGCGTGAGTGCAGCGCGACATAGACGACGAGCAGGAAGCGGAGGTGCGCAGTCGTGTCCTTCGCCTGCTCGATGAGTTCCGGGATGCCGGCGAGCGAGAGTTCCTTGGCGCGCAGTTCGACGCGGGCCTGACGCGGATCGAGTACCCGCCCGGCTGTGGCGGACTCGGCATGGAGCCGAAGCTGCAGCAGGTGATCGAGGAGATGCTCGCCGCGGCGGGCCGACGCGTCCCATGGACTCGCAACCCGATGGGCATCGGGATGTGCAGCCCGACCATCGTCGCCTTCGGCACTGCGGAGCAGAAGGCTCGCCATCTGCGCCCCATTCACACCTCTGATGAACTGTGGTGTCAGCTCTTCAGTGAGCCCGACGCGGGCTCCGACGTCGCGAGCCTGTCGACTCGGGCGGTTCGCGACGGCGGGGACTGGGTCGTCAATGGGCAGAAGGTCTGGACGTCGCTGGCGCACGAGGCGGACTTCGGGCTGCTCATCGCCCGCACCGACCCGACGGTGGCCAAGCACAAGGGCTTGACCGCGTTCATTCTCGACATGCACGTGCCGGGCGTGCAGGTTCGCGGCCTTCGGAAGATAACCGGCGTCTCCGACTGGTTCAACGAGGTCTTCCTTGATGACGTCCGGATCCCGGACAGCAGCCGGCTGGGTCCCGTCGGGGAGGGCTGGAAGGTCGCCACGGCGACCCTGATGAACGAGCGGGTCGCGATCGGCGGTGAGCTGCGCGGTCGCGGCGAGGGGCCGATCGCGGCCGCCCTGGAGGCGTGGGCGGCCCAGCAGGAGCACGATCCCGTCCGCAGGGACCAGCTGGTCAAGCTCTGGGTGTCCGCCGAGGTGCTGCGCCTGGGAGCCATCCGAGCCCAGTCGCTGCGGGAGCAGGGTGTCCCTGGCCCGGAGGGCTCGTTCCTCAAGCTCTCCTACGCGATGCTCCGACAGCAGATCGCCGAGTTCGTCGTCAACTTGATCGGCGCCAACGGCATGCTGGTCTGGGGCTACGGCCCGGGTGCGCCGTTCGGCGAGGATCCGGTGCTCGACTTCGAGGATCCGGTGCTCACCTATCTCGGGGTGCAGTGCACGACGATCGCGGGCGGCACGTCGGAAATCATGCGGAACATCCTCGGCGAGCGGGTGCTCGGCCTGCCCCGCGAGCCAGGGCCGGACCCCGGCACGCCGTGGAACGAGATTCCGAGGAGCGTGTCATGACCGAGTCGTCAGACCGGACCGCCGACGCGTTGGCCACCATGCGGCGGATCTTCGGCGCGGAGCTATCCCTGGCTGCCCACGACGGCGAACCGGAGTCAGCCGGCGACCTGCACCGGATCCTCTTCGAGCATGCTTTCGCCGACTCCTGGTCGCGCACTCATCTCGACGACCGCTCCCGGAGCCTGATCACCGTCGCCATGCTCGCGGTGATCGGCGCCGAGCGGGAGCTGCGCAACCACGTCGCCGGGGCGATGGGTCTGGGCGTGACCGCCGACGAGCTTGTCGACCTCTTCATACATGTCGGTGTGTACGCAGGCGTGGCGCAGGCACACCAGGCCTGGTCGACGGTGAGCGACGTGATCGAGAAGGTCGGCGCACGACGAGCCGCAACCAAGCCGGCGCCGTAGGGCCGTCTTCGCTCCCTGGGACGCAGCCGACTTGCTGCCTATCGTCTACATATGCAGACGCATCTCGGTGGAGTCGCCCGAAAGTGCTCGGCCGCGCAACCGACCGGTGACGATGGGGGAGCGGCATGACGCACGTGATCACCGGGACCTGCTGCAACGATTCGGCCTGCGCCTTCTCGTGCCCGGTCAACTGCATCCATCCGGCGCCGGGCGAGCCTGGATACGGCAGCGCGGAGCTCCTCTTCATCGACCCTGACGCCTGCATCGACTGCGGCGCGTGCGTCGATGCCTGCCCGGTTCACGCCGTTGTCCCCGACTACGACCTGGAAGAACGCGATCAGCCGTTCGCCGATCTAGCGCGTGCGTGGTTCGCCGTAGAAGAGAACTCCGGCTACCCCCAGGAGCAGAAGCGGCTGCCGGCCTTCACGGTGGCGGAGCCGTCAGCGCTGCGCGTTGCCGTGATCGGCACGGGGCCGGCCGCCTGCTACGCGATCGACGCGCTCACCTCAGTGCGGGGGCTTCAGGTCGAGGTCACTGTCGTCGAGCGGCTGCTCGCGCCGGGCGGCCTCGTTCGCTACGGCGTCGCGCCCGACCACCCTGAGACGAAGGCGATCGGGGACCAGTTCCTGCGCACGCTTGCCCGCTCCTCGGTCTCGCTGCACCTAGGCGTCGAGGTCGGTCGCGACGTAACGTTCGAGCAGCTGGCGTCGACCCATCACGCGGTCATCGTCGGTTCCGGCGCGGCCGCCGGCCGGCGCCTCGGCATCCCTGGCGACGACCTGGCCGGCGTGATCTCGGCCGCCGACTTCGTCGGCTGGTACAACGGCCACCCCGACTACGCCAATCTCGCGGTCGATCTGTCCGGGGAACGGGCGGTCGTCGTGGGCAACGGCAACGTGGCCATCGATGTAGCAAGAGTCCTCCTTTCCGGGGTAGACCGGCTTCGTCGCACCGACATCGCGCAACACGCACTCGAGGCCTTCGCAGCCAGCAACGTCAGGGAAGTGGTCCTCGTTGGCCGCAGGGGTATCGAGCACGCCGCCTTCACTGCCTCGGAGCTGGAGGGACTCGCGCGGGTGCCAGGGCTGCGGATTTCGGCTGTGACCGCGGAGCTCGAGCCGACCCTAGGAGAACTCAGTCCCGAGCGCCGGACCATCGTCGAACACAAGGCCTCTCGATTGCGCAAGCTTGCAGGGAG
>NZ_JASIAL010000165.1:0-20737 GCF_030042015.1 Trebonia sp. | reverse complement strand
GCGTCGCGCTCGCGAGCAGGTCACAGCCGGCGGCGGACATCGTGGCCGAGCTCACCGCCGGCCTGTAACCCGCCCCAGCCGCGGCCGTATGCGGGCACGGACGCCCCCGCGCTGCTGCCATTCGACCTCGAGTTCGCGCAGGTTCGTCTTGGTGAGCTCGAGGAGCTCTTCTCCTCCGCCGGACTGGATGGTCCTGGTCGCGAACAACGTGAAGCCCTTGAGCTGCCCGTAGGAGAGCTTGGGTGGCAGCGCGAGCTCCTGCCGGGCGGTCCGGACGTCCACGAGCGCCGGACCGTCGTGGGCGAAGGCGGCCCGCAGCGTGTCTTCCAGCTCGCCGGCCTTGTCGACCTTGGCGCCGAACAGCCCGCTGGCCCGCACGATCCCGGCGAAGTCGGGATTATCCAGGTCGGTGCCGTAGGTGACGATGCCGGCCGCCCTTATCTCCAGTTCCACGAACGACAAGGCGCCGTTGTCGAACACGACGACCTTGACCGGAAGGCGCAGCTGGCGCAGCGTGATGAGCTCGCCGAGCAGCATCGCGAGGCCGCCGTCGCCGGACAGCGCGATGACCTGGCGCCCCGGGAAGGAGCTCTGGGCGCCGACGGCATGGGGCAGCGCATTGGCCATGGAGCCGTGGTTGAACGAGCCGATCAGGCGGCGGTCGCCGTTCATGTGCAGGTAGCGGGCGGCCCAGATGCACGGGGTGTCGACGTCGACGGTGAACACCGCGTCGCGGGCGGCGAGCTTGTCGAGCCGGGCGCGGGCCCGGCGGTAGTGCGCGGTCATCCGGTCCAGGTGCCCGGAGTCGGTCTTGACCGTCAGCATCGGCAGCAGCGCGTCCAGCGTGTCCATGACCGTGCCGACGAGCGCGACGGCCGCTACGTCATACGGGTTGTCATACTCGACGCCCGCGCACCCGGCCCCGGCCAGGACGGTCACCCGGCTGGCGGCATTGAGGACCTGTGCCGCGGCCGTCAGCGCCTGGTCGTCCGGCCGCATGACCGGCGACACCGCTCGCACCGCCGACGGCGCGGGGTGCTGCGGCGCGTCGGCAGGAACACCTCTCCGGGGACGACCACGACCGCGACGCCGTGGCGCTGCAGCGCCGCGGCCATCGCCATCTCCAGCAGCCGTGGCAGCTGGGCGGGAACGCTGACCAGCTCGCAGTACACGCTGCACTCGCGGAACAGCTCGGCCGGATGGGTCTCCTGAAAGTGCTCCCCGCCGATCTCGGCCGCCGGGATGTGCGCCGCGATCGCGAGCACGGGCACCCCGCTGCGGTTGGCGTCGAACAACCCGTTGCTCAGATGCAGGTTGCCCGGCCCGCAGCTGGCCGCGCACACCGCCAGCTCCCCGGTCAGCGCGGCGGCCGCGGCCGCCGCGAACCCCGCGGCCTCCTCGTGCCGCACATGCTGCCAGGCGATCGCGCCGTCCCGGCGCACGGCGTCGGTGAATCCGTTCAGCGAGTCGCCAGGGATCCCGTACACCCGCCGCACCCCAGACGCCATCAGTGCCGCCACCATCACGTCAGCCACCGTGGCCGACGGCCGGATCCGGCGGAAAAAATCGTCCCCGCAGCGCGAGGCTCGCCGCAACCGCGGGACACCCTGGCCTGTGCCCTGGTATGCCGCCAGCCGCACCAGGGCAGCGGCCAGGGCGTGGCCCGGGCGCGACGGGCAGCCGCGCGACCGCAGCGTGGATGCGGGGAGGACGTCGAAACCGGAGGTGGCATCTGGTGAGCGCCCGGGCTCGCAAGCTGTCGTATGAGCTGCTCGGCTGTGCCCGGCACGGACACGTCCTCGTCGGCACCGACGCGGCGGCGGTGCGCCCCCAGGACCACCTGGTGGTGCGCGAGTACGCGGGTTTGCGCTGGTACCGCTGCCTGCGGTGCGACGCGTGGCTGCCGCGGACGGCTCCCGCCTCGCCCGCGCGCCCCTTCCCACCCGAGCGCGACGAGATCAGCCTCCCGCTGCGGGGGCGGGCCCTGCGGGACAGGTACGTGCTGCGCCTGATCGCGGTCGACAGGGCGGTCCACTTCGTCGTGCTGGCCGTGCTCGCCACCGCGGTCTTCGCATTCGCCGCCGACAAGCCGATGCTGCAGCAAGGTTTCATGCGCGTCCTCGCCGGCCTGCAAGCCGGTGTCGGCGGGCCGGCGAACACCGCCAGCGGCGGCGTCGAGGGCGAGCTCACCCGGCTGTTCGCGATTAGCATCCGCAGCCTGGTGCTGACGGGCGCCGCTCTCATTTGCTACGCCGTCCTTGAGGGCGTCGAGGCGGTCGGGCTGTGGCAGGGCAGGAGGTGGGCCGAATACCTGACGTTCGTGGCCACGGTGCTGCTCGTCCCGCTCGAGGTCTACGAGATCGGCCACAGGCCCACCGCGCTCAAGGGCCTCACGCTGGCCATCAACCTGGCGATCGCGGTCTACCTGGTGATCGCGAAGCGGCTGTTCGGCGTGCGCGGCGGCCAGCGAGCCCAGCGTGAGCTGCGCCGCGCCGACTCCGGGTGGGCGGCGCTCGAACACGCGACTCCCCACGCCAGCGCGGACTACTCGCGCTGAAGTCCAGGGCACCGACCAGGGTCCGCCCCTGGTGCGACCGGCACACCCCGCGGGCGACCCTGGACACCACGATGGCCGTAAGGAGGCATGCACGCGATGGGCAGCGTCGAGGAGATCCTGGCCGGTTACGACGGCCTGCGGGCGGATCAAGAGGCCTTTTACGTGGATCTGCACCGGCATCCTGAACTGTCCCGCCAGGAGCAGCGCACCGCCCAGCGCGTCGCCGGCCAGTTGCAGCGGGCCGGCCTGGATGTCCAGGCCGGCATCGGCGGTACGGGGGTGGTGGGCGTGCTGGCCAGCGGCAGCGGGCCGGCCGTGCTGGTCACCGCCGCGCTGGCCTGGCTGGCGGCATGACCTGAACCACCGCGACGATTGGAACCGCCGATGCCCACCCGAAGCAGCCCGATCACGCCGCTCGCCGCCGCCGTCGGCGGCCTCATCGCCGGCGCCGTGGGGACCGCCTGCATGGACGCGGCCCGGTACCTGAGGTACCGCCGCGCGGGCGGCAAAGCCAGCGCGCTTGGGTGGGAGTTCGCGCCGGTGGACAGCTGGGCGAAGGCCCCTGAGCCTGGGCAGGTCGCCAAGCGCCTGATCACGGGGTTCACCCAGCGCGAGCTCCCCGACCGCTTGGCCTGGCTCACGAGCACGATCGCGCACTGGTCCTACGGGTCGCTGGCGGCGGCCCTCTACGGCATCGTGGCCGGCTCGCTGCGCAGGCCGCACGCCGCGTACGGCCTGCCCTTCGGCGCCGCGGTCTGGGCGGCCGGCTACGTCCTTCTCCCCGAAGCGGGGCTCTACAAGCCGATCTGGGAATACGACGCTAAGACGCTGGCCGACGACCTGACCGCGCACCTCGCCTACGGGGCGGGCACCGGGGCCACGTTCTGGCTGCTGGCCGGGATCCTGTAGCCGCGGCGCCATGAGTAAGCAAGCGAACCCGCCCACCCCCGGCGACAAGCCCGTGCCGTCCGCGCCGCCGCCGCCGCCGGCCTGGCGGCACTGGCTGTTGCCGCTCACGCTGCTCGTGATCTTGCTGTTGTGGTTCTATCTGCCGACGCGCTCGGCGTCCACCAGCCTGACGTATTCCCAGTTCATCTCCGACGTGCAAAAGCATCAGGTGAAGACCGCGCAGCTGGCGACCGCGGCGGGCGGCACGACGACCGGGACGCTGAAGAACGGGACCAGTTACACGGTGGTCCTCCCGCTGGTCAGCCAGCAGCTGGTGGATCAGCTGACCACCAGCGGGGTGGAGGTCACCGGGGCGCCGTCGTCGAATGGGTTCGGGACTGAGCTGCTCATCTACCTGATCGTGATCGGGCTGCCGATCCTGCTGTTCGGCTGGTTCTACCGCCGCCTGTCCCGCGGCGCGGCGGGCGGGCTGCAGGGCGTGCTCGGGGCCGGGCGGTCCGGGGCCAAGGTGTTCGACGAGGAGCGCCCCTCCACCACGTTCACCGACGTGGCCGGGTACGACGGGGCCAAGGCCGAGATCGCCGAGGTGGTGGACTTCCTGCGGCAGCCGGACCGGTACAGCCGGGCCGGGGCGATGGTGCCCCGCGGTGTGCTGATGGCGGGCCCGCCCGGCACAGGCAAGACGCTGCTCGCCCGGGCCGTGGCCGGCGAGGCGCAAGTGCCGTTCTTCTCGGTCACCGGCTCCGGCTTCGTGGAGTTGTTCGTCGGCGTCGGCGCGGCCCGCGTCCGCGACCTGTTCGACCAGGCGCGCAAGCGCGCGCCCGCGATCATCTTCATCGACGAGATCGACGCGATCGGCCAGCGCCGGGCCGGCACAGGGGCCGTGGTCTCCAACGACGAGCGCGAGCAGACCCTCAACCAGCTGCTGGCGGAGATGGACGGGTTCGACCCGTCGACGGGCATCGTGGTGCTCGCCGCCACCAACCGGCCGGAGGTTCTCGACCCCGCCCTGCTCCGGCCCGGCCGGTTCGACCGTCAGGTCACGATCCCGCTGCCGAACGTCGCCGAGCGGACCGCGATCCTGGGCGTGCACTGCAGGGACAAGACGCTGGCCCCGGACGTGGACCTGAGCGCCATCGCCAGGGGCACCCCTGGCTTCTCCGGCGCCGACCTGGCCAACCTGGCCAACGAGGCCGCCATCGTCGCGGTCCGGGCCGGACGCGACGTCCTCACGGCCGCCGACTTCGACGCGGCCAGGGACCGGATCATCCTCGGCCGCAGGGAGAGCTCCAACGTGCTGCTGCCCGAGGAGAAGCACGCGGTGGCGGTGCACGAGTCCGGGCACGCCCTGGTCGCGGCGCTGTCGGCGCACGCCGACCCGGTGGCCAAGGTGACGATCCTGCCGGCCGGGCAGGCGCTGGGAGTGACCGAGCAGCTGCCGCTGGTGGAACGGCACATGTTCGGCGAGGACTACCTGCAGGATTCGCTCGCGGTGCGGCTCGGCGGCCGGGCCGCCGAGGTGGTGGTGCTCGGCCAGGGCTCCACCGGCGCGGCCAACGACCTGACTGGTGCGACCGAGCTGGCCGTCAAGATGGTCAGGGAGTTCGGCCTGTCCGACACGCTCGGCCCGATCAGCTACCCAGAAGGCGGCTCGGTCTTCCTCAGCGGCGGCGGCCCCGGCATGTCCAGCCGCCCGTTCGCCGAGGCCACCCAGGCGGAGATCGACCGGGAGGTGACCAAGCTGCTGCGCCAGGCCGAGGCCAGGGCGACGCAGCTGATCAAGGACCACAGGAGCGAGCTGGACACGCTGGTCGGACTGCTGCTTGAGAACGAGACCGTGGACGGGTCGCAGGTGTACCGGCTGGTCGGCCAGCCCGACCGCTCGGCCAGCATGCCGCAGCTGCCGGTCGGCGTCGTCGCGCCAAGGCGAGCCGCCGCCGGCGGTGCCGCGCGGATGCCCGCCGCCGGTCCCGACCCAGGTGACGGCGCATAGCACCGGTTAGGCTGTGGCCACGGGGTCAGGAGGAGTGTGCGCTCATGCATGCCTTTTCCCAAGCCACAGACATGGACGTGCCGGACGCGCCCATCTCGTCGCCAGAGTGTCCGGGCGGACCGGCCGACCGGGGGCTGCGTGGCCGTCGCCGCGAGTGCGACGTGCTTGACCGGCTCGTGGCCAGCGCGCGAACCGGACGAGGCCAGGTACTGGTCGTGCGCGGCGAGGCGGGGGCCGGCAAGACAGCGCTGCTCGAGTACCTGCTGGAGCGAGCGGACGGGTGCCGCGCCGTCCGCGCGGCAGGTGCCGAATCGGAGACGGAACTGGCGTTCGCCGGGCTGTATCAGCTGTGCGCGCCGTTCCTGGACCGGCTGGAAGGTCTTCCCGGACCGCGGCGAGACGCGCTTGGCGTCGCGTTCGGCCTGCGCGAGGGGCCTGGGCCTGATCCCTTCCTGGCCGGGCTTGCCGTCTTGAGCCTGCTGTCGGAGGCAGCCGCAGACCGGCCCCTTGTCTGCGTGGTTGACGACGTGCAATGGCTCGATGAGGCCTCGGCGCGGACTCTCGCGTTCGTGGCCCGCCACCTGCCGGCCGGGCCGGTCGCGGCCGTGTTGGCGGCCCGCCCGTGTGACATGGAGCGCCGGCTGGCCGGGCTGGCTGGGCTGGCAGTCGGCGGGCTGGCCCACGGTGATGCCCGGGCGCTGCTGGAGTCGGCCCTGCCCGGCCGGCTGGATGAGCGGGTGTGTGACGCGATCGTGGCTGAGGCGCGGGGTAACCCCGGGGTGCTCCTGGGGCTGGCTGGCGCGCTGAGCCTTGAGGAGCTGGCGGGCGGATTCGGGCTGCCAGGCGCCGCATCGCTGGCAGGTCCGGTCGAGGAGAGCCTGCGGCAGCGCCTGGCGCCGCTGCCGCCGGCGACGCGGCGGCTGCTGCTGGTGGCCGCGGCGGAGCCGACGCTGGATCCGGTGCTGGTGTGGCAGGCGGCTGGTGTGCTCGGTGTCGGGGCCGCGGCCGCGGCGCCTGCCGCCGAGGCCGGGCTCATCGAGTCCGGCAGACAGGTGCGATTCCGTGATCCGCTGACCCGGTTCGCTGTCTACCGGGCCGCCTCGCCGCAGGAGCGGCGGACTGTGCACCGTGCCCTGGCGGTGACCACCGATCCCGGCACCGATCCTGTCCGCTGGGCCTGGCATCGCGGGCAAGCGGCACCGGGCCCCGACGAGGACATCGCGGGCGATCTGGAACGCGCGGCGCCGGCCGCGCGGGCCAGCGGCGGCCTGGCCGCCGACGCCGCGTTCCGCGAACGGGCAGCCGAGCTCACGCCCGCCGCGGGTGAACGGGCCCGGCGGGCGCTGGCCGCGGCACAGGCCAAGCACCAGGCCGGCGCGGCCGAGGGGGTCTGGCGCATGCTCGCCGTCGCCCGGACCGGGCCGCTTGACGAGGTCGGCCGCGCCAGGGCGGAGCTGCTTGGCGCCCAGCTGACCGCCGGCGCCAGTCACGGCAGGGACGGGCTGCCGCTGCTGGTCAAGGCGGCACGGCGGCTGGAGCCGCTGCATCCAGGGCTGGCGCGGCAGGCCTACAGGGACGCGTTCAGCGCGGCGCTGGCCGGCGGCGGCAGGCAGGCGGCCGGCACGCTGGTCACAACCGCCGAGGCGGCCCGCGCCTCCCGGTGCGGATCGCGGCCGCCGCGGGCCGGCGACTTGCTGCTTGACGGGCTGGCTGCGCTGGTCACCGAGGGCTATGCCGCGGCCGCGCCGCTGCTGAAGCACGCGCTCGACGCGTTTCGTGCGCACGAAGTCCCCCTGGACGAGGGCCTGGGCTGGCTGCCGCTGGCGTGCCGGGTCTGCGGCGACATCTGGGACGACAAGGGCTGGTCCGTGCTGTCGGCCCGGCTAATCCAGCTGGCCCGCGACGCTGGCGCGCTGCGGGCGCTGCCGGCCGCGCTGGCGTCCGGCGTTGCCGTGCACCTGCTGGCGGGGGAACCCGCGCAGGCCGCCCTGCTGGCGCAGCAGGCCGCGGCGGTCGCCCGGGCCACGGGGCAAGCCGGCGAGCCCGATGGCCCGCTGCTGCTTGCCGCGTGGGGGGGCCGGGACCGCGAAGCCTGCCAGCTGATCGCGGCAGCCGCCACCGAGCCGGCCGCGGGTGGCGATGGACAACGGCTGAGCACCGCGGCCTGGGCGGCCGCGGTGCTCCACAACGGCCTGTCGCACTACGACGAGGCGCTGGCCGCGGCCGAACAGGCCAGCGCATGTCCCGGCGATCTCGCGCCGGCTTCCTGGTCGCTGGCCGAGCTGGTCGAGGCGGCAGTCCGGGCCGGGCAGCCGGGCCGGGCGGCCGCCGCCGTGGAACGGCTGTCACAGGTCACCCGTGCGGCCGGGACCGACTGGGCGCTGGGAATCGAGGCACGCTGCCGGGCGCTGCTCAGCGAGGGGGAGGCGGCCGAGCACGAGTACGTGGCGGCGATGGAGCGACTGGGCCGCACGCAGGTGCGCGTGGAGCTGGCACGCGCGTGCCTGCTGTACGGCGAGTGGCTGCGCCGGGAGAACCGCCGGGCCGACGCGCGCGAGCAGCTGCGGACCGCTCACCAGATGCTGGCCGCGATGAGAGTCGAGGGGTTCGCCGAGCGCGCTCGCCTCGAGCTGCTGGCCACCGGCGAGACGGTCCGCAAGCGGACGGCGGAGACGACGGTGGAGCTGACTCCGCAGGAGGCCAGGATCGCCCTGCTCGCCGTCGACGGGCACACCAACCCGGAGATCAGCGCCCGGCTGTTTCTGTCCCCGCGCACCGTCGAGTGGCACCTGCGCAAGGTGTTCACCAAACTCGGGATCAGCTCCCGCAGGGAACTCCCCATGGCGCTGCCCAACCTCGAACGGGCAGCGCTATCGGCTTAGCCGGCCTGGACTGCTGGCCAGGGCACCGGCCGGGGAGTGACCAGGGACTCCACTGGCGCGACGGATCAGTAGAAGCGGCACGCTGCCGCCAAGACCAATCGGCCGACGGAGGTCACCATGGCCAGCACCGACATCCGCAGTGACACCTCGATGGAGACGCCGCAGTCCGCGACCGTCGACATGAAGCTCGAGGCGGTGACGTTGCCCGTCTCCGACGTGGACCGGGCCAAGCGCTTCTACCAGGGCCTCGGCTGACGGATGGATGCCGACATCGCCAGCGGCGACAACTTCCGCGTGGTCCAGCTGACGCCGCCCCACTCGCAGTGCTCGATCTCCTTCGGCAAGGGCCTGACCACCGCCGAGCCTGGCTCGGCCCAGCGGCTGCTGCCGGCCGTTTTCGACATCGACGCAGCGCGCGCGGACCTCACCAGCCGCGGCGTCGACGTCAGCGAGGTGTTCCACCCGGCCGGGGGGCGGGTAGCGGCCCGGACCCGTAGGGCCGCTCCTACCAGACGTATGCCGCGTTCAGCGATCCGGATGGCAACGGCTGGCTGCTCCAGGAGATCAAGACGCGGCTTCCCTGCCGGGAATGGGAGGACTGAGATGGACGT
Source organism: Trebonia sp. (assembly GCF_030042015.1). Classification (GTDB taxonomy): domain Bacteria; phylum Actinomycetota; class Actinomycetes; order Streptosporangiales; family Streptosporangiaceae; genus Trebonia. The sequence goes on along the minus strand of NZ_JASIAL010000165.1, from coordinate 11,785 downwards.
CGCTTCCCTGGCCGCCCTGCTCCACGAAACGGCCGAGCATCACGATCCGTACGAGAAGACCCACGCCCCGCACAACTGGTGGGACTGGTATGCCGCCTACATGGACGCGCGCCAGCGGGGGAGCGCGCCAGAGCAGGCAGCGGCGGCCGCGGACCGCTACATGGCAGAAGTCCTGCACGTCGGGGCCCGCTGAGTTCGCGGCCCTCACGGCGCAACTCCCCGGCTGCTCAAGAACCCAATTTCTGACCAGTATCTCTGCCCGCTGCAATCACAAAGGGCAGTCACCCACTAACGAGAGCGCGCAGCCCCAGTGCGGGCCGCGCCGGTGTCGGTGATAACTGTCGCTAGTGGCCAGAGGTGCCCGGCGGCGATGCAGGTTCCCGGGACGAGGTATCCACCGCCGCCAAGCGGGCGCGGAAGTTTATGTGAGGGAGATCGATATTCGCGCTCCTCATCGCGGTATGAGCGCACATTTATTCTGTACTGGTCTTGTGCGTTGCATGCCCCGGTATAGAGATTCAATAACCGCGGCATGGCAGGGATTGACATCGCCACATAGGGACTTCATTCTTGGGATGAGTTAAGGCGGACCAGATAAGGATCTTCCTAATAAGAGACTGCGTCCCGCAGGGGTGCCATTTCAGGATTGTCATGTGACGGTGGGGGAGTTGCTGGTGATGGCAGCTGGGGTTAGAGATCCGCGGGGCTTCGCCGCGCACCGGCGTGAGTGCCCGTACTGATGGCTCAGTCGTCCGGAGGGGGCGGATCCGGCTCTTCTGACGCTGATCCGCCCGGTGCGGGTGAGGAGACCGCGCACGGTTCCCCGGGCCGGTATCCGGTCACCCGGCCGTGGCCTGCTGACCCGGCAATCCCGTCGCACCCGCCGACCGAGGCGATATCTCCGCACCCGCCAACTGAGGCGGCGTGGCCGTACCCGCCGACTGAGGCCGGCGGGTACGGCTCCCGGGTTCCCACCGCCCCTGCTGGAAGCCACGGTGCGGCCATGGGAGGGACGGTGAGTGCGGCCGGTCCCGGGGGAGCCGTGCGGCAGGGTCCGGGGGTTCCCCTCTCCTCGGCTGCGGGCCGGGCCGGGCGGACGGCCGGGGAGGTCTGGCGGACCGGGCAGCCAGTGGCGCCCCCGCGGCGCCGGCGCCGGGTGCGGCGGATGGCCAGCGGCGCGCTCACCGTGATCCTACTCGCGGCCGCCGGGGTGGTGCTGTACCTGCGGTTGCACCACGCTCCGTTGCGGGTGACCGGTGTGAGCATCACGCAGCAGGTGTCGGAGGGATGCGCGGTCGACGTGACGGGGCGGATCGCCACCAACGGGTCGCCCGGGACGGTCTCTTACCAGTGGCTGTTCCGGCCGCAGTCGCAGGCGCCGCAGCCGCTGAGCCAGTCGGTGGTGGCTGGGCAGGATGCGGTGTACGTCACCGTCGCCGTGGCGGGCCAGGGCCATGGCAGCCTCGTGCAGGACGTCGCCTTGCAGGTGCTGGGCCCTGGCACGGGGACCGCGTCGGTTCGTGTGGTCGTCAGCTGCTGACAGATGCCGTCAGCTGGAGAGAGGCAGATTGTGATGGCAGAGTGGGGTGTCCCGGGATATAGCGAGGTCAGGGCGCTTGGTTCGGGCGGGTTCGGTGACGTGGTGCTGGCGCGGCACGACGAATCGGGCTCCTTGGTGGCGATCAAGTACCTGCGCCGGGTGCTGCTTGATGACGCGGAGTTCGCCGGGATGTTCCGCGCTGAGGCTAGGGTGCTGGCCTCACTCGATGACCCGAACGTGGTCCGGCTATATGAGTACGTCGAATCGCCGTCGGGTGCGGCCATCGTGATGGAGCTGATCGACGGCGTCTCGCTGCGGGAGATCTTGTCTCATGAGGGCAAGACCTCGGCGGAGGCGGCGCTGGTGGTGTTGCGGGGGTCGCTGCTCGGCCTGGCGGCGGCGCATGCGCGCGGGGTGGTGCACCGCGATTACAAGCCGGAGAACGTGCTGGTCGACGGGGCTGGTGCCAGCAAGCTGACCGATTTCGGCATCGCGGCCCGGGCGGGGGACCGGCCGCTCCCGGCCGGGACGCTGGCGTATGCGCCGCCTGAGCAGTTCGGAGGTGGTCCGGCCAGCCCGGCCGGGGATGTGTACGCGGCCACGGCCACGTTCTACGAGTGCCTGGCCGGGCGGGCGCCGTTCGCCGGCAAAACGGCTGCCGAACTGTACGACCAGCACAGGTCCGCCCCGGTGCCGATGGAGCCGATACCCGAGAAGCTGCGCCCGGTGATCGCTCGCGGCCTGGCTAAGAACCCGCTGTACCGGCCGTCCAACGCGGCCCGCCTGGCCGAGGAATTGCGCGCCGTGGCCGCCGGCGGCTACGGCCGGGACTGGGAGGATCGCGGCCGGTCGCACCTGGGCGAGGTGGCGCTGCTGCTGGCCGCCCTGTGGCCGTCCGGCGCGGCGCCCGCCGTCCAGGGCCACACCGTGGAGCAGGTCCACCTGTCGCGGGGCCCCAAGGAAACCCGGCCCGATCCGCAGCAACAGCATCTCAGACACCTTGAGCACCTCAGGCACCTTGAGCACCTCAGACATCTTGAGCACCTCGAGCATGAGCATGCCGAGCACGTCGAGCATCTCGAGCACCTTGAGCATGTCGAGCATCTCGAGCATGCGGAGCATCTCGGCCAGTCCGCGCCAGGCGGCTCAGGCCACGGCACCACCGCGGCGCAGCGCTTCGTGCGCAACGCCAGCCGGTCCAACCGCCTCCCTCGCTTGCTGCGGCGTGCCCTGCCGAATGATCCAAGCGCGGGTATGGCCACTGCGATAGTCGCGGGCGCCGGTGCGACCGTCGTGATCGTGGTGGCCGTCGTCGCCGCGATCATCGCCACGATAGTTGGCTCCGGGCCCTCCGCGCCGTCGATCGCCGGCGCGTGGAATTACAGCGGTAGCACGTTCACCTTCACGTCGTCCGGCCCCGATAGCTACAGGGTGAGCATCGTGACTGCGGACGCCCCGCAATGCGCCAGGGCAGACGACGGGACAGTGACAGGCACCGACGGGCACTACCAGGGCAGCATCAACCTGTACCGGCAGAGCGGCGCGACCGGGGGCTCGTGCGAGCCTCAGATCGGGGTCGCCCAGATCACCATCGCCGTCGCCGCCAACAATGCATCGGCAAATGTCAGTCTTGTCGGGAATGTTAGCTGCCCGACATGCGTACCGCAGACTTGGACCAGGCAGTACTAGGCGGACCAGGCTCAGCCAGAGCACGGCACCGGTCTTGGCTGGTACGCCGGCCGTTACTTTGAGGTTCTGGCCACAGGCAGCCATGCGCGGTTGCGATTGTGGGCGACGGCCCTGGGTGCAAGGTGGCCGGCGGGCGGATCCGGCGGATCGAGGCGATCGGGGCCGCGTTCCCCTACGGGATGCGCGCCGGCTGGTGATCACGCCAGCGTTATCTCTGCGGCAGTCGCGCCACATCGGAGACCGGTCCGAGGTGACCGAGCTTGTCGGGATTGGCCACCGCGTGGATCGCCTGCACGACGTCGCAGGCGACGTCGAGCTCGACCACGCTGACCACGCGCCCCGCGGCGTCGTAAGCGACGGCGCCCGGCTGGCCGTTGACCCACGCAAGCCGGATCGAGACGCCGAGGAGCCGGCTGCGGCGGAGCAGGCCGACGACCAGCCGCATGACGCGCTGCCGCCCCGCCAGCGGCTTCCCGGCCGCCTGCGCCTTGCCGCCGCCGTCACCGTGGAACACCACGTCGGGCGCGAGCATGCCGAGCAGCGCGTCCATGTCGCCGCCCGCGGCCGCCTCGAAGAACCTGCGGGCGAGTTCCTCGCCTTCGGCCCGCCGCGCCGGGGCAGGCGCCGCGCTGTCGCGGGCCCGCCCCCCGGCGGCGATGCGCGCCCTGGCGCGGGCGAAGATCTGCCGGCAGTTCACCTCGGTCTTGCCGGTAATCCGCGCCACGTCCGGGTAGCCGTAGCCGAACACCTCGCGCAGCATGAACACTGCCCGCTCGACCGGCGAGAGGGTCTCGAGCAGCACGAGGAACGCCATGGACAGCGAGTCGGCCAGCTCGGCGTGCTCGGCCGGCCCGGGGTGGCCCCCGCCGGCGGGCACGACGACCGGCTCGGGCAGCCAGTCGCCTACGTACGTCTCCCGCCGCACCCGCGCCGAACTCAGGTAGTTGATGCCCAGCCGGGTCACCGCCGTCGTCAGGTACGCCTTCTGATCGGCGATCGCGGTCCCCGCCTGGCGCGCCCTGGTCAGGCCGACAAACGCGTCCTGCACGATGTCCTCGGCATCGCCCACGGATCCGGTCATCCCGTAGGCGATGGAAAACAGCAGCGGCCGCAGGCCGGCCGCGCCCGTCTCATCCGCTGACCCAGGCACGGAACCCCTCCCGCCAGCTCGCGTAGCGCGGCTCCCAGCCGAGCTCTTTCCTTGCCTTCTCGTTCGAGGACCCGCGCGCGCTGGTCATCTGGGCCACGACGAACTCTCCGGCGAGCAGCCGGCCGAGCCAGCCGGGGACGCGCAGCGGCGGCTTCGCGCCCGCGAGCCCGGCCAGGTACGGCAGCCACTCCGCGACCGGCGCCGGGTCGCTGTCCACGACGTTGTAGACGCCGGGCGCGCCGCGGTCGACAGCGGCGACCGTCGCGGCCGCGGCGTCGGTGACCTCGACGAACGACCAGACCCCAGTCCCGCCGCCGATAACGGGAAGCTGCCGCTTGCGCACCATGGCGAGCACGACGTCCGAGGCGCCAGGCCCGTAGAAGGCGCCGTAGCGGAGCACGATCCCCTCCCGCGCCTGCAGCGGCACGGTCCTGTCCACATACGCGATCGCCGCAGGCCCGCGCATCGCCGACCGGATCGGCCGCAGGTCGAGCGGATCCTCTTCGGTCTTCAGCCCGCCGCTGGAACGCCTGTCCGGCCCGGGCCCCGCGTAGCTTTGCGCGATGACCCGGCGGGTGCCCGCCAGCGCCGCGGCGGCCAGCAGGTTGTCGGTGCCCCGGGTCCTGAGCTCGTTCGTGACGGCGAACTCCCTGTCGGGATCGCGGAGGCTGCGCATGTCCGCCAGCGCGGTCATCTCGTGCACGATCACCTCAGGCGCGGCGGCCCGCACCGCCGCGATCACCGCCTCCCTGTCCAGCCCGTCGACGACCGCCGGCTCGGCGCCGGCCGCGCGCAGCTGCGCGGCCTTGCCGGGCGTGCGCGTGGTGGCGGTGACCTCGTGACCCGCCGCGACCAGCATGGGAACCAGGTGCCGCCCCACTGCCCCGGTCGCTCCCGTGACGAAGACTCGCATGATCTTTTCCTTCCCGTGTGGTGCTTTCCCCTGAAGACAGGCCACCACCCAAGGCTGTGACATCGCCCGGCCCGCGCGCCTGACGCCCGTGAGATGATGCGCAGGTGCGCGTTCTCGTGCCGCTGCCCGACCGGGACTTCGACGTCACGGAGGTCGCCGTGCCGTGGCGGATCGTGCGCGACGCCGGGCACGAGATCGTCTTCGCCACCGAACGCGAGGGCACCGTCCCCGCCGCGGATCCCCGGCTGCTGACCGGTGTCCTGTTCGGCCAGCTGGGCGCGGCGCCCGCCGCCAGGAGCCTGTACGACGAGCTGACCAAGGCGCCGGAATTCTCCGCGACGGCGGCGTGGGCCGGCCTGGACCCGGCCGACTTCGACGGGCTGCTGCTGCCGGGCGGCCACGCCCCAGGGATGCGGCAGTACCTCGGCTCGGCGGTGCTGCGCGATCAAGTGGGCCGGTTCTGGCAACTGGGCAGGCCGGTCGGCGCCATCTGCCACGGCGTGCTGGTGCTTGCCCGGACCCGTGACGCCGCCACCGGCCGCGCCGTCCTGGCCGGGTGCCGGACAACGTGCCTGCCCAAGTACATGGAACGCGCCGCCTTCCTGGTCACGGGGTGGCGGCTCGGCCGCTACTACCGGACCTACCCCGGCTACGTCGAGGACGAGGTCAAGGCGTGCCTGGACGACCCGCGCGCGCAGTTTCTGCGGGGGCCGCTGACGCTGTCCGCGCGCGGCACCGCGACCGATGACACCCCCGCGTTCACCGTGCTGGACGGCCGCTACCTGTCCGCGCGCTGGCCGGGGGATGCCTATCTGTTCGCGCGCCGTTTCTGCGACCTGCTGACGCCGGGGGGGCCGGCCGGGAAACGGTAGCATCTGTGGGCAAGCGCGGCCCACCACCCGTGGGGTCGGTCCACCGGTGCGGCAGGCTCCGCTCATCGTCGACTAGGAGCAGACCGAGATGACCCTTTTCCAGAGAGCGCACGACATACTCGCGGCCAAGGCCAACAAGGCGCTCGACGCCGCGGAAAAGCCCGACGAGATGCTGGATCTGTCCTACGAGCAGATGCTCGATCACCTCACCAAGGTCCGTCAGGCCCTGGTCACCGTCGCCGCCTCCCGCAAGCAGATCGAGCTGCAGGAGCAGCAGCTCCAGCATTCGGTTGATCACCTGCAGGATCAGGCGAAGGCGGCGCTGGCCGTCGGCAAGGAGGACCTGGCGCGCGAGGCGCTGCAGCGCAAGGCTGCGGCGCAGGCCCAGATCGACGGCATGGAATCGCAGCACGAGCAGCTCAACGAGGAAGAGGAGAAGCTCGAGCAGACGCTGTCGGCGCTGCAGCAGCGGGTCAACCAGTTCCGGACGCAGAAGGAGACGCTGAAGGCCCAGTACACCGCGGCCAGCGCGATGACCTCGGTGAACGAGAGCGTCGCCGGGATCTCCACCACGCTGGGCGACTCGGGCGCGGCGCTGCAGCGCGCGCAGGACAAGATCGCCACCATGCAGGCGCGGGCCGGCGCCCTGGACGAGCTGCTGCAGTCCGGCGTGCTCGAGGACGTCGGCGGCAGCACCGACGACATCCAGAAGGAACTCGACGAGGCCGGGGCGTCCGCCGACGTCGACCGCCAGCTTGCCGCGCTGAAGGCCCAGATCGGCCCGGCCAGCCAGGCGCCGGGGCTGCCGGCAGCCGACAGTTAGCGGCTAACGTGCCTGATCCGGGGGACCGGGGCGAGCGGCGGGTGGCGTGGGTGACGGGGGCGTCCCGCGGCATCGGGCGCGGCGTCGCCGCCGCGCTTGGCGGCGCGGGCTGGACCGTCTACGTCACCGCCCGCTCGACCGCGGCCGCGCGCACCACCGGGCTTCCCGGCACCGTGGAGGACTGCGCCGCCGCGGTCACCGCGGCCGGCGGCCTCGGTGTTCCCGTGCCCTGCGACCACCGCGACGACACGGCCGTCACCGCGGTCGCCGCGCGGATCGCCGCCGCGCACGGCCGCCTGGACCTGCTTGTCAACAACGCCTGGGGCGGCTACGAACGGCTCGCCGCGGGAGCATGGGACGAGTGGAACGCGCCCATGTGGCAGCAGCCGGTCGAGCTGTTCGACGCGATGTTCGCCAGCGGGGTGCGGGCGCACTACGTGGCACTGGCCCGGTCCGCGCCGCTGCTGATCGCCGCGCCAGGCAGCCTGGCGGTGACCGTGTCGATGGCGATCCCCGGCTCCGGGCAGCACGCGGGCGCCCCGGGCGCCCCGAGTGCCCCAGGCGCCCCGGGCGGCCCGGCGTACGCGATGGCCAAGGCCGCAGACGACCGCCTCGCCCAGGCCGCCGCGGCGCAGCTGCGCGAGCACCGCGTCGCCTCGGTCGCCGTGCACCCCGGCTGGGTGCGCACCGAGACCGTCCTGCGCTACGCCGAGCACCTGGACCTGAACGGCTCGCAGTCCCCAGCAGGCGTCGGCCGGGCCATCACCGCGCTTGCCGCCGACCCCCAGCTGATGACCCTCACCGGCCGCGCGCTCGCCGTCGCCGAACTCGCCAGCCGCTACGGCATCGACGTGACCGCCTGACGTGGGCGCCCGACGTGACCACAGGGGGGCGCGGATGCGGATTCCGGTCCGGTAAGTCATTGTTAGTTCAGGGCAAGCAAATACCGGTTGAGAACTCAGGTGGGGAGCACATCCGCCCATGACGGTCAATTCTGACGTGGCAGGCTCGCCCGTCCGGGCTCGCCGTGCGCCCGGTCCGCACTACAAGTGGATCGCGCTGTCCAACACCACGCTTGGCATGCTGATGGCCACGATCAACCAGTCGATCGTGCTGATCGCGCTGCCCGCCGTGTTCCGCGGCATCGGGCTGAACCCGCTCAGCCCGGGCAACACCAGCTATCTGCTGTGGATGTTCATGGGGTTCCTGGTCGTGTCCGCGGTCCTCGTGGTGTCGTTCGGGCGGCTGGGCGACATGTTCGGCCGGGTGCGGATGTACACCCTGGGCTTCGCGGTCTTCAGCGTGGCCTCGATCTTGCTGACCGTGACCTGGATGCACGGCGCGGACGGGGCGATATGGCTGATCGGCTGGCGGGTCGTGCAGGGCGTCGGCGGCGCGTTCCTGTTCGCCAACTCCGCCGCGATCGTCACCGACGCGTTCCCGGCCAACCAGCGCGGCACCGCCCTGTCCGTGAACTCGATCGCGGCGATCGCCGGGTCATTCATCGGCCTGATCCTCGGCGGCGCGCTGGCCCCGGTGAACTGGCACCTGATCTTCCTGGTCTCGGCGCCGATCGGCGCGTTCGGCACGATCTGGGCGTACCTCATGCTGCACGACATCGGAGCGCGCAAGCACGCGCAGACGGACTGGTGGGGCAACCTGCTGTTCGGCGGCGGCCTGGTCGCCATCCTGGTCGGCATCACCTACGGCCTGCTGCCGTACGGCGGGCACCCGATGGGCTGGACCAACCCGTGGGTGCTGACCGCGCTGTTCGGCGGCCTGGCGCTGCTGGTGATCTTCGTGTACGTCGAGACCCGGGTCGCCGAGCCGCTGTTCCGGATCTCGCTGTTCCGGATCCGTCCGTTCGCGGCCGGGAACGTCGCGAGCCTGATGCTCGCGATGGGGCGCGGCGGCATGCAGTTCATGCTGATCATCTGGCTGCAGGGCATCTGGCTGCCGCTGCACGGCTACAGCTACCACGAGACCCCGCTGTGGGCCGGCATCTACCTGGTGCCGCTGACGACCGGCTTCCTGCTGTCCGCGCCGCTGTCCGGCGTGCTGTCCGACAAGTTCGGGGCAAAGCCGTTCACGGTCGGCGGCGCGCTGCTGACCGGAGCGACGTTCCTGCTGCTGACATTCGTGCCGGTGAACTTCGCCTACTGGGAGTTCGCGATCGTGATCGCCCTCAACGGCTTCGGCTCCGGCCTGTTCTTCTCCCCGAACTGGGCGGAGATGATGAACTCGGCGCCGCCCAACCAGCGCGGGGCGGCCGGCGGCATGATCGCCACCTTCCAGAACTCCGCGTTCGTGCTCTCGATCGGCATCTTCTTCACACTGATGGTGGCCGGCCTGTCAAGCAAGCTGCCGTCGGCGATGCTCAGCGGGCTCACCGCCGAGGGCGTGCCGGCCAGTGCGGCCGCGCCGATCTCGCACCTGCCCCCGATCGGCGTGCTGTTCGCGTCCTTCCTCGGCTACAACCCGATGCAGCAGCTGCTCGGCCCGCTGCTGTCGCGCCTGCCCGCCGCCAACGCCGCCTACGTGGCCGGGCGGGAGTTCTTCCCGCACCTGATCACGGTGCCGTTCCACAGCGGTCTCGGTGTGGCGTTCGGGTTCGCGATCGCGACGTGCGTGATCGCCGCCGTCGCCTCGGCGCTGACCGGACCGCGCCGGCGGGCGGTGGCGGCTGCCGCGCGTGAGCCGCTGGGATACGAACTGGCCGCCGCGGCCGCCGAAGGCGGCTTCGAGCCCAGCGAGCTCGTTGTCAGCGACGTCCCCGAAGACGCCAGCGCACCGCCAGACAGGCCGGCCAAGCCGGCCACGCCTGACTAGCGGGTTAGCGGCAGCCCTCGGCTTGCAGGGCGAACAGCTCCGCGTAGCGGCCGTCGGCCGAGATCAGGGCCGCGCGGGCACCCGGCGGCGGGGGCGCGCCTGCACCCGGCCGCGTGACGCGGAAAGCCGCAGATCAAATCCGAATAGGCGGTTGTCTCGCGCAGTTCGCCAGTCGCGCCCGTTTGCCTGCAGAAGCTACGCAGGTGATGATGAACAGGCTAATGTGGCGTGTTACCCGACTCGACCCGACGATCTTCTCTGGGAGCGTCTGTGGGGGAAACGACATCTCTTCTAGAGCGCCTTGCCGAGAGCCTAGATGATGATCGGCGCCCGCTGGCCTTTGTCGCGGCAGGTGCCGTGGCGGCTGGCATTGCCGTGCGTTCTCTCGGCGGCAAGGGCTTCGCCATGTGGATTGGAAATTCATTTCTAATCCTTGCCGTTGTCTGTGGAGTCATACTTCTTATCGCTGTTGCTCCAGCGGCTTTCAGGCGTCGAGTCGGTGCGCTCACAGATCATGCGCAGGCAGATCAGTCGCGTGCGACGGTGGGCGGGCGGGTTATCCTGGGCGTCCATGCCGGTCGCTCGGCTATCGAATACGGTGCGGTCCTGATCGATGGCGACCCAGCCCAGCCGCTAGGCGGACTTCCCATCAAGGAGATCATTCCGACACGTACCCGTGCACATCCCGGGTCCGGCCGGGAAGCTGTCTACCAGTCGATTGCGGGGGCACTTGTCGACCTTATCCGCGACATCGGTGATCGCACAGCTGATGCTGTGGCAATTGCTCTCCCCGGACTCGTAGACGTGCGAGAGCGGACACTGGAGAGTTCGGCAGGCGGATTGCCTCCCAATAGCCAGGTCGCTAACGAGGTCGCCCGCCGCATAATTAAGGATCACCCTGCGGCAGCGCATAAATTCGGCCTTACCGATGTGGCCGCGCTAGCCGGAAGAATCTATCTGGACAACGACGCCCGGGCGATCGGACGCTACGTCGTTAACCAAAGACGACAAGGCTGGCATAACTATGCCTGCATCCTGGTATCCGAAGGTGTGGGCAGCTGTCTCATCCTAGGCAGCCGCGTCTACTATGGCTCCTTCACGGGAGCGGGAGAGACTGGTCATCAGACCCTGCAACTCTCCGATGACCGTGTTCTGCACCTAGGCGGATCGACGGGGGATTCGGCGGCTGAACTCGTCGTTCCCGATTGCCGTTGCCGGAAGGCCGGGTTGCACTTCGAGATGATCGCCAACGATGTCGGTGTGGTAAGCATGGCGCAGGCGCTCAATCCGAAAATATTCGCCGGCCTTGCGGAAGCCCTTGGCCTCGCTCCCGAGAACGTCATGCGGTACGACGTATTGCTCGCGGCCGCCGAGCGGTCACTGGGCTCGGAGGCGCCAGCTCACCTGCAGCTGCCTGCGGCTGTAGCCGATCTCGTCGACTCCGATGCCTATCGAACGTACTTTGCGGCATTCATTAATCAATATGCGCGCCTGCTGGCGATCGGGGCGGCAAATCTCGTCAACGTGCTCGACCTCGACAATGTCGTGTTTACCGGCCCCGTCGTTTCTGCTTTTGATCGCATCGACATGTTCAGCCAGCGTCTCCAGGCGTATAGAGCCCAGTACGTCATACGTGAGGATCGTGTTGGCATGCCAATCGAACCGCATCTAGCCGACCACATCTGGGAAGGGGCCGCGCTGGTTATCCGCGATCTGGACTATGCGGATTTCATGCGGCCCTGACCGCGACAGATGCCAGGCCGCGCCGGTAAGGTCGTGTCCATTCAGGGGGCCTCGGCTTGAGGCCGTGATCCGACACGTCGGCGGCGGTGCTTGAACCTTGACTTGAGGTTGAACAGGATCGGATCTTGTGTCCGATGAGCCCGGGTCGTCCGCTGACGCCGGGGAGCTGCGTGCCCTGCTGGCCCGGTTGCGGGATGTCGTCGAGGCGAAGGACGCGGAGATCGCG
>NZ_JASIAL010000164.1:0-17477 GCF_030042015.1 Trebonia sp. | reverse complement strand
CTGCCGTCGCGGCGAGCGCGTCGGCGAGCCGGTCTTCGAAGATCTCCGAGTCCGCGTTCCTTGCCTCGGTCACCCCGTCGGTGTAGAAGAACAGCAGGTCGCCCTCGCCGATCTCAAGGTCAGCGCAGCTCGGCTTGGCGTCGCCGAACAGGCCGAGCGGAAGGCCGTCGCCGTCAAGGATCTCCACCCGCCCGTCCGCCCGTACGACCGCCGGGCCGGGATGGCCCGCGCTGGCGAGCCGCACCTGCAGCGCGTGCTCGCGACGGCGCAGGAAGGCGAGCTTGACGGTGACGAACCGGTCGTCGTAGTCCCCCGCGATCAGCACCTCGTTCGCGGCGGTGAGCACGTCCGCCGGCGCCGGGTGCGCGTGGACCAGGGCCCGGATCGCGTGCCTGGCCGCCGCGGTCACCGCCGCGGCGTCCTGGCCCTTGCCGCAGACGTCGCCTATCGCGACCACCCACTCGTCCCCCGCCGCGAACACGTCGTAGAAGTCGCCGCTGATCTCGTGCCACTGCGTGGCGCCGACGTAGGCCGCGGCGAAGTCAAGGCCGGGCACGGCGGGCAGCCTGGCCGGCAGCAGGCTGGCCTGCAGCGCCTCGGCCACCTCCGAGCGCTGCCGGAACATCCGGTCCACCCGGATGGCGATCGCGAGGTGCTGGCCCAGTTCCTCGGCCAGGCCGAGGTCCGCGATCCCGAACCGGCCCGCGGCGGCACCCCGCGCCAGCGTCAGCGTGCCGTAGCCGGTCGTCCCGTCCCAGACAGGGACGCTGATCAGCGACGTCGCCCCCAGCATCATCAGCAGCGGCGCGCCGTCCGGCCCGGCGCCGAGCAGGCCCGGGTCGGCCGCGTGTGCCAGCAGCACGGACTTGCCTGACGCGTGCACCTGCGCCGGCACCGACTCCGGTCCAGGATCCACGCCGCGGGCGGCGCGCGCGAGCTGCTCGGCGGACGCGTTCCTCGGCCCGGTGGCGAACTGGCGGCGCAGCTGGCCGCCGCGTTCGACGTCGATGATGACCCAGTCCGCGAATTCCCCGGCAAGCAGCCGCGCGCACCGCTGCAAGGTGACGGCCTCGCTGAACGTGCTGTTGTCAAGGAGCAGCCTGGTCACCGCGGTGATCATGTCCATCCGCCGCGCCATCGACTGGATGGAGTGGCCTGGGCCGCCCGGCGCCGTCGCCGCCCCCTTCTTCCCTGACCGCGACGCTGACGGCGCCCCCGGCATGGCGGCGACCACGAGCAGCGGCGGGTCGCCGGCCGACATCTCGATCATGACCGCAAGCAGGGCGACGTCGGCGGGGCCGGCGGCCGTGAGCATGCGGCAGTCGGCCTGCCTGGGTTTGCCGGTCCGCGCCGCGGCGGCCAGCTGTGTCTGCACGGCGGCCCTGAACGGCAGGTCCACGAAGGCCGTCAGCGCCTTGCCGGTCGCGTACCCCGAGGGCGACCCGAGCAGCGCGGCGGACTCGTTGTTCGCCCGCCGGATCGTCCCGTCCTGCTCGAGCAGGAACAGCGGAACCGGGGACTGCTGGAAGGCGGCGTGCAGCAGCCGCCGCTCGGCCCGGGCGGCCTCAGGCGCGCCGTCGGCCGCGGCCTCGTCGGGCGGCGCGCCGCCCGACGAGGCCAGCGCGCCGTCCAGCGCCTCGATCGCGCCGTCGAGTTCGGTGAGGGCGGCGTCAAGGAGCGCGCCGGGATCGGCACCCGTGATTTCCGCCGCCTGCCGCAGGGCGTCACGCCGCGACGCCAAGCCGGCCAGCGACTCCTTCGGCGATCCGTCCTGCGGCATCGTCCCGCCATTCCTGCGCATCGGTCTGAGCGCGGCCTGGTATCGCCGTAACGCCGGACCGCCCAGCTTGCTCAACACTATGACACCCGGCAGACCCCGCGGCGGCCTCCGGCGGGCAGGTCAGTCATGTCCGCGGCCGTACGTGGCGATGACCCGCGCCGCCACCTCGGTGACCTTGACGTGCCGCCGCTGCGCCTGGTTGCGCAGGTACGCGAGCGCCTCGTCGACGTCGCAGCCGAGCGCGTGCATCAAGATGCCCTTGGCCTGGTCGGTGATCGCCCTGGCCGCCACGGAGTCCTTCAGCTGTGTCGCCGTGCGCTGCGCCTCGCCATACGCCAGCGTGTTGGCGAACACCGTGCCGCCGAACCGGGCGAGCATCTCCGCCATCGGCACCGAGTCGGCGTCAAGGACCCCCGGGCGCACCCCGAACAGCCCAAGCACCAGCGTCATCGGCGGGAACTGGCGCACGAGGTGAACGGAACTGCGCACCCCGCGGCTCAGCGCCGCCGCGGACCATCGCGGCCACCGGGTGTCCGTGGCGATATCGGGACAGCTCACCGGCGCGCCGGTGCGCGCGGCGGCGGTCAGCGGTCCGGGGCCGCCGCCGATTTCCAGGTCGGCGAGCTCGGCGGGCTCAGGGTGGCTGGCGGCCATCCCGGCGAGCTCGCCGTCCCGCCAGATCGTCGCGACCGCGGCCGCGCAGCCAGGCACCTGCCTGACCGCCATCTCGGCGAGCTTGTTCAGCGACTTCGCCTCGCCGTTGGAAAGGCTGACAAGATCCGCGGCCTCATGGCCGAGGTCCTCGACCTGCGGCACGTCGTCCCTCCGTCGGTGGCAGGAGATACTGGGGGTCTGTTCCAGCGTAGTTCAGCGCTCCGGCACGGACCGGCTGCTACGCCGCGCGGGCGCCCTGGCTGGAATCCGCGGCCACCGCCGTGCCCGCGAGCGGGGACCGCAGACGGTGGTCTTCAGCGCCGGTCACGGGCGCGTCAGCGGCGGCCGAGGACCTTGTCCAGGGCGCGGGCGACCTCGACGGCCAGGTCGGCGGCGGGCGCGCCGTCCGGCCCCGCGGGGTGCGGGGCCGGAGATTGCGGCTCGGCGTCCCTGGTCAGCCGGCAGTCCAGGCATTCCACCTGGTCCAGCCGCCTGACCAGGTGCGCGCTGCCGCACCCGGTGCACCGCGAGAGGTCAGCGAGCGCGGCTGGCTGGCACTCGGGGCAGATGAGCACCTGGTGCTCGCACACCACGCCGCGGCGCCACGGGCTGCTCTTCCCGGCCTCCGGGTCAACCTGGCGCGTGCCGCAGCGATAACACGGCACCCTTTCCTCCTGTCGGCACAGACTTTCCTGTTGGCACAGACCAGCCGGCCAGCCGGGCCGTCCAAGGGTCGGGCTCGCGGTTACGCGAGCGCGGCGAGCGCCTTCTGGTAGTCGGCGATGTCGCGCGCCTGCGGGATCGGGTTCACGACCTTCCAGCGCACGATGCCTTCCTTGTCGATGACGAACGTGCCCCGGACGGCAAGCCCCCGCTCCTCGTCGAACACCCCGTAGGCCTTGGCGGCCGCGCCGTGCGGCCAGAAGTCCGCGAGCAGCGAGAACTGGAAGTTCTCCGCGTCGGCCCAGGCACGGTGGGTGAAGAACGAGTCCACCGACACCGTGAGCAGTTCCACGTCGTCCCTGGTGACCTCGGGGAAGTCATCGCGCATCCCGCACAGCTCGGCGCTGCACACGGGGCTGAACGCCAGCGGGTAGAACACGAGCACCACGTTCTTGGAGCCGCGGAAGCTGGAGAGCCGCACCGGGGTACCGTGCTGGTCGGGAAGCTCGAAGTCCGGGGCCTCGTCCCCGATCTCAACTGCCATGCCTGATCCTCTCAGGAAGAAGCTGTGTGACGGCCTGCTACGGCTAAGTGTGCCACTGTGGCCGCTCGCAGTCGCCATGGCCCGCTGCGCGTGATGAAAACGAGTTAATGCACGACGATCAGCGGCGGG
The DNA here is from genome assembly GCF_030042015.1 of Trebonia sp. GTDB lineage: Bacteria > Actinomycetota > Actinomycetes > Streptosporangiales > Streptosporangiaceae > Trebonia. The sequence continues at coordinate 13,707 of NZ_JASIAL010000164.1, read as the reverse complement.
CCTTCGGCGCGACAAGCCGGGAACCCGACCAGTCCCGGCCCGCGCTCACACTCGACGTCTGGGCAAGCCCGGCGGTGGGGGCCGCCTCGCCGATCTCGCTCGGCTCGACATGGCCCGGCCTGCCCGCCTTGGGAGTGAGCAGCCAGATATACCCCCCATCGGCCAGCGGCATCAGCGCGTCGACCAGCGCGTCCACGAGGTCGCCGTCACCGTCCCGCCACCACATCAGGACCACGTCGACGACGTCGTCGTAGTCCTCGTCGACGAGCTCGACGCCGTCGATCCCCGAGATCGCGCCGCGCAGCTGCTCGTCGCAATCGGTGTCATAGCCGATTTCCTGCACCACCTGGCCCGGTTTGATCCCGAGCCGCTCGGCCTGGCCGCGTTCATCCTGCGCCTGGCGCGCGGTCGCGCTCACTAACGTCCCTCCCAGATCCTTCCCCGCGCCCGCTAGCCGCTTGTCAAGCGGCGGTGGCCGCGTCAGTACTTCTTGTTGGGACAGTTCACACTGGGTCGGCCCCGCGCGCAAGTGGCAATCTTCCCCGGCTTGAAAACAGCCGCCATTTATTGATCTTCCCTGCGGGCGCCGCGTCACCCCGCGCCGCCAGCGGGAACACTGCGTGACGAATCTCGCCGGCTTGCGTGACTACGGGCTGGTCGCCGGCCCGCGGGAACCGCGGCCCGCGGCCGCTCGCCGCGGGCGTTCGCGGTGCCCCGCGACCAGTTCGGGTGTCCAGTCCGGTTACCGTTTGGTAGAGATGAAAATCCGGCCGACTCGTACGACGATTGGTCTGGACAAGCTAGTTGAAAGACTGCGGCCAAGAGCCGCCGAACTGCGGAAGGCGAGGCTACCCCGTGGCTTCCGGACGCCAGCGTTACCCGATTATCAGCGACGGTCTGCCCACGCAGCTGCCGGACATCGACCCGGACGAGACGCGGGAGTGGATCGACTCCTTCGACTCGGTCACCAGGTCCCGGGGCCGCGGCCGGGCCCGCTACCTTATGCTGCGCCTGCTCGAGCGGGCGCGCGAGCAGCAGGTCGGGGTGCCCGGCCTGCGCAGCACCGACTACATCAACACGATCCCGCCCGAGCGCGAGCCGTGGTTCCCAGGCGACGAATACGTCGAACGGCGCATCAGGGCGTATATCCGGTGGAACGCCGCGATCATGGTGTCGCGGGCGAACCGGCCCGGGCTTGGCGTCGGCGGGCATATCGCGACGTACGCGTCGGCTGCCTCGCTGTACGAGGTCGGGTTCAACCACTTCTTCCGCGGCAAGGACCACGGCGAATCCGGCGACCAGGTGTTCTTCCAGGGGCACGCCGCCCCGGGCATCTACGCGCGGGCGTTCCTCGAAGGGCGGCTGTCGCAGACCCAGCTCGACGGGTTCCGCCAGGAGCTGTCCCACCCCGGCGGCGGCCTGCCGAGCTACCCGCACCCGCGGCTGATGCCGGACTTCTGGGAGTTCCCGACGGTGTCCATGGGCCTCGGACCGCTGAACGCGATCTACCAGGCGCGGTTCAACCGGTACCTGCTCGCGCGCGAGCTGCACGACACCTCGCGGTCCCACGTCTGGGGTTTCTGCGGCGACGGCGAGATGGACGAGGTGGAGGCGATCGGCGCGATCGGCGTGGCCGCCCGCGAGGAGCTCGACAACCTGACGTTCGTGATCAACTGCAACCTGCAGCGGCTCGACGGCCCGGTCCGCGGCAACGGCAAGATCATCCAGGAGCTCGAGGCGGTCTTCCGCGGCGCCGGCTGGAACGTGATCAAGGTGATCTGGGGCCGCGACTGGGACCCGCTGCTGGCGCAGGACACCGACGGCGTGCTCGTCAACAAGATGAACACCACGCCGGACGGACAGTTCCAGACCTACGGCGTCGAATCGGGCGCGTACATCCGCGAGCACTTCTTCGGGTCGGACCCGCGGCTGCGCAAGATGGTCGAGCACCTGTCCGACGACGAGCTGCGCGGCCTGTCCCGCGGCGGGCACGACTACCGCAAGGTCTACGCGGCGTTCAAGGCCGCGCGCGAGCACGTGGGCCAGCCCACCGTGATCCTCACCCACACGATCAAGGGCTGGACGCTCGGCAAGGACTTCGAGGCGCGCAACGCCACGCACCAGATGAAGAAGCTCACCGTGGCCGAGCTCAAGGAGTTCCGCGACCGGCTCTACCTGCCGATCCCTGACTCGCTGCTCGAGGCCGAGCTCCCCCCGTACTACCACCCCGGGCCTGACTCCGACGAGATCCGGTACATGAAGGAGCGGCGGGCCGCCCTCGGCGGCGTGCTGCCGCGCCGGGTGGTGCGGGCCAAGCCGCTGCCGCAACCGCCTGACGCGGTGTACGACGAGCTGCGCAAGGGCTCGGGCAAGCAGACGGTCGCCACGACGATGGCGTTCGTCCGGCTGCTCAAGGACCTGATGAAGGACCCGGTCATCGGCGACAGGTTCGTGCCGGTGATCCCGGACGAGGCGCGCACGTTCGGCATGGACTCGCTGTTCCCGACCGCGAAGATCTACTCGCCGTTCGGGCAGACGTACGAGGCGGTGGACCGCAACCTGCTGCTGTCGTACAAGGAGTCCGAGCAGGGGCAGATCCTGCACGAGGGCATCAGCGAGGCCGGCGCGATGGGCTCGGTGATCGCGTCGGGCACCGCGTACGCCACCCACGGCACGTACATGATCCCCGTGTACGTGTTCTACTCGATGTTCGGCTGGCAGCGGACGGGCGACCAGATGTGGGCGCTCGGCGACCAGCTCGGGCGGGGCTTCCTGCTCGGCGCCACCGCGGGCCGCACGACGCTGGCCGGCGAGGGGCTGCAGCACGACGACGGGCACTCGCAGCTGCTCGCCTCGGTGTCTGAGGCGTGCGTGTCGTACGACCCGGCGTGGGCGTACGAGATCGCGGTGATCGTGAAGGACGCGCTGCGGCGGATGTACGACTCGACGCCCGAGCACCCGGACGGCGAGAACATCTTCTACTACCTCACCGTCTACAACGAGCCGTACCCGCAGCCGCCGGAGCCGTCCGTCGAGGGCGGACCGCAGGCGCTGGAGGAGGGGATCCTGCGCGGGCTTTACCGCTATGCGCAGGCGCCGTCTGCCTCTTCTCCTTCTTCTCCAGAACGGACCGGGGCGGCTGTCCCGCGTGCCCGCATCCTGGCCTCGGGCGTGGCGATGCGGCAGGCGCTGAGCGCCGCGTCGCTGCTGGCCGCGGACTGGGGCGTGGCCGCGGACGTGTGGTCGGTGACGTCGTGGACCGAACTGCGCAGGGACGCGATGGCCTGCGAGTCCTACAACATGCTGCACCCTGACTCCGGCAGGGTGCCGTACGTCACGTCCGCGCTGTCCGGTCCGTCGTCGTCCGGGCCGGTCGTCGCTGTCTCCGACTGGCTCCGCGCCGTGCCGGACCAGATCGCCCGCTGGGTGCCTGCCGGGTACACGTCGCTGGGGACCGACGGGTTCGGCTTGTCCGACACGCGGCCGGCCACCCGCCGGTTCTTCCACGTGGACGCGCAGTCGATCGTGCTGGCCGTCCTGTGGTCGCTCGCCCGCGAGGGCGCGGTCGACGCGTCGCTGCCCGCCCAGGCGATCGCCAGGTACAAGCTGGACCTCCCGGTGTCGGAGGCGCTCGGCTAGGGCGGGCCGCCAGATCGCTACCCGGCCGCGTTGGGCAGGCCCAGGGCGGCGCAGGTCAGCGTGGTGCCGGGGAAGACCGCGGCCGTGCCATCGGGCAGGACGCAGGCCACCAGCGGCGGCACCGGGTGGTCACGACCCGGGTCCGGCGCGCCGCGCGCGCCGTCCGGACCCGGGCGCAGGATGCCCTGCCGCCAGAAGCCGGCGCAAACGCTGAGTGCGTTGTCCACCTGGGACGGGCCCGGGCCGGACTGTCCCGCAACCGCGGCCTCGGCCACGAACGTGAAGGACTCGGCGCCGTCCGAGAGGCTGGCGACCGTGTAGCAGCGGGCCTCGCTCTTGTCGGTGACCGGCGCCGGATGCTGGACATAGGCGTAGCCCCCCGCGGTGGCGGCGGCCGCCGCCACCGCGGCGCTCGCGGCGATCAGGATCGGCTTGCGGCGGGGCCGACGGGCGATTTCGGCCGCCAGCTGGCGCCGCATGGCCGCGACGCGGTCCACGGGCAGGCCGCAGACGGGCGGCAGCTCGAATCGGGTCATGGCTGGTTCTCCTGGTTGCTCGTGATCAGGGCGGTGACCGGCCCGGCCTGGATCGCGACCGTGCGCTCCCGCAGGTGCTGGCGGGCGCGGGTGAGCCGGGAGCGGACGGTCCCGACAGGCACGCCCATGGCGACGGCCGCCTCGGTGTAGCTCAGCCCGGCCCAGTCGCAGAGGGCGAGGACCTGGCGCTCTGGCTCGGCGAGCGCGCGCAGTTCGCTGAGGATCAGCCGCATGGCGCGCTCGCCGTCCGCGCGGCTGGCGGCGTCCTCGGCTATGTCCGGCACGGCCGACGGCGGCGGGAGCCTGGCCAGCAGCCGCTGGTGCCGGCGGATCGAGCGCTGAGCGTTCCTTGTCGCGTTGTTGGCGACGGCGAGCAGCCAGGGCAGCACCGAATCGCCGGCCAGCCTGACGTCACGCCGCTTGCGCCACGCCTCGAGGAACACCACCGACGTCAGGTCCTCCGCCGCCGACCACGATCCGGTGCGCCGGAAGCAATGCGCGTAGACCGCGTCCGCGTGCCGCTCGAAGAGCTGGCCGAACGCCTCGCCGTCGCGCTGGCTGGCGGCGCGGGACCACAGTTGCCCGTCGCTGAGGGCTGCCCAGTCGGTCATCACACCCCACTATGTCCGGCACCGGCGATCTGGTTCACCGGCAGGGACCTCGAAGCGACGGGGCGCGGACAAAGGCGACAGCAGTGGCTGGTGTGACATCGCGAACGCCCTTACGGCGGCGGACTTGGCGGCAGCTGAGGCTGACGTGGCACGCTGGTTGCGTGCAGGCGAAGAGGCAGGCCACGGAGGACGGCGCGGACGGCGCAGCGGACGGCGCAGCGGGCGCGCTCGGCACGCCCGCCCGGGTGCATCCGGAGACCGTGCGGCGGATCGAGCGGTCGATGGGCGCGCTCGGCACGGCGGCGATCGCGGCGATGGACGAGCGGCTGCCGTGGTTCCGCAAGATGTCGGCGGAGAACCGGTCGTGGCTTGGCCTGGTCGCCCAGGCGGGCATCGCCGCGTTCGCCGACTGGGTCAGGCATCCAGAACGGCCCCGGCCCGCTGCCACCGAGGTCTTCGGCACCGCCCCGCGTGAGCTGGCGCGGGCGGTGAGCCTGCAGCACGCGGTGGAGATGGTCCGGGTGATCATCGACGTCGTGGAGAACCAGGTCGACTCCCTGGCCGCGCCAGGCGCGGAGGCCGAGCTGCGCGAGGCGGTGCTGATCTACGCGCGCGAGATCGCGTTCAGCGCCGCCCAGGTGTACGCGCGGACCGCGGAGGCGCGCGGGGCATGGGATGCCCGGCTTGAGGCGCTTGTCGTCGACTCGCTGGTGCGCGGTGAGGCGCAGGAGACGCTGAACTCGTGGGCCTCGGCGCTGAACTGGTCCTCCTCCCCCGTCGCGGTGATCGCCGGCAGCATCGACGGCGAGGAGGCCGAGCCGGTCATCGACGAGCTGCGTGCCCAGGCCCGCCGCGCCCGGCTTGACCTGCTGGCCGGCGTGCAGGGCAGCAGGCTGATCCTGGTCCTTGGCGGCACCGACGACCCGATGTCGGCCGCGGAGCGGTTCGCGGGCAGGTTCGGCGCCGGCCCGGTGGTCGTCGGCCCGCCGGTGCGTGACCTGCGGTCGGCCTCGGTGTCCGCGCGGGCCGCGCTCGCGGGGCTGCGCGCCGCGCCTGGCTGGCCCGACGCGCCGAGCCCGGTCAGCGCCGACGAGCTGCTGCCAGAGCGCGCGCTCGACGGCGACGCCGACGCCGTGCACATGCTCGTCACGCAGGTGTACGAGCCGCTGCTCGCCGGGGGCGCGGCGCTGCTCGACACGCTGACGACCTACCTGGAGCAGGGCTCGTCCCTGGAAGCGACCGCCCGGATGCTGTTCGTGCATCCGAACACGGTCCGCTACCGGCTGCGCCGCATCACCGAGCTCAGCGGGTACACGCCGTCGGTCGGCCGGGACGGCTTCACGCTCTGGGTGGCCGTCATCCTCGGCAGGCTGGCTGCCCGCCGGTGACGACCCGGCCGCCGGCCGGCGAAAGGCGAAACGCCGCATGTGACCAGACGGTGACTGGCGGGTTAACATCTTTTGGCGGATAGCTACAAAGTTCCGGCAGGCAACTTCGTCTCGTTCGTTATCAGGGTGGCGGACCCCTACAGGGCAAGGTAATCATCGTGCTGATCTTCACCGCGCCCGGACAGGGCGCGCAGACCCCGGGCTTCCTGTCCCCCTGGCTCGACATCCCCGGTCTCGCCGAGCGGCTCGGCGCCTGGTCGGACCTGGCCGGCCGCGACCTGATCAGGCTTGGCACGACCGGCAGCGCAGATGAGATCACCGACACATCAGTCGCCCAGCCGCTGCTGGTCGCGGCGGCGCTCGCGGCCGCCGGGCTGCTCGGCGAGCCCGACGCCGCCGCCGGGCACAGCGTGGGCGAGCTGGCCGCGGGCGCGATCGCGGGCGTGCTCAGCGCCGTCGACGCGATCCGGCTCACCCGGGTGCGAGGCGAGGCCATGGCAGCGGCGACCGACGCTGAACCGACGGGGATGACCGCGGTCCTCGGCGGCGACGAGGCGAGCGTGCTCGCCGCCATCGCCGCGGCCGGGCTCACCCCGGCGAACATCAACGGCGCCGGCCAGATCGTGGCCGGCGGGACGCTGGCGCAGCTCGAGGCGTTCGCCGCCAGCCCGCCCCCAGGCGCCCGGCTGCGGTCGCTGCGGGTGGCGGGCGCGTTCCACACCAGGCACATGGCACCCGCCGTCGAGGCGCTCGCGCGGGCCGCGGCGGGCACCGTCGTCAAGGACCCCGCGATCACGCTGGTCTCCAACGCCGACGGCGCGGTCGTGACCTCGGGAGCGAACTGGGTGGACCGCGTCGTCGCTCAGGTCGCCGCCCCGGTTCGCTGGGACCTGTGCATGGCGACGATGTCCGACGTCGGGGTGACCGCGCTCATCGAGCTCCCGCCGGCCGGCACGCTGACCGGGATGGCCAGGCGGGCGCTGCCCGGCGTCGCACTGCTTGCGCTGAAGACACCGGACCAGCTCGATGACGCGCGGGAGCTGGTCGCGGCGCACGCCCAGTCGAGGAACGGATACGCGGCAGCCCCGGCCGGCGCTCCGCCGCCGTGGCGGATCGTGGTGTCGCCGGCAGCCGGCACGTTCCGTTCGGGAGATGGCGAATCAGCGGACCACGCGGTCGCGGCCGGCGCTACGGTGCCAGCCGGCGCGGTGCTTGGCCTGGTCATGGCGCGCGGCGGCGAGCGGCCTGTCGTCGCTCCCGCGCCCGCGACGGTCGTGGAATGGCTGGTCGAAGACGGCGATCCCGTCGGCGAGGGGCGGCCGCTCGTGCGTCTTGAGCCGAAGGAGGAGCGGTGAGCGGGAGCCGGGTCGTCGCGTTCGGCGGTTACCAGCCGGACAAGGTGGTCACCAACGACGACCTGGCCAAGATCGTCGACACGACCGATGAGTGGATCCGCAGCCGGGTCGGCATCGAAAGCAGGCGGATCGCCGCGGACGACGAGACCGTGGCGGACATGGCGACCGCCGCCGGCGGGAAGGCGCTGGCCGCGAGCGGCCTGCCGCCGTCGGGCATCGACCTGGTGATCGTCGCGACGTGCAGCCCCGAGGTGCCGCTGCCGAACGTGGCGGCGACGGTCGCCCACCGGCTCGGGATCGCCGCGCCCGGCGCCTACGACCTCAACGCCGCGTGCGCCGGGTTCTGCTACGCGCTCGGGACCGCCTCCGACGCGGTGCGCGCGGGCAGCGCGCGCAACGTGCTCGTGGTCGGCGCGGAGAAGATGAGCTCGTGGATGGACTGGACCGACCGGTCGACGTGCATCATTTTCGCCGACGGCGCCGGGGCCGCCGTGGTCGGGCCGGCCGGCGACGGCGAGCCGTCAGGGATCGGGCCCGTCGTCTGGGGCAGCGCGGGCGACCTGGCCGAGAAGATCACGGTCACCGGCCGCAACGGAGCCATCACGCAGGAAGGGCAGGCCGTGTTCCGGTGGGCGACGACCGCGCTGCACCCGGTGGCCCTTGAGGCGTGCGCACGGGCCGGGGTCACGCCCGCCGACATCTCGGCGTTCATCCCGCACCAGGCCAACCTGCGGATCATCGAGGCCATCGCCCGCCGGCTCGGCATCCCGCGCGAGCGCCTCGCCGACGACATCGTGCACGCGGGGAACACCTCGTCGGCGTCGATCCCGCTCGCGCTGTCCCGGATGGCCGAGCAGGGACGGCTGCAGCCGGGCACCCCGGCGCTGCTCCTCGGGTTCGGCGCCGGGCTGTCCTACGCAGCGCAAGTGATCACGCTACCCTAGCCCGCGCCCTACGCTGAGGGCACGCCCCGGCCGCCGGGGCGACCAGGTGGTTAAACACAGTCGCACAGTAAAAGGAGTAACAGTGACTGACCAGGAGATTCTGGCCGGGCTCGCCGAGATCATCGACGAGATCGCCGGCGTGCCCGCCGACGAGGTGACGCCGGAGGCGAACTTCGTCGATGACCTCGACATCGACTCGCTTTCGATGGTCGAGATCGCGGTCGCGGCCCAGGACAAGTTCGGCGTCGAGATCCCGGACGAGCAGCTGAAGGACCTCAAGACCGTCCAGGACGTGGTCAACTTCGTGAGCAAGAACTCCTGACGCCGTCAGGGGCAGGTACAGCGCGCGCGAGCGCATGGGAGGTCGCAGTGAGCAGCAATGATCAGGTAAGCGTCGTTGTCACCGGGCTCGGCGCGACGACGCCGCTCGGCGGTGATGTCGCGTCCACCTGGTCAGCGATGCTCGCCGGAACCAGCGGGGTCCGCCCGCTCACCGACGAGTGGGCGGAGTCGCTGCCGGTCCGCATCGCCGCGCCCGCGGCGGAGGACCCGGTGCCCGAGGTCGGCCGGGTCCAGGCCCGCCGGATGGACCGCTGTGAGCAGTTCGGGCTGGTCGCGGCGCGGCAGGCCTGGACGGACGCGGGCTCGCCCGCGGTCGACCCGTGGCGCCTCGGCGTGGCGGTCACCAGCGGCATCGGCGGGATCGGATCGACGCTGACGGCCTACGACACGCTGCGCGAGAAGGGCTGGGAGCGCATCTCGCCGTACACCGTCCCGATGCTGATGCCGAACGGCGCGGCCGGCTGGATCAGCATCGAACTCGGCGCCAGGGCCGGGGCGCACGCGCTGGTCAGCGCGTGCGCGTCCGGAGCCGAGGCGATCGGGTACGGCATCGACATGATCCGTTCCGGCCGCGCCGACGTCGTCGTGGCCGGCGGAACAGAGGCCGCGATCATGGCACTGAACATCGGCGCGTTCGCCCGGATGGGCGCCATGTCCACCCGCAACGACGAGCCGGAGCGCGCGTCCCGGCCCTTCGACAAGGGGCGGGACGGGTTCGTGCTCGGCGAGGGCGCCGGCGTCGTCGTGCTCGAGTCGCTGCCGCACGCGCTCGCGCGCGGCGCGCGGATCTACGCGGTGGCGGCCGGGGCCGGCTACTCCGCGGACGCCTTCCACATCTCGCACGGGTCGCCGGACGGGGCAGGCGTGCGGTTCGCGATCGAGACCGCGATGCGCGACGCGCGGATATCCCCGTCGCAGGTGGTCCACGTCAACGCGCACGCCACGTCCACGCCGGAAGGCGACCCGCTCGAGGCGCGCGCGATCGCCGACGCCCTCGGTCCTGCTGCCGCTGACTGCGTGGTGACCTCCACCAAGTCGATGACCGGCCACCTGCTCGGCGGGGCCGGCGCGGTCGAGTCGGTGGCCGCGATTCTCGCGCTGCGCGACCGGGTCGCGCCGCCGACGATCAACCTTGAGGACGTGGACGCCGAGGTGACCATCGACGTCGCCACCGCAACGCGCCCGCTCGCGCCGCGCGCGGGCGTGTCCGAGCCGATGGCGGTGCTGAACAACGCGTTCGGCTTCGGCGGGCACAACGTGACGCTGGTGTTCACCGAGTACATCGGACTGGAGGCCTGACCGATGACCGCCGTTCCGCAGTCGCAGGCCGGCGCCGTTTCGCAGCCCCCGGCCGGCACCGTTTCGCAGCCCCCGGCTGGCGCCGTTTCGCTCCCCCGCGATCCGGTGGCCCGCCTCGCGGCGCTGTTCGACGCGGGAACCATGCAGATGCTGGCGACGGTCGCGCCGGACGGAAGCGGCGCGGCCGCCGCGGTGGGCCTGATCGACGGCAGTACCGCCGCGGCGTTCGCCTCCGATCCCCGGGTGCAGGGCGGCGCGATGGGCGCCGACGGGTGCGCGGTGATCGTCGGGGCGTACAACGAGGCCATCGCGCGCGGCGTGCCGGTGATCGGGCTGTGGCACTCGGGCGGCGCGCGGCTGGCCGAAGGGGTGGCTTCGCTGCACGGTGTGGGCACGGTGTTCGCGGCGATGACCGCGGCGTCCGGGGTGGTGCCGCAGATCTCGGTGGTGCTCGGCCCGGCGGCCGGCGGCGCCGCGTACGGGCCCGCGCTGACCGACGTGGTCATCCTGTCCGGCCAGGGGCGGATCTTCGTGACCGGACCCGACGTGGTGCGTTCTGTCACCGGCGAGGAGGTGGACATGGCCCGGCTCGGCGGTCCCGAACCGCACAGCCGCCGGTCCGGCGTGGTGCACCTGGTCGCCACGGACGACGCCGAGGCGCTGTCATACGCGCGCACGCTCGCCTCGCTGCTGTGCGAGCAGGGCAAGATCTCGCCTGAGTCGGTGGCCGACAGGGACCTGTCCGGGATCCTGCCGGAGTCCGCGCGCCGCGCCTACGACGTGCACGGGGTGACGTCCCGGCTGCTCGACGGCCCAGGCGCTGCCAGCCCACGGGGGGGCGACCCCCGGTCAGCCCCCCGGCATACCACGATTGAGCTGCACCCGCGGTGGGCACCGAACATCGTCACGATCCTCGGCCGGCTGGCCGGGCGCACCGTGGGCGTGATCGCCAACAACCCGCTGCGGCTTGGTGGCTGCCTGGATTCGGCGGCGGCGGAGAAGGCGGCGCGCTTCGTGCGGTTCTGCGACGCGTTCGGGGTGCCGCTGGTGGTGCTCGTGGACGTGCCGGGGTACCTGCCCGGCGTCGGCCAGGAGTGGGATGGCGTGGTGCGCCGCGGCGCCAAGCTGCTGCACGCCTTCGCCGAGGCGACCGTGCCGCGGGTCACGCTGGTGACCCGTAAGGCGTACGGCGGGGCGTACATCGCGATGAACTCCCGGTCGCTCGGGGCGACTCGGGTCTTCGCGTGGCCGGACGCCGAGGTCGCCGTGATGGGCGCGGTCGCCGCCGTCCGCATCCTGCACAAGCGGAAGCTGGCCGCCGTGCCGGCCGACCAGCTGCACGAGGCCGAGGCCGCGCTGGCCGCCGAGCACGAGGCGACCGTGGGCGGGCTGTCACGCGCCCTGGAGATCGGCGTCATCGACGAGGTGGTCTCGCCTTCCTCGACGGTCGCGGCGATCGCCGCGGCCATCGCTTCGGCCCCGCAGCGGCGCGGTTCGCACGCGAACATCCCGCTGTAGGCCTGTCCGCCGCGGCCCGGCCGGTCGGCCGGCGTGGCGGCGTGGCGGCGTGGCGGCGTGGCGGTGCGGTCGGCTGCGGCGGTGCGGCCCCGGCGATTTCGGCCGCAGGCGGCTTCCCTCGCGCCCCACGAGTCCCGCAAGTGCGACTCTGCACACTTTATGCACGGACAAATCGGGCATTCCGGGCGCCAAATGGTCACAGAGTGTGCAAAGTGCGCGAGCCGCTTGCGGGCGGGCGCTTGCGGGCGGGCGCTTGCGGCGGGGCGGGTTAGCCGCGTACCGCTGCCGCGTGGCGGGCGGCTGCTTCTGCCCGGAGCAGGGCGTCTATCTGGCCGCTGACCGAGCACGGGTAGCGGAGTGGCACGCACCCAGCGGGGACCGGGTCCAATGTGCCGTCCTGGTGATGGCGCTGATGGACCACTACGGGCAGCTCGGGGCGCTGGCGACGGATGGCGGCCGCGACGCCCAGCCCGGGGTCTAGCCCGTGCAGCACCACGTCGGCCCCGTCCACAAGCACGCACCGCTGCCCGCGCAGCAGCGGGCAGCCCTGCGGGTCGCCTGCCCCGCGGCAGAAGGCGACGTCGAACCCCGCGTCCTTGAATAGGGAGAAGTCCGAGATCGCCAAGGCCGGCCGGTCGTCCTCGACCAGCAGCCGGGGACGCCGCCCGGTCAGCGCCGGCGAGGACCACGTCCTCCTGGGCACTCGCTGTTGCATCTGTGCTCACCCCCACTGGCTGCCTGCCTGTGCCTGCGGTTTCAGTAACCGACTAGGGCTGCGTGGCGGGCAGGGCCGTTGGTCCTGCCCCTGGTCGTCGCCGGTGCCCGCCAGGGTGTCGACGAGCGTGGCCATGCGTTCGGCTTCGGCGGCCACGCGGTCCATCATGCGGTCGAGCTCGCGCCCGGCCGGCGGCCCCCGGTGCCGGTAGTACTCGGCGAAGCCGCGGATGACGCCGGCCGGGCGGCGCAGTTCGTGACAGGTCCCGAGCAGGACGCTGCGCAGCTGCTCGGTGGACCCGCGGGCGGCGTCCGCGGACTCGCGAGCGCGCCCGGCCTGGCTGCGCACCGTCGCGAGGGAGCGCGTGAGGCCGCCGGCAAGGCCACGGGCACGATCACCAGGCAGCCGATACCAGAGCCCGTGCGCGGCGACGCCGGCCGCCGCCTTGTCCAGCTGGGCTAGCGGCCGCAGGATCGCGCGGATCACCGCAAGGCCGAGGACCGCGATGGCCAGGATCGCGGCGGCGCTGACCGCGGCGCAGCCGGCCGTGACGTTCCTGGCGGCCTGGCTGACGCTGCTCAGGTCCAGCCCGACCACCAGCGTGCCCGGGGTGCCTGGCCGCGCGGTGCTGGTGACGTCCAGGTAAAAGCCGTCGGAGCCGTAGGTGAACAGGATGCGCTTGGCGTTGTAGTGGACCGCCTCGGTGACCACAAGCCAGCTCCCGCCGCCGCTGCCCGCACGGATCGTGGCGAGCTGGCCCGCGCGGACCGCGGCCGCCGGCAGTGCCGGGCCGGGCCGGGGGTCCACGCCTGTCCTGATCACCAGCTGGCCCGCGGTCACGACCTCGATGACGAACGCGTCGGCCGCATCGCCGCCAGGGCCTGGGCCGACAGGCATGGCCGTGAAAGGAGCGCTGGCCAGATACCCGGCGTAGGACCGCAGCTCCTGACCGGCCTGCCACATCAGGCCGCTCCTGACCGCCAGGCCGCAGGCCAGGCTCATGATCGCCGCGCCGGCGGCCGCCAGGCAGCACGCCGCGGCCACCAGCCGCACCCGCAGCGGTACCCCGGCCAGCAGCCCCGTGACGGCCCGCCTGCCGCGGACGCCATCGCCCCGCACCCATCCAGTCTCCCCGCCCGCGCCGGGGTCCCGGTAGGGCCACGTCCCGGTTCACTCGAAGTCGGACGGGTCGCCTGCCCCGCGACGGACGATCTCGGGCTCGGGCTGGGAGAAGTCGATCACCGTCGTCGGCTCGGTACCGCAGTCGCCGCAGTCGATCACCGCGTCCACGGCGCGGTCGAGCTGCTGCGCGATCTCCCATCCCTGGGTCATGGGCTCGTCCTGGCCTGGCAGCAGCAGG
>NZ_JASIAL010000163.1:0-19300 GCF_030042015.1 Trebonia sp. | reverse complement strand
ACCGCGGCCGGGCCGGGCGCGACGCCGAGCGCCACGTTGGAGGACGGGCAGACCTCCAGGGTCACGCCCGTGGCGGCGAGCCGCTTGACGACCTCGGGGTCCTCGACCGAGCGGACGCCGTGCCCGATCCTGTCGGCGTGCAGCCGGTCCAGCGTGGCGCTGACGCTGGCCGCGCCGACCAGCTCTCCTGCGTGCGGGACAAGCAGCAGGCCGGCCCGCTCCGCGATCCGGAATGCCCGCTCGAAGTCCTCCGCGGGCCCGCGTCGCTCGTCGTTGGACAGCCCGAAGCCGACGACGCCGCGCCCGGCGAACTGCGCCGCGAGCCGGGCGAGCGTGCGGGCATCGAGCGGGTGCCTGGTCCGGTTCGCCGCGATGATGATCGCGATCCCGACGCCGGTCGCCTGCGCGGCGGTGGCGGCCGCGTCAAGCAGCAGTTCGGTGAACGCGGTGATGCCGTCGAACCGGGCCGCGTAGCCGGACGGGTCCGCCTGCAGCTCCAGCCAGCCCGAGCCTTCGGCGCGCTCGTCCTCCGCGGTCTCCCTGACGAGGCGGTACACGTCCTCGGGCGTGCGCAGCACCGAGCGGGCCAGGTCGTACAGCCGCTGGAACCTGAACCACCCGCGCTCGTCGGCGGCACTCAGCTGAGGCGGCCATTCCTCGGTGAGCGCGGGCGGCAGGGCGACTCCGCGCGCCTGCGCGAGCTCGACCATCGTCGAGTGACGCATCGCCCCGGTCAGGTGCAGGTGCAGGTGCGCCTTGGGGAGCGCCGACAAATCGTGCGCCATCCCGCAATTCTCCCCGACGATACGGGCCGCCTGGACGTGAGCTCACGATCCGCCAGCACCCCTGCGGCAAGTGCGCCGTCAAGGCGCAGCCGGTGGGTCCGGGGGTCCCCCCCGGACGAGCAGCGATCCGCAAGCGCCCCGTGCGGCAAGTGCGCCGTCAAGGCGCAGCCGGGGGGTCCGGGGGGTCGTCCCCCCGGGATTGACTAGCGAGCCCCGGCGAGCAGCTTGCCTATCCGGCCGACGCCTTCTTCCAGGTCAGCGTCGCCCAGGGCGTAGGAGAGCCGGAAGTATCCTGGCGTGCCGAACGCCTCGCCGGGCACGACGGCGACCTCGACCTCGTCCAGGATGAGAGTGGCCAGCTCGGACGAGGTCTGCGGCCGCGTGCCCGCGATCTCCTTGCCGAGCACCCCGTTGACGCTTGGGTAGGCGTAGAACGCGCCGAGCGGTTCGGGGCACACGACGCCAGGAATCTCGTTGAGCATCCGGACCATCGTCTTCCTGCGCCGGTCGAACGCCTCTTTCATGACCGCCACCGCGGACAGGTCACCGGACACCGCGGCAAGCGCCGCCGCCTGCGACACGTTCGCGACGTTCGACGTCGCATGGCTCTGCAGGTTGGTCGCGGCCTTGATCACGTCCTTGGGGCCGATCATCCAGCCGACCCGCCAGCCGGTCATTGCGTACGTCTTCGCCACGCCGTTGAGCACCACGCAGCGGTCGGCGATTTCCGGCGTCAGCACCGGGATCGAGGAGAACGTCGCGTCACCGTAGACGAGGTGCTCGTAGATCTCGTCGGTGACCACCCAGATTCCCTTGGCGGACGCCCACTCGCCGATCGCCTTAACCTGCTCCGGCGGGTACACGGCACCCGTCGGGTTCGATGGTGAGACGAAGACGAGCAGCTTCGTCCGCGCGGTGCAGGCCGCGTCAAGCGCCGCTACCGAGGCCAGGTAGCCGCTGCTCTCGTCGGTGTATACCGGCACCGGCACGCCGCCGGCCAGTGCGATCGCCTCCGGGTAAGTGGTCCAGTACGGCGCCGGGAGCAGCGCCTCATCCCCGTCGTCGAGCAGTGTGGCGAACGTCTGGTACACCGCATGCTTGCCGCCGTTGGTGACCAGCACCTGGTCCGCGGTCACGACGAGGCCGGAGTCGCGGGCGGTCTTGTCGGCGATGGCCTGGCGCAGTTCGGGCAGGCCGGCGGCCGGGGTGTACTTGTGGAACCTGGGTTCCGCCGCCGCCTTCTGCGCGGCCTCGACGATGTAGCCGGGCGTCGGGAAGTCCGGCTCGCCGGCGCCGAACCCGATGACCGGCCGGCCGGCCGCCTTCAGCGCCTTGGCTTTCGCGTCAACGGCCAGGGTGGCGGACTCGGAGATGGCCGACACCCGGGCCGATATTCTCGTGGTTGGCATGCACCCATCGTGTCACCTACGGCCGGACGACCTCCAACTGGTTTCGTGATCTGGCGGCTCTGCTGCGTTGGTTCGACGGAAGGGGCGCGTTCGACGTACACTCTGGTGATTGCAAACCGGAGGGCAGTAGCTCAATTGGTAGAGTCCCGGTCTCCAAAACCGGCGGTTGGGGGTTCGAGTCCCTCCTGCCCTGCCAGTGCAGACCGGCAGGACCTGTTAGGTCCGGCTGGCCGGCGCGTGGAGATCCGTTCAGCGCAGTACAGGTGAGGACATGGCGACCCAGACGCGAGGCCAGAGCGCGGAGCGACGGAGTGGGGCCGGGCGTGCCGCGAAGCGGGACCGGATCACTCCCGCCCTGTTCACCAGGCAGGTCGCTGCGGAACTCCGGAAGGTGATCTGGCCGACCCGCCATGAGCTCATTACCTACACGGCGGTCGCGCTCGTGTTCGTGATCATCATGAGCGCCATAGTCTTGGGCCTGGACACCGCGTTCACCAAGCTGATATTCGCGGTCTTCGGCTGACGCCGGATCGCGGACGCCCCGCGGTCGCTTCGCGCCGCGCACACAGCGTGGGACGATGACTACGGGGTCTCTCGCCGGGCGAGTGGCCGAGCGAGCGCTGGCCCAGCGAGCACAGAAGAGAGTGAGTGACCGTGTCCGATTCCCAACTGCACACCGACGATTACGCGGCGACCGGCGCAGCGGGTGGGGAGGCAGCCGACGTGACCGACGACGACTCCGGCTTCGCTGAGGAGGTCGCCCAGGACGAGGCTGCCCTTGGGGCAGGGCCGGCTCCCGCCGAGGAGCCCGACGCCCTGGCCGAGTTCATGCGTGAGCTGCGCATGCAGCCCGGCGACTGGTACGTGGTGCACTCGTACGCCGGATACGAGAACCGGGTGAAGACCAACCTGGAAAGCCGGATCATGTCGCTCAACATGGAGGACTACATCTTCCAGATCGAGGTTCCCACCCACCAGGTGACCGAGATCAAGAGCGGCAAGAAGCAGACGGTCAACGAGAAGGTGCTGCCCGGATACATCCTGGTCCGGATGGACCTCACGGACGAGTCCTGGGCCGTGGTCAGGAACACCCCGGGCGTCACGGGGTTCGTCGGCCTGTCCAGCCGTCCGTCGCCGCTGCCGCTCAGCGAGGTCGCCGCGCTGCTCGCCCCGGCCCCGGCGGAGGCGGCGGGAGCGCAGGCGGCGACCGCCAAGAAGTCGGCGCCGGAATATGAAGTCGGCGAATCGGTTACCGTTATGGATGGCCCGTTCGCGACGCTTCCCGCGACCGTGAACGAGGTCAACCCGGTCACGCAGAAGCTCAAGGTGCTCGTGTCGATCTTCGGCAGGGAGACGCCTG
Source organism: Trebonia sp. (assembly GCF_030042015.1). Classification (GTDB taxonomy): domain Bacteria; phylum Actinomycetota; class Actinomycetes; order Streptosporangiales; family Streptosporangiaceae; genus Trebonia. The sequence continues at coordinate 15,746 of NZ_JASIAL010000163.1, read as the reverse complement.
TCGAGCTCTCATTCGACCAGGTCTCCAAGATCTGAGAGGAATGCCACACTCATGCCGCCAAGAAGGAAGAAGCTCGCTGCCATCGTCAAGGTGCAGCTGCCGGCCGGCGCGGCCACCCCGGCCCCGCCCGTCGGTACCGCGCTGGGCCCGCACGGCGTCAACATCATGGAGTTCGTGAAGCAGTACAACGCTGCGACCGAATCCCAGCGAGGCAACATTATCCCGGTCGAGATCTCCATCTTCGAGGACCGGTCGTTCACGTTCATCACCAAGACGCCGCCCGCGCCCGAGCTGATCAAGAAGGCCGCCGGCGTCGACAAGGGCAGCAAGGAGCCGCACAGGACCAAGGTCGGCTCGCTGACCGCGGCGCAGCTGCGGCAGATCGCAGAGACCAAGATGCCCGACCTGAACGCGACCACGATCGAGGCCGCCGAGAAGATCATCGCGGGAACCGCCCGCTCGATGGGCATTAAGATCGAGGGCTGACGTCCTCCCCTCACAATCTCCAATACGTAGGTGGCAGGGCCTGGCGCGGGCCCAGACGACCACGACTTCCATTCCAGGGAGAGCACTATGAAGCGCAGCAAGGCATATCTGAACGCGGCGGAGAAGGTTGACCGCACGCGGCTGTACAGCCCGGCGGATGCGATGGAGCTCGCCAAGGCGACCCAGGTGACGAAGTTCGACCCGACTGTTGAGGTGAACCTCCGGCTCGGCGTGGACCCGCGCAAGCAGGACCAGATGGTCCGCGGCACCGTCAATCTGCCGAACGGCACGGGGAAGACCGCCCGTGTGCTCGTGTTCGCCACCGGCGACCGTGCCGAGGAGGCATCCGCCGCTGGCGCCGACTACGTTGGCTCGGACGACCTGATCGAGCGCATCCAGGGCGGGTTCCTCGACTTCGACGCGGTGGTTGCCACGCCGGACCTGATGGGCAAGGTCGGCCGCCTCGGCCGGGTGCTCGGCCCGCGTGGCCTGATGCCGAACCCGAAGACCGGGACCGTCACCGCTGACGTGGGCCGCGCGGTGACCGAGATCAAGGGCGGCAAGATCGAGTTCCGCACCGACCGGCACGGCAACCTGCACTTCGTGGTCGGCAAGGCGTCGTTCGACAAGAGGGCGCTGCTGCAGAATTACGCGGTCGCGCTCGATGAGGTGATCCGGCTCAAGCCGGCCGCCGCGAAGGGCCGTTACCTGAAGAAGGTCACGTTCACCACCACGATGGGGCCCGGCATCCCGGTCGACCCGAGCAAGACCCGCGGCTTCATCGAGGAAGCCGAGCCGGCCGCCTAGCCTGCGCGGGCGCGATTTGGCCGCGCGGAATACAGCACGTAGAATCTGCTACGCCGAAGACCGCTGGATGCGCAGCCTGATGGCTGCGCCGAAGGTTCCGGCGGGGGCCAGTGCCCCCGTGGACGGACATCCCGCGCAGGTGACCGTGAGCCTCAGCCGCCGCGGGCATGCCCGTCTTTGACGGGCGAGCCAGGCGCGGCAAACGCCCCGGGCGCCCTGCGCCCGGGGCGTTCGTGTCTTCGGGGACCGACATGACAGGCGCGACCCCTTCGGGGGTTCCAGGGGGTCGCCCCCCTGGGCCAGCACAGGGAAAGGAGGCTCATGGCAAACGCCGAGAAGACCGCGGCGGTCGAAGAGCTCACCGGCAGGTTCCGGGAGTCGAGCGGTGCGGTGCTTACCGAGTACCGCGGGCTGACTGTGGCCCAGCTGTCGCAGCTGCGCGGTTCGCTCAAGGGCAACGCCACGTTCGCGGTGGTGAAGAACACGCTCACCAAGATCGCGGTTCAGGAAGCCGGGCTGGGTGACCAGCTCGCACCGATGCTGTCGGGGCCGTCCGCTATCGCGTTCGTCGACGGGGACGTCGCGCAGGCGGCCAAGGGCCTGCTGGACTTCGCCAGGGCGAACCCGCTGCTCGTGATCAAAGGCGGCGTGCTCGACGGCAAGGCGCTCACCGCGGCAGAGGTCGGCAAGCTGGCCGACCTTGAGCCGCGCGAGGTGCTGCTGGCCAAGCTGGCCGGGGCGATGAAGGCGTCCATGGCGAGCGCCGCGGCGACGTTCAACGCGCTGCCCACCCAGCTGGCGCTGCTGGCCGACGCGCTGCGCGCCAAGCTCGAGGCCGGCGCGCCCGCCCCCGCCGCGGACACGCCCGACACGCCCGAGGCGCCGGATACGCCCGACACGCCCGACACGCAGACACAGACCCAGGACTAAGGAACGAAGGGAAACGATCATGGCGAAGCTCAGCAGCGCCGAACTGCTTGACGCGTTCAAGGAGATGACCCTCCTTGAACTGTCCGAGTTCGTGAAGGCTTTTGAGGAGACGTTCGACGTCAAGGCCGCCGCTCCGGTCGCGGTCGCCGCCGCTCCGGCGGCCGGCGGCGCTGGCGGCGCCGCGGCCGAGGAGGTCGAGGAGCAGGACGAGTTTGACGTCATTCTCGAGGCCGCCGGCGAGAAGAAGATCCAGGTCATCAAGGAGGTGCGGTCGCTGACCAGCCTGGGCTTGAAGGAGGCCAAGGACCTGGTGGACGGCGCGCCGAAGACCGTGCTTGAGAAGGTCAACAAGGACGCCGCGGACAAGGCGAGGGCCGCCCTCGAGGGCGCCGGCGCCAAGGTAACGGTCAAGTAGCCGCAGGTTCCGCATCAACCGCGGCGGCGCCGCCCGGACCCCAATCCTCCGGGCGGCGCCGTCGGCTTCCCCCCGGGCACCGGCTGCCAGGCCGGCTCCGGCTGCTTGCGAGCGCATCCGCCGGACCTCTGCCCCCGCGGCGGGAATAACGTTCATACCCGGCATCGTTGTGCCTTACACATCCGCATGCGTGTGGCATCGATCACGCGGCTAACCCTCCCGAACCGTGGCGTTTCGGCTTGACGTTTCGCCTCCGACGGGGGATGCTGACGAGCAAGGTGAACCACATTTTGGCGTACCGTTGACAGGCAGTGCAGTCATTGGCTACACTGGCCATTTGCGCTGCACTCTAACGTCCTCGGTCTCTCTGTCGCCTCTCTGGGGTTTCTGCCGCGGGGCGTTTTGCGTGCGTGCGGTGATAGTTCCGCGACAAGTTCGGAAGGACCCCTGTTGGCAGCATCGCGCAGCGCCTCCGCCACGAATCTTGGTCCCCGCCGCGTGTCCTTCGCGCGGATCAGCGAGCCCCTGAAGGTTCCCGATCTACTCGCCCTGCAGACTGAGTCGTTCGACTGGCTGCTCGGCAACGACAAGTGGAAGGCACGTATCCAGGCCGCCAAGGAGGCGGGACGTAAGGACGTGCCCGAGCAGTCGGGCCTCGAAGAGATCTTCGAAGAGATCAGCCCGATCGAGGATTTCTCCGGAACGATGTCCCTGTCGTTCCGCGACCACCGGTTCGAGCCGCCCAAGTACTCCGCCGAGGAGTGCAAGGACAAGGACATGACGTACTCCGCGCCGATGTTCGTGACGGCGGAGTTCATCAACAACACGACCGGTGAGATCAAGAGCCAGACAGTCTTCATGGGCGACTTCCCGCTCATGTCCTCCAAGGGCACGTTCATCATCAACGGCACCGAGCGCGTGGTGGTCAGCCAGCTTGTGCGCTCGCCTGGCGTGTACTTCGACCGCCAGGTCGACAAGACCAGCGACAAGGACATCTACTCGTGCAAGGTGATCCCGAGCAGGGGCGCCTGGCTCGAGTTCGAGATCGACAAGCGCGACAGCGTGGGCGTGCGCATCGACCGCAAGCGCAAGCAGAGCGTCACGGTCCTGCTGAAGGCGCTTGGCTGGGATGACGCCCGGATCCTCGAGCGGTTCGGCGACTACGAGTCGATGCGGGCAACCCTGGAGAAGGACCACACGGCCGGCCAGGACGACGCGCTGCTTGACATCTACCGCAAGCTGCGTCCCGGCGAGCCGCCGACGCGCGAGTCCGCGCAGGCGCTGCTCGACAACCTGTACTTCAACCCCAAGCGGTATGACCTGGCCAAGGTCGGCCGCTACAAGGTCAACAGGAAGCTGGGCCTTGAGCTGCCGATCCGGCAGGGCACGCTGACCGAGGACGACATCGTCTCCACGATCGAGTACCTGGTCCGGCTGCACGCCGGCGAGGAGGAGCTCGCCCTCGCCGACCGCACCATCCCGCTCGAGACCGACGACATCGACCACTTCGGCAACCGGCGGCTGCGCACCGTCGGCGAGCTCATCCAGAACCAGGTGCGGCTTGGCCTGGCCCGGATGGAGCGCGTGGTCCGCGAGCGGATGACGACCCAGGACGTCGAGGCGATCACGCCGCAGACCCTGATCAACATCCGCCCGGTGGTCGCGTCGATCAAGGAGTTCTTCGGCACGAGCCAGCTGTCCCAGTTCATGGACCAGACCAACCCGCTGGCCGGCCTCACCCACAAGCGGCGCCTGTCCGCGCTCGGCCCCGGCGGCCTGAGCCGCGAGCGGGCCGGGTTCGAGGTCCGTGACGTGCACCCCAGCCACTACGGCCGGATGTGCCCGATCGAGACGCCGGAAGGCCCGAACATCGGCCTGATCGGCTCGCTCTCGTCCTACGCGCGGGTCAACGCGTTCGGCTTCGTGGAGACGCCGTACCGCAAGGTGGTCAATGGGCGGGTCACCGACCACATCGACTACCTCACCGCGGACGAGGAAGACCGGCACGTCATCGCCCAGGCGAACACGCCGATCAAGGCCGACGGCGCCTTCGCGACCAGCCGGGTGCTCGTACGGCGCAAGGGCGGCGAGGTCGACCAGATCCCGCCGGACGAAGTCGACTACATGGACGTGTCCGCGCGCCAGATGGTGTCCGTGGCCACCGCCATGATCCCGTTCCTTGAGCACGACGACGCGAACCGGGCCCTGATGGGCTCGAACATGCAGCGGCAGAGCGTTCCGCTGCTGCGCAGCGAGGCGCCGCTCGTCGGCACAGGCATGGAGTACCGGGCCGCGACCGACGCCGGCGACGTCATCCTCGCGGAAAAGCCGGGCGTGGTCGAGGAGTCGTGCGCGGACTACGTCACCGTGATGAACGACGACGGCACCCGCACCACCTACCACGTGCAGAAGTTCCGCCGGTCCAACCAGGGCACCTGCTTCAACCAGAAGCCCATCGTCGACGAGGGCCATCGGGTCGAGGAAGGGCAGGTGCTCGCCGACGGCCCCTGCACCGACAAGGGCGAGATGGCGCTTGGCAAGAACCTGCTCGTCGCGTTCATGCCATGGGAAGGCCACAACTACGAGGACGCGATCATCCTGTCCCAGCGCCTGGTTCAGGACGACGTGCTGAGCTCCATTCACATCGAGGAGCACGAGGTCGACGCGCGGGACACCAAGCTCGGCCCTGAGGAGATCACCAGGGACATCCCCAACGTCTCCGACGAGGTGCTCGCCGACCTCGACGAGCGCGGCATCATCCGGATCGGCGCTGAGGTCGTCAACGGCGACATCCTGGTCGGCAAGGTGACCCCGAAGGGCGAGACCGAGCTGACCCCGGAGGAGCGCCTGCTGCGCGCCATCTTCGGCGAGAAGGCGCGGGAGGTCCGCGACACGAGCCTGAAGGTGCCGCACGGCGAGGAGGGCAAGGTCATCGGCGTCCGGGTGTTCACCCGCGAGGACGGCGACGAGCTCCCGCCGGGCGTCAACCAGCTGGTCCGCGTGTACGTGGCCCAGAAGCGCAAGATCACCGACGGCGACAAGCTGGCGGGCCGGCACGGCAACAAGGGCGTCATCTCCAAGATCCTGCCGGTCGAGGACATGCCGTTCCTGGCCGACGGCACTCCTGTGGACATCGTGCTCAACCCGCTCGGCGTCCCCGGCCGCATGAACGTCGGCCAGGTCCTCGAGACGCACCTCGGCTGGGTGGCCAAGGCCGGCTGGCAGGTCGGCGGCGGGGAAGAGGAGTGGAAGCAGCGGCTGCGCGGCATCGGCGCCGACTCAAGCGGGCCGGGCACCAACGTCGCCACTCCCGTCTTCGACGGCGCGCGCGAGGAGGAGATCACCGGCCTGCTCGGCTCCACGCTGCCGAACCGCGACGGCGACCAGATGATCGGCTCGACCGGCAAGACGACGCTGTTCGACGGACGGACCGGCGAGCCGTTCAAGGACCTCGTCTCTGTCGGCTACATCTACATCCTCAAGCTGCTGCACCTGGTGGACGACAAGATCCACGCCCGCAGCACCGGCCCGTACTCGATGATCACCCAGCAGCCGCTGGGCGGCAAGGCGCAGTTCGGCGGGCAGCGGTTCGGCGAGATGGAGGTGTGGGCCCTTGAGGCCTACGGCGCCGCCTACGCGCTGCAGGAGCTGCTGACCATCAAGTCCGACGACGTGCTCGGCCGCGTGAAGGTGTACGAGGCGATCGTCAAGGGCGAGAACGTCCCAGAACCAGGCATACCGGAAAGTTTCAAGGTGCTGATCAAGGAGATGCAGTCGCTCTGCCTCAACGTGGAGGTGCTCTCGAGCGACGGCGCAGCCATCGAGATGCGCGACACCGACGAGGACGTCTTCCGTGCGGCGGAAGAACTCGGCATCGACCTGTCGCGGCGTGAGCCGAGCAGCGTCGAAGAGGTCTGACCTAAGGGGGAACCAACAACAGTGCTAGACGTCAACTTCTTCGACGACCTCCGCATCGGTCTGGCCACCGCCGAGGACATCAGGCAGTGGTCGCACGGCGAGGTAAAGAAGCCGGAAACCATCAACTACCGCACGCTCAAGCCGGAAAAGGACGGGCTGTTCTGCGAGAAGATCTTCGGCCCGACCCGTGACTGGGAGTGCTACTGCGGCAAGTACAAGCGGGTCCGGTTCAAGGGCATCATCTGCGAGCGCTGCGGCGTGGAGGTCACCCGCGCCAAGGTGCGCCGCGAGCGGATGGGCCACATCGAGCTGGCCGCCCCGGTCACGCACATCTGGTACTTCAAGGGCGTGCCGAGCCGCCTCGGCTACCTGCTCGACCTGGCGCCGAAGGACCTGGAGAAGGTCATCTACTTCGCGGCCTACATGATCACCTACGTCGACGACGAGGCGCGCCAAAGGGACCTGCCGTCCCTTGAGGCGCGGATCACGGTCGAGCGGACCCAGCTCGAGCAGCGCAGGGACAACGACATCGAGACCAGGCAGAAGAAGCTCGAGGCCGACCTGGCCGAGCTCGAGGCGTCCGGCGCCAAGGGCGACGCCCGCCGCAAGGTCCGCGAGTCGGCCGACCGCGAGATGAAGCAGATCCGCGACCGGGCCGCCAAGGAGATCGACAGGATCGACGAGGTGTGGTCGCGGTTCAAGGGCCTGAAGGTCCAGGACCTGGAGGGCGATGAGCTGCTCTACCGCGAGATGCGGGACCGGTTCGGCCGGTACTTCCGCGGCGGCATGGGCGCCCAGGCCATCCAGGACCGGCTTGCCACCTTCGACCTGGAGGCCGAGGCCGCGGACCTGCGGGAGACCATCCGCATAGGCAAGGGGCAGAAGAAGGCCCGCGCGCTGAAGCGGCTCAAGGTCGTCTCCGCGTTCCTGAACACCCGCAACAGCCCGATGGGCATGGTGCTCGACTGCATCCCGGTGATCCCGCCGGACCTGCGGCCGATGGTCCAGCTGGACGGCGGCCGGTTCGCGACCAGTGACCTGAACGACCTGTACCGCCGGGTCATCAACAGGAACAACCGGCTGAAGAGGCTGCTCGACCTCGGCGCGCCCGAGATCATCGTGAACAACGAGAAGCGGATGCTGCAGGAGGCCGTGGACAGCCTGTTCGACAACGGCCGCCGCGGCCGCCCGGTCACCGGGCCTGGCAACCGTCCCCTGAAGTCCCTGAGCGACATGCTCAAGGGCAAGCAGGGCCGGTTCCGCCAGAACCTGCTCGGCAAGCGGGTGGACTACTCGGGCCGCTCGGTGATCGTCGTCGGCCCGCAGCTGAAGCTGCACCAGTGCGGCCTGCCCAAGCAGATGGCGCTCGAGCTGTTCAAGCCGTTCGTGATGAAGCGCCTGGTCGACCTGAACCACGCGCAGAACATCAAGTCCGCCAAGCGGATGGTGGAGCGGGCCCGCCCTGTGGTGTGGGACGTGCTCGAGGAGGTCATCACCGAGCACCCCGTGCTGCTGAACCGGGCGCCGACGCTGCACCGCCTCGGCATCCAGGCCTTCGAGCCGCAGCTGGTCGAGGGCAAGGCGATCCAGATCCACCCGCTGGTCTGTACGGCGTTCAACGCGGACTTCGACGGCGACCAGATGGCCGTGCACCTGCCGCTGAGCGCGGAGGCGCAGGCCGAGGCCCGGATCCTGATGCTGTCCACGAACAACATCCTCAAGCCTGCCGACGGCAAGCCGGTGACCATGCCCACCCAGGACATGGTGATCGGGCTGTTCTGCCTGACCAGGCAGGACGAGGGCGTGATCGGCGAGGGGCGCGCGTTCTCGAGCCTGGCCGAGGCGCTGATGGCCTACGACAGGAGCGAGCTGGAACTGCAGGCGAAGATCAGCGTCCGGCTGGAGAACATCGTGCCGTCGGTGGGAGACGAGCTCCCCGAGGACTGGCACGCCGGGGACCGGCTGCGGCTGGAGACCACGCTCGGCCGGTGCATCTTCAACGAGGCGCTGCCGGACGACTTCCCGTTCGTCAATTACGAGGTGGGCAAGAAGCAGCTCACCGGCATCGTCAACGCGCTCGCCGAGCGGTACCCGAAGGTCCAGGTCGCCCAGGCGCTTGACAACCTGAAGGACGCCGGCTTCCACTGGGCGACCCGCGCGGGCGTGACGATCGGGATCGAGGACGTGGTCGCGCCGCCGAACAAGGCCCAGATCCTGGAGAACTACGAGCGCCGCGCCGACAAGGTGCAGCGTGAGTACGAGCGCGGCCTGATCACCGACGACGAGCGCCGTCAGGAGCTCATCGAGATCTGGACGCACGCGACCGCCGAGGTCGCCCAGGACATGGAGAACGCGTTCCCGGCCACCAACCCGGTGTGGATGATGGTCAACTCCGGCGCCCGCGGTAACCCGATGCAGGTCCGGCAGATCGCCGGCATGCGCGGCCTGGTGTCGAACCCGAAGGGCGAGACGATCCCCCGGCCGATCAAGTCGAGCTTCCGCGAGGGCCTGACCGTGCTGGAGTACTTCATCTCCACCCACGGTGCCCGCAAGGGGCTTGCCGACACCGCGCTGCGCACCGCCGACTCCGGGTACCTGACCCGGCGCCTGGTGGACGTGGCGCAGGACGTCATCGTCCGCGAGGAGGACTGCGGCACGGACCGCCGGTTCGTGATGCAGATCGCCGAGCGGGGCGCCGACGGCCGCCTGCACAAGCTGCCGAACATCGAGAACACCGGCACCGGGCGCACGTTCGCCGAGGACGTCGAGGTGGACGGCACCGTCCTGGCCAAGGTCGGTGACGACACCACCGAGTCGCTGATCGACCGCCTGGTCGAGGCGGGCGTCGAGGCGGTCCGGGTGCACAACGTCCTGGTCTGCGAGGCGAAGATCGGCGTCTGCGCCAAGTGCTACGGCCGTTCGCTGGCCTCCGGCAAGCGGGTGGACGTGGGCGAGGCGGTCGGCATCGTCGCGGCGCAGTCGATCGGCGAGCCCGGCACCCAGCTGACGATGCGCACGTTCCACACCGGCGGTGTGGCGGGCGCGGACATCACGCACGGCCTGCCGCGTATCCAGGAGCTGTTCGAGGCCCGTATCCCCAAGGGCATGGCCCCGATCAGCGAGGTCGAGGGCCGGGTCAAGGTCGAGGAGACGGAGAAGACCAGGAAGATCATCGTCGTCCCTGACGACGGTGCAGAAGAGGTCGCCTACCAGGTCCCGATGCGGTCCCGGCTGCTCGTGACCGACGGCGGGCACGTGGCCGTGGGCCAGCAGCTCATCGCCGGCGCCGTGAACCCGCACGAGGTGCTGCGCATCCTCGGCTCGCGCGCGGTCCAGCAGCACCTGGTGCACGAGGTGCAGGAGGTGTACCGCTCCCAGGGCGTGTCGATCCACGACAAGCACATCGAGATCATCATCCGCCAGATGCTCAAGCGGGTGAACGTCCTGGAGTCCGGCGACACCGAACTGCTCCCCGGCGAGCTGGTGGAGCGGCCGCGGTTCGAGGAGATCAACCGTGCCGTGGTAAACGACGGCGGCACCCCGGCCTCCGGCCGCGCGACGCTCATGGGTATCACCAAGGCGTCGCTGGCCACCGAGTCGTGGCTGTCGGCGGCCTCCTTCCAGGAGACGACGCGGGTGCTCACCGACGCGGCGATCCACGCCAAGTCGGACTCGCTGCTCGGCCTGAAGGAGAACGTGATCATCGGCAAGCTGATCCCGGCCGGCACCGGCATGCAGGTGTACAGGAACATCCGGGTCGAGCCCACCGACGACGCGCGCACCTCTGCCTACCCGGCGGCGGCCTACCAGGAGGCGGAGACCTACGCCTTCGGGCAGGGCTCGGGTGAGGCGGTGCCGCTCGAGGAGTACGACTTCGGCTCCTACAACCGGTAGCCAACGGCGAAGAAGGGGGATGGCTGGCGGCCGGCTCCATGCTGGCCCGCCGGTCATCCCTTTTCTCATCCCGAACGAGGGGTGGATTCTCTGCTGCCCCGGGGGGACGACCCCCCGGACCCCCCGGCTGCGCCTTGACGGCGCACTTGCCGCTGGGGAGGCTGCGGTCTGTTGCCTGCCGGGGGTAAGGGGGCGACCCCCCGGACCTCCGGCTGCGCCTTGACGGAGCACCTGCTCCGGGCCGCCCCGCCTGATGGCGCCGAGCCTTCCAGACAGGGACGAGGCGGGACGGGCGGCCAACATAGAGCTCGCAGATAAACAACACGCGGACTCTGGCCACCCGCGCCACCAGGGCCTGTCCCCGCGGGCAACCCCGGTCCCCCCGGTGCCACCGTCCCCGCATCGCCCGGCCCCGGCACCGCCGACCAGGCAAACGAGAAAGACCCGCCCCCGCGGAGCCGCCGGTTTTTGCTGCGGCTGGCCGTCTCGGGTGCGCCGCGGGTGGCACCGATCCGGATGATTTGCCTGGATTGAGGCAGTTGGCCTGGCCGGGGCCCGGGCGGCTGTCCGGTGGCGGTCTCAGATAGTGGGACGGTACCGGGAACTTAGGACCCGGGCCGCAGCTTTATTGCCCGTTTTATACCGATTTCCGGATGCCGCTCGGGTCCTATCTTGACAGCGTCCGCGGACCGCGCCCGGTATGGGTGGTTTGTCCGCCGGCAGGCCGGGCGGCTTAAGTCCCTGGCATTGCAAGTCCATTGGTGGCGTGGCCCCGCCGCCAATAGCCGCCGGGACCTTACCGGCCCGGAGCGGTCCCCGACCTGGCAGTGGGGGTGCGGGCTGCGGGGAGGGCCTTCGGGCAAGTCCTATGTCGCCGGCAGGCCGGGAATCGGGGCAGCGAAGACGGCCAGGGAGCGCAGGCGGCCCGCTTCTTCGGTGACTAGCGCGACTAGAGCGCCATCTGGGGCGAAGGCTGCCAGCGGGGTTTTCGGGGTTGCGACGGAGGAGGCCGTCGCGGGGGGGACGGCGGCGCAGGGCGTGGCCGAGGGTGTGCCGGCGGGCGCTATCGGGGCGGGCACCGGGATGCGGGCGCCGTTGGCCAGGCGGCGGGCGTCGTCCGCAGTCAGGTCGACCCGCGGGAAGGTCGCCGCGGCGGCTTCGGCCAGGGGAGTCACGACGAATCGTTCGGACAATTGAGCCAAGGTCCGGGCCTGTGCGATCGTGTAGGCCCCGACCGAAGTACGGCGCAAGGCCGTCAGGTGCCCCCCTGTGCCAAGCGCGCCGCCGAGGTCGCGGGCGAGCGCGCGGATGTAGGTGCCGCTCGAGCAGCGGATCGTCGCGTCCACGTCGAGGCAGTCGCCGGCCGGGCGCACGCCGGTGATCGCGAACGCGTAGACGGTCACCGGGCGGGGCGGCAGTTCCGGCGCGGCGCCGGCCCTGGTCAGCTTGTACGCGCGCGTGCCGCCGACCTTGATCGCGCTCACGCGCGGCGGGACCTGGGAGATCTCTCCGGTCAGCGCGGCCACCCCGGCGTCGAGCGCCGCTCGCGGAAGGCCGGCCGCGGGCGTGCCGCCGGCGGGCTCCCCCTCGGCGTCGTCGGTGGTGGTCGACTGGCCGAGCCGGATGGTCGCCGCGTACTCCTTCCGCGACAGCGACAGGTACCCGAGCAGCCGCGTCGCCTTCTCCACCCCGACGACCAGGACGCCGGTCGCCATCGGGTCGAGCGTGCCCGCGTGACCGACGCGGCGGGTCCCGGCCAGCCTGCGGACCCGGGCCACCACGTCGTGTGAGGTCATGCCGCCGGGCTTGTCGACGACGACGATGCCGTCCGGCGGGGCGACCGCCGTGGATCTGGATCGCCCGGCGCCGCCGTCAGTGGTCACGCCTGCCGCTCGTCCTCGCCGGCCCGGTCGTCGCCGGCATCCGCCGCGGCCCCGTCCCCGTCCCCGTCGTCGTCCCAGTCGTCCTCGGTGGCCGGCTTACGGTAGGGGTCCGGGTCGCCTGCCCACTGCGCGCCCTCGCGGGTGCGGGCGAGTTCGGCGTCGGCCTGCCGCGCGGCCGCCACCAGGTCGTCGATCCGGCGCGCGCTGTCAGGGAGCACGTCGGCGACGAACTCGAGCGACGGCGTGTGCCGCAGCCCGATCTGCCGCCCGACCTCCGAGCGGATGACACCGGTGGCACTGCGCAGCGCCTGCGCGGTTTCGGCCTGCTCTTCAGGCGAGCCGTACACCGTGTAGTAGACCGTCGCCTCCCGCAGGTCGCTGGTCAGCCGCGCCTCGGTGACGGTGACGAAACCCAGCCGCGGGTCCTTGATCCGGCGCTCAAGCATCTGGGCGACGATCTTGCTGATCCGCTCGGCGAGACGACGCGTGTGGGCGGCGTCCATGGTCGGTCACTCCTCTTCGGTAAACAGCCGCTGCCTCGCCGACAGCAGCTCGATCTCCGGCCGCGCCGCGACCAGGCGCTCGCACTCGTCGAGCACCGCGGTGGCGTTGCCCGCGGTGGCGGACACCACCGCCACCCCGATTTCAGCACGCCGGTGCAGGTCGAGATGACCTGTTTCGGCGACCGCGACGCCGGGGTACCGGCGCCGCAGTTCCGCGACGAGCGGCCGGACGACGGCCCGCTTCTGCTTCAGCGAGCGGACGTCGCCAAGCAGCACGTCCATCGTCAGCGCCGCTATGTACGAGGCTTCTCCCGCATCTCGAAGGTCTCGATGACGTCCTCGATCCTGATGTCGTTGTAGCCGACGCCGATGCCGCACTCGTAGCCCTCGCGGACCTCGGTCACGTCGTCCTTGAACCGGCGCAGCGACTCGACCGTGAGGTGGTCGGAGATCACCACGCTGTCCCGGATCAGCCGCGCCTTGCTGTTGCGGTGAATCGTGCCGGAGCGGACGATGCAGCCGGCGATGTTGCCGACCCGCGGCACACGGAAGACCTCGCGGACTTCGGCGGTACCGAGCTGGACCTCCTCGAACTCAGGCTTGAGCATGCCCTTGAGCGCGGCCTCGACCTCCTCGATCGCCTGGTAGATGATCGAGTAGTAGCGGATGTCCACGCCCTCGCGCTGTGCGAGCTCACCCGCCCGGCCGGCCGGCCGGACGTTGAAGCCGATGATCACGGCGTCGGACGCGATGGCCAGGTTCACGTCGTCCTGCGTGATCGCGCCGACCCCGCGGCCGATGACCCGCAGGCTGACTTCCTCGCCGACGTCGATCTTCAGCAGCGCGTCCTCCAGGGCTTCCACCGAGCCGGACACGTCGCCCTTGATGATCAGCAGCAGTTCCTCGCGCTCGCCGGCCTTGAGCGCCGACTCCAGGTCCTCGAGCGTGACCCTTCTGCGGCGCTGGGCGAACTGGGCGGTCCGCTCGCGCGCCTCGCGGCGCTCGGCGATCTGCCTGGCCACCCGGTCGTCGGAGACGACGAGGAAGTTGTCGCCGGCGTCGGGGACCGCGGTGAGGCCGAGCACCTGCACCGGCCGGGACGGCAGCGCCTCGGTCAGCTGGCTGCCGTTCTCGTCGAGCATGGCCCGGACCCGGCCGTAGGCGTCGCCAGCCACGATCGAGTCGCCGATGTGCAGCGTGCCGCGCTGCACGAGCATGGTGGCCACCGGGCCGCGGCCCTTGTCGAGCTGCGCCTCGATCACCACGCCCTGCGCGTCCTGGTCCGGGTTGGCGCGCAGGTCGAGCGCGGCGTCCGCGGTGAGGATGATCGCCTCGAGCAGCGCGTCGATGCCGATCAGCTTCGTGGCGGACACGTCCACGAACTGCGTGTCGCCGCCGAACTCCTCGGCGACCAGCCCGTACTCGGTCAGCTGCGCCCGCACCCGCTGCGGGTCGGCGCCCTCCTTGTCGATCTTGTTGACCGCCACGACGATCGGCACGCCGGCCGCCTGCGCGTGGTTCAGCGCCTCGGTGGTCTGCGGCTTCACGCCGTCATCCGCCGCCACGACGAGCACCACCAGGTCGGTGGTCTCTGCGCCGCGGGCACGCATGGCGGTGAACGCCTCGTGGCCGGGGGTGTCGATGAACGTGATCTTCCGCTCGTCGCCGTCGACCTCGGTCGTCACCTGGTAGGCGCCGATGTGCTGGGTGATGCCGCCAGCCTCGCGCGCGACCACGTTCGTGTGCCTGATGGCGTCGAGCAGCTTGGTCTTGCCATGGTCGACGTGACCCATGACCGTGACCACCGGCGGGCGCGGCCGCAGGTCGGCCTCGTCGCCCTCGTCCTCGCCGAACTCGATGTCGAACGACTCGAGCAGCTCGCGGTCTTCCTCCTCGGGCGAGACGACCTGGACGTTGTAGTTCAGCTCGGCACCGAGCAGCTGGAGCGTCTCGTCGTTCACCGACTGGGTGGCCGTGACCATCTCGCCGAGGTGGAACAGCACCTGCACAAGGCTCGCCGGGTTCGCGCCGATCTTGTCGGCGAAGTCGCTCAGGCTTGCCCCGCGGCTGAGCCGGATGACCTGGCCGCTGCCGCGCGGGACCTGCACGCCGCCGATCGTCGGGGCCTGCATGTTGTCGAACTCTTGCCGCCGCTGCTTCTTCGACTTACGGCCGCGGCTCGGCTTGCCGCCCGGGCGTCCGAACGCGCCAGCCGTACCGCCGCCTGCCCTGCCCCTGCCGCCTGGCCGCGCCGGCGCACCGCCGCCACCGCCGGTGGCGCCGCCGGCGGGACCACCGCCGGAGCGCGGGCCGGCGCCGCCGCCGGGACGCGGACCGGCGCCGGTCGTCCGGCCGCCGCCAGGACGCGGACCCGCGCCGGCCCCCGGGCCGCCAGGCCTGGGACCACGGGCGCCTGGGCCGCCGCCGACGCCCGCCCGGCCGCCGGGACCGCCGGGACCGCCGGAGCCACCAGGGCCCATGGGGCGGGACGGCATGTTCATCGGGCTCGGTCGCGGGCCGCCGGGACGCGGGCCGCCCGGACGCGGACCGCCGTCACCTCCGAAGCCAGCACCGGCAGGGCCGGCCGGCAGACCCGGCCGGCCTGGGCCACGGCCGCCGGGACGGCCCGCCCCGGGGCCGGACGCGCCGGGCATGCCGGGGCGCGGACCGCGGTCGCCGCGGTCACCGCGGTCGACGCGGTCCCTGTCGCGGTCGCGGTCGGGGCGGTCGGCACCGAAGCCGGGGCGCGCGGGCGGGGTGGCACCCATGCCGGTCGCCGTCGAGCTGAACGGGTTGTTACCAGGCCGCGGACCCGGACGCTGGCCGCGCTGCCCGGGAGCGACCGGCCGGGGAGCACCCGGGCGCGGCGCGCCTGGACGGGCGGCGCCCGGTGCACCGTACGTGCCGCTC
>NZ_JASIAL010000162.1:0-4022 GCF_030042015.1 Trebonia sp. | reverse complement strand
GAGGTCACCGCGGCCTTCGCCGCGGCCTCGGACGCGTTCGAGGAGTGGCGCGACAAGACGCCGTCCGAGCGCAGCCTGGCGCTGCTGCGGATCGCCGACACCCTCGAGGAGCACGCCGAGCAGCTGGTCCAGGCCGAGTGCCAGAACACCGGCAAGCCGATCGCGCTGACCATGTCCGAGGAAATCCCGCCGATGATCGACCAGATCAGGTTCTTCGCCGGCGCGGCGCGGATGCTGGAGGGCCGCTCGGCCGGGGAGTACATGAGCGGGTTCACCTCGTTCATCCGGCGCGAGCCGATCGGGGTCTGCGCCGCGGTGACCCCGTGGAACTACCCGATGATGATGGCGGTCTGGAAGTGGGCACCCGCGCTCGCGGCCGGCAACACGATGGTGCTGAAGCCGTCGGATACCACGCCGGTCTCGACGCTACTCATGGCCCAGCTGATGTCCGAGCACCTGCCGCCGGGCGTGTTCAACGTGGTGTGCGGCGACCGGGACACCGGCCGGCTGCTGGTATCCCACAAGGTGCCGCAGATGGTGTCGATCACCGGTAGCGTCCGGGCGGGTAAGGAGGTCGCGGCCGCGGCGGCAGAGAACCTCAAGCGGGTGCACCTGGAGCTCGGCGGCAAGGCGCCTGTCATCGTGTTCGACGACGCAGACCCGGCGAAGGCGGCCGAGGCCATCGCGATCGCTGGCTACTTCAACGCCGGGCAGGACTGCACCGCGGCGACCCGAGTGCTCACCGGGCCACGGATCCACGATGACTTCACCGCGGCGCTGACCGAGCAAGCCAGGGCTCAGGTGACGGCCGGGCCCGACAACGCCGATGCCACCTACGGGCCGCTCAACAACGCCACCCAGCTCGAGCGCGTGTCGGGATTCCTCGCCCGGCTGCCCGACCACGCCAGGCTTCTGACCGGGGGCAACCGGGTCGGCGAGAAGGGCTACTTCTACGCCGCGAGCGTGGTCGACGGACTGCACCAGGACGACGAGATGATCCAGAGCGAGGTCTTCGGCCCCGTCATCACCGTGCAGCAGTTCAGCGCCGAGGACGAGGCGCTGCGCTGGGCGAACGGGACCGAATACGGCCTGGCATCGTCGGTCTGGACCGCTGACCACGGGCGGGCGATGCGGATGGCGCGGGCGCTCGACTTCGGCTGCGTGTGGATCAACACCCACATCCCGCTGGTCGCCGAGATGCCGCACGGCGGCTTCAAGCACTCGGGATATGGCAAGGACCTGTCGATGTACGGCTTCGAGGACTACACCCGCATCAAGCACGTGATGAGCTACATCGGCGCCTGACAAGCAAAGACATTCATTGATCCAGAACGGGCGGTGGCGTCTCCCACGCGAGCACGCCACCGTTCGGATGACCGGCCCTCTCGCGGCTGCACAGTCCCTCCCGCGACCTCCCGCGGCCACGCGACGGGGGCCAAAGCGGGCGGCCCCCACTCACGCTTCCGATTGCCCCTAAACGAGTTCGTCGAAGCCGCCCTGCCGGACTCCCTCGACGAACGCCTGCCATTGGCCCCGGCTGTACGACAACACCGGACCATCCGGGCACTGTGTGTCACCAACGACGATCATGCCCGCGTGCGGCGCGACTTGGACGCAATTGCCAATATCACATCTTGTGGCGACCCGCCAGGACAAATCGCCCAGCGTCGGTGGAATGACTGACGGCATCGTCCTCCCTTCTGATTATTCGTGACCTATTCTGACTTATGGGATTGTTGCATGCTCTTGATTTCGCCGATGAGGCTCAGTGAATCACGCGGGCTTAGCGCGGCGTCACGCAGGTACTCGATTGCCTCACGATATCGCTCGATCTCCGCGCGCCGCTCCTGGTACCTGTTGCTGAACAGGCCTTCTACGAACACCACGGGCGGCTGAGGCGAACCGCTGCCGAACTCCAGCAAGACGAAGTTGCTATCGGCGCTGGCATATACACCGACGTCGAACGGGATGACCTGAATGGCCGCCTTTTCCGCGGCTGCGAGTTCGAGGATCTTGCCGAGCTGCGCACCCATGACCTGCGCCCCGCCGACCGGGCGGCGAAGGATGGCCTCATCGAGCAGCGCCCGGTAACGCGGCGGGGTGCGCCGCGCGAACAGCTCCTGCCGCCGCAGCCGTGCCTCCACCCGTTGATCGAGGACGGCAGGGTCAATCCTGCGTTCAACGCTCTTGATCGTGGCTCGCGCGTACTCGGCGGTTTGCAGCAGGGCGGGTACCACGTACATCGAGTAGGCCGTAATCGCGGCGGCTTCCTGCTCCAGCCCCAGATACGGGGAGAGCAAAGGTTCGTCGTACTGGCTCCACCAGCCGGGCTCGCGCGCCTGGCCGGCCAGGGCGACGAGCTCCTCCACGCGCTCTGCGTCAGTGATGCCGTAAATCGCGCACAGCTCGCGCACGTCCCGCAGGCTGGCTCGGCGCGCCCCCGTCTCCATCCGGCTGATTTTCGCGGCCGAGCAACCCATGCGGGTCCCGGCTTCCTCGACGGTCAGGGCAACGGAATTGCGTAGCTCGCGCAGACGTATTCCCAGCTCACGCTGGCGTACCGTCGGGTTCGCGCCGAGGACTGCCTGCTTGCTAGAGCCACGGGCGGACCGGACGCTAGGCGCTTGCTGCTGGCTATCGCCTTCGGCATTTGCCACAGACTTCCTCCTGGGCCTGCGGGCGCATTAACGGCCGGGCGGTTGCTTCTGGCTTTCGCCTTTGGCATTTGCCACGACATATGACTATAGCGGCCGTCCGCGTGCCCTTGCGGTGATCCAGTCAACGCGTCCGCGCAAACCTTGACATCAGCGTCACACAGAAACCCTCTGATCAGGAGAAACATGTCAAATGATCAGTCAAGGCGACACGGCGAGGAACGCCCCGCCATCGTGTCACCGGGTAGGACGGATCGTCGTGTCGCGGCTAATACTGGAACATTCCATGAAGCTATGAGACTCTTAGTCTCAAGGTGTCACCAAAACGACAGCCAGCGTGACAGGAAGTCAGGTGACACACGAAGTAAACGGGTGGCAGAGGTAAAAGAGTGGCGCGGGATGCAATTGACCAAATTTTTCTGAGGGTGAGACGCGGACCCCAGACCAGGTGACCCTGGGGTCGGCGGGGCCAATTGCCGCCCCGAAATAGAGCACGGCCGATGTGTCAGCATCGACCGTGCCAGGTCACCGACCGACCAGTCCGATGGAGGAGGGTCAGGTGATCACGATCATGCTACATCCACCCTGCCGAGGTAGGGAATCCCCCTCTCTTGGTAGGGAATGCGGCGGGTAGCCGCGGCGCCCGCTCACTGCTGTTCCGGCCTGGCCCTCCTTGACGGCGTTAGCCGTGAGGAGGAGGGATGTTTGCTGCTGCACAGGGGCCGGCCCAGAACCTGGAAACCATCAGGATTCTGGCCATGCTGACCGCTGCGGTCCTTGTCTTGTTCTGGCGCCAGGTGCTCAAGTTCGTGATTATCGCACTGGTAATGCTGGTGGTATCACTGCTGGTGGCCGGCGCTTTTGTTTTTCTTGACGGCATCCACTGACAACTAGCCTGCCGATTGGCAAACCGCACACGGTGCCGCGCTACGGGCACCCAGGCGCGGGCCTACCAGCCCAGTTCGCGCAGGCGCTGGTCGTCGATGCCGAAGTGGTGGCCAACCTCGTGGATGACGGTCCGCCTGATCTCGCCGGCGACTTGCTGCTCGGTCTGGCAGATCGCGCAGATCTCCTGCCGGTAGATGGTGATGCGGTCGGGCAGGACGCCTGAGTAGTTCGTGGTCCGGCTGGTAAGCGGCACGCCCTGGTAGAGCCCGAGCAGTCCGGGCGGTCCTGGGGAGTGCTGGACCGTGACGGCGACGTTGCTCATCATCCGGCCGAGTTCTTCTGGCAGCCCATCGAGCGCGGTGCCCACCATCTCTTCGAAGAGCTCCGGTTCGACGTCGATCACCAGCACATTGTCCACCGGGCCCGCCTCATGCGGCTGTCCCGTCGGCGGGTTCGCAGGCGTTATTGGTGGCGGGGCCC
>NZ_JASIAL010000161.1:0-5686 GCF_030042015.1 Trebonia sp. | reverse complement strand
CTGGAGGGCCGAGGATCTTTCCCGTTGTCCGGACGGGTGAAGTAGGCGGCCGGGGTCAGGCCCGTCTCGCGGCGGAACGCGGCGACGAACGCGCTCGGGGTCTGGTAGCCGACGCGGTGGGCCACCCGTCCGACGGGCTCGCCGACCGCGAGCAGCGGCAGCGCCGCCTGCAGCCGCAGCAGCGTCCGCCACCGGCCGAACGGCATTCCTGTCTCCGCGATAAACGCCCGCGCCAGCGTCCGTTCGCTGGCGCCCACCGCGTGCCCCCAGTCCGCCAGCGTGCGCTGGTCGGCGAGGTCCTCGCGCAGCGTCCTTGCCACCGCCCCGGCGAGCGGGCCGTCCGGGAACGGGACGTCAAGCGTTTTGAGCGGGACCGGCTCCAGCAGGTCGGCGAGCAGCGCCTCGGCGCGGGCGCGCTTTTGGCTGGGCAGCGGCCCGGCGAGGTACCCGATCAGCTCGGCGAGCAGCGGGCTGGCCGCGACCGGCGTCGGCGCCGTCCAGCTCACCGGCGACAGGTTCGCCGGGACGAAGACGCTGCGCATGGTGGCGCGGCTGGCGGCGCCGGTCTCGTGCGGCACCCCGGGCGGGATCCAGAGCGCCCGGGTCGGCGGCAGCACCCAGGTGGCGCCTTCGGTGAGGACGGTGAGCACGCCGCTGGACGCCCAGGCCAGCTGGTGGTCCACGTGGATGTGCCAGCTGAACACGGTGCCGCCGGGCATGGGGAAAGCCGCCACGACGATGCCGTCCGGCACGTTCGCCGGACGGCGACCCTGACCGGCTGACGACACAACATGGCAGCCTACGCGCTAGCAGGGCGTGCGCCCTGGCCGTAGCGTCACATGTCGTGAACGAGAACCACGCGAAGCTGCTCGGCACGCCCGAATGGGCCGCCTACCTGCACGAGGAGATCCTGCCCGCGGTCACGTCCGGCGTCGACCTCGGCGACGACATGCTGGAGATCGGGCCAGGACCTGGCGCGGCGACCGAGTGGCTGCGGCACCGGGTCCGCCGCCTGGTCGCCGTGGAACTCGACGCGGACGCCGCGGCGGCGCTGCGGGCGCGGTTCGCCGGCACGAACGTCCGCGCGGTGGCGGGCGACGCGACGGCGCTGGGGTATCCGGACCGTTCGTTCGGCTCGGTCGGGATGTTCACGATGCTGCACCACGTGCCGACCCGCGCCTTGCAGGACGCGCTGCTGGCGGAGGCGCTGCGCGTGCTGCGGCCAGGCGGCACGCTGGTCGGCTCGGACAGCCTGGCCAGCGACCAGCTGCATCGCTTCCACGCGGGCGACACCTACAACCCGGTCGAGCCTGCGGCGCTGCTGACCCGGCTGCAGACGCTCGGCTTCGCCGAGATCACGATCACGGCGGGGGAACGACTGCTGTTCCGCGCGCGCAAGGAGAAAGCCGGGGTGTAGCGCGGGCGGGACAGGTTCGGGCGGGACAGGTTCGGGCGGGCGGGCCCCGTCGTCGCGGGTCCGCCGGTAGCCTCACCTGGAGCGGTCCTGTTCCCCCCGGGAGGCTTTCAGTGGTGCGGCACGTCCAGGCAGCGATGTTCGGCACGGACCACGCGCCGGACACGCTCACGGGCAGCTGCGGCGGCAACCCGGGCATTGCCTGCCGCCTGGTGTGGGACGTCACGCACGACGGCCAGCTGGCGGGCGTGGCGGGCAACTTCCTCGCCGGGCCGGTGCACCTGCTGCTGCGAGTGGGCTATGTCATCGTGCTCGCGCTGATCATCCGGGCGGTGCTGCACCGGCTGATCAACCGGATCACCGAGCGGGCGGCGGACACCATCCTGCCGCACTTCGGGAACGGGGTGTCGCCTTCGCTGCTCGCCCCCGGCCGGCTGCTCGCCCGGCGCAGGCACGGCGGTGCGCCGGGCGGCGACGAGGCGGGAGCCGCGGTGCTGCCGGAGTCGCTCACGCCCGACGAAGCAGCCGCTGTCGCGGAAGCAGAGAACTCGGTGCCCGCCGAGCGCAGGGCGCAGGCTCCGGGCGCGGCCGAGCCCGGGAGCACCGGGCCTAGCCACGCGGAGGTCGCCGCCGCCGCGGCCCGAGCCGAGCGCGCCTTGCTCGCCGAGCGTCGCCACCAGCGGGTGCTGGCACTCGGCTCGATCCTGCGCAGCGCGACGTCGGTCACGATCTTCAGCATCGCCGGATGCGTCGTGCTCGGCGACCTCGGGATCAACCTCGCCCCGCTGCTCGCCAGCGCGGGCGTGGTGGGCATCGCGATCGGTTTCGGCGCGCAGAACCTGGTCCGCGACTACCTCTCTGGCATCTTCATGCTGCTCGAGGACCAGTACGGGGTCGGGGACGTGATCACCGTCGGCGACGCCACCGGCACGGTGGAGACGGTCACGCTGCGGATCACCCGGCTCCGCGACATCAACGGCATCGTCTGGCATGTCAGGAACGGCGCGATCGAACAGGTGGGCAACGAATCCCAGGGCTGGGCGCGCGCGGTGATCGACTTCCCCGTGCCCTACACGGCTAACCTGTCGACGATCAGGACCCTGTTGTCGAACGCCGCAGGGACGATGTGGAGCGAGCCGCCCTGGCGGATGGTCATGCTTGAGGAGCCCGAGGTGTGGGGCGCGCAGGAGGTGTCAAGCGACGAGATCACCATGCGGATCGTGGTGAAGACCGCGCCGCTGCGCCAGTGGGAGGTCGAGCGGGAGATGCGCGCACGGGTGAAGGCCGCCCTCGACGCCGCCGGCATAGGGACGGCCGCTGAGGAGGCCGCGGCGCCGGCGCCGGCGCCGCGGCACCGTCAGTCGCGTGGCGGCGAGCGCGGGTTAGGGTGATACCGATATGAGCGAGCAAACCGCACCGCCGCCGCGGACCTTCTACGAGGCTGTCGGCGGCGAGGACACGTTCACCCGGCTGGTGCACCGGTTCTACGAGGAAGTCGCCGCCGACCCGGTGCTGCGGCCGGTGTATCCGGCGAAGGACCTGGGACCCGCCGAGGAGCACCTGCGGCTGTTCCTCATCCAGTACTGGGGCGGGCCGGCCACCTACAACGAACTGCGCGGCCACCCGCGGCTGCGGATGCGGCACGCGCGGTTCCGGATCGGGGCGGCGGAACGCGACGCCTGGCTGCGGCACATGCGCACCGCGCTGGACGAACTGAACCTGGACGAGGCGCTGGACGCGCAACTGTGGGACTACCTGGTGATGGCGGCGCACAGCCTGGTCAACGCCGTGCCCGAGAACGGGCCAAGCGCGGGCGGGCGGGGCGACATCGGCCTCACCCCTGCCTGAGCCCTTCGTTGGCCGGCCCGGACTACTTACAGAAGTCCGGAAGGTTCTGGTGCAGAACCCGGCCTGCGGAGATTGACACGTCGAGGAGCGTGGTGGCGTTGCCGTCGGCATAGCGGCCGACGAGGACGTACTGGCCTGGCGGAAGATCGAAGTAGAACCTGTGGTTCTCGCTGACGTGCTGGCGGGCGGCGACGGCGGTCGGCAGCACGAGCCGGTATGTCTGGTAGGTCCTGTTGCTTTCACTGCCGACCAGCTCATAGGTCTGGTGGCCGCGCAGCGCCGTCACCGTTCCGGCGGCGTAGGGCTCCGGGCCCCTGGCGATTCCTAGTCCTTGGCAGGGATCGATGTACCCGGTCACCGCGCCGGTGTGCGCCGTCAGCGGGGCGGGACGGCTGGGGCCCCGGCGTGCCGCGGGGGCCGCCCGGCCGCCGGGCAAGATCCCTGCCCCGGCGAGGACGCCGCCGATGGCGGCCGCGATGGCGATCACCACCAGCGCGGTCTTCCTGCGTCGCCGCCGCGCATGCGCGCGCGCCTCGGCTATCAGCGCGTCCGCCTCGGCCGGTGTCTGCGCGGCGGGTGCGGCGATCGGGGGCGCAGCCCTCATGGTGCTAGTCTGGCTAGCACCATGTTCGGTGTCAAGGTTGCCCGCGGGCCTTGTGCGGTTGGCCAGGCGCAATGCGACGTGGCGCGCCGGGACACCACTCGCAGCGACCCTGGCCGCGAGGAGGCGCCACGTGGCCGTTCGGGATGAACTAAAACGAGCGGAGCCGCAGCCTTGCGACCGCCTCAGCCGCGGGTGAGCCTGCGGTAGGTGATGCGGTGCGGGCGGGCGGCCTCGGCACCGAGCCGCTCGATCTTGTTCTTCTCATAGGCCTCGAAGTTGCCCTCGAACCAGAACCAGCTCGCGCCGCCCTCCCAGGCCAGGATGTGCGTGGCCACCCGGTCGAGGAACCACCGGTCGTGGCTGGTGATCAAGGCGCAGCCGGGGAACTCAAGCAGCGCGTTCTCCAGGCTCGCCAGGGTCTCCACGTCGAGGTCGTTGGCGGGCTCGTCGAGCAGCAGCAGGTTGCCGCCCTGCCTGAGGGTGAGCGCGAGGTTCATCCGGCCGCGCTCGCCGCCGGACATCAACCCGGCGGGCTTTTGCTGGTCGGCGCCCTTGAAGCCGAACGCCGCCACGTACGCGCGGCTGGGGATCTCGACGTTGCCGACGTGGATGAACGTCTGGCCGTCTGAGATCGCTTCCCAGACGTTCTTGTCCGGGTCGATGCGCTCGCGGTTCTGGTCCACGTAGGAGATCTGCACGGTCTCGCCGATCCGGATGGTCCCCGCATCCGGCTTCTCCTCGCCGACGATCATCTTGAACAGCGTGGTCTTGCCGACGCCGTTCGGGCCGAGGACGCCGACGATGCCGTTGGGCGGGAGGCTGAAGCTCAGGTCCTCGAACAGCATCCGGTCGCCGAAGCCCTTGTACAGGTCCGTGACCTCGACGACAAGGTTCCCCAGCCGCGGACCCGGCGGGATCTGGATCTCCTCGAAGTCCAGCTTGCGGTTCTTGTCGGCCTGGGCCGCCATCTCCTCGTATTTCTGGAGCCTTGCCCGGCTTTTCGCCTGGCGGGCGCGCGCGCTGGACCGCACCCAGTCAAGTTCGTCGTCCAGGCGCTTGCGGCGCTTGGCGTCCTTGGCGCCCTCGACCTTGATGCGGGCCGCCTTCGTCGCCAGGTAGGTCGAGTAGTTGCCCTCGTAGGGGTAGGCGTGGCCGCGGTCGAGTTCGAGGATCCACTGCGCGACGTTGTCCAGGAAGTACCGGTCGTGGGTGACCGCGACCACCGTGCCCGGATACTTCTCCAGGTGCTGCTCGAGCCACTGCACGCTCTCGGCGTCCAGATGGTTGGTCGGCTCGTCAAGCAGCAGCAGGTCGGGCTGCTGCAGCAGCAGCTTGCAGAGGGCGACCCTTCTCTTCTCGCCGCCGGAGAGGCTCTCGACTTCCGCGTCGGGGGGCGGGCAGCGCAGCGCGTCCATCGCCTGCTCGAGCTGACTGTCCAGGTCCCAGGCGTCCTTGTGGTCGAGCTGCGCCTGAAGCTTGCCCAGCTGCTCGAGCAGTTCCTCGGAGTAGTCGACCGCCATCTTCTCGGCGATCTCGTTGTACGCGTCGAGCAGCTTCTTGGTCTCGGCGACGCCTTCCTCCACGTTGCCGAGCACGGTCTTGGTCTCGTTGAGCCGGGGCTCCTGGTCGAGCAGTCCGACGGTGTACCCGGGCATCAGCCGGGCCTCGCCGTTGGACACCGGCTCGACCCCGCCCATGATCCTGAGCAGGGTGGACTTGCCGATGCCGTTCGGTCCGACGACACCGATTTTCGCCCCTGGCAGGAAGCTCAGCGTGACGTCGTCGAGGACGACCTTGTCGCCGTGCGCCTTGCGGACACC
>NZ_JASIAL010000160.1:0-3225 GCF_030042015.1 Trebonia sp. | reverse complement strand
GGCGGCGACCGTCAGGTACTCGCGGTTCGCGGTGTAGATGCCGCGGCCACTCGGGAGCCCGTCTCCGCGCGGCAGGCCATGGCCGGGGATCACGGTCTCGTACGGAAGCGCCTCAAGCGCGGTGATCGCGGCCTGCCAGGCGTCGAACGCGTGCTCGCCGAGAAACAGGTGCACGCCGTTGTACAAGACGTCCTGGCTGATCAGCACCCCGGCGTCGGGCAGCGCGATGGTGAGCTGGGCGTCGGTCTCCGCGTCCGCGACCGCCTCGAAACGCAGCCGCACTCCATCGAGGGTCTCGTCCGTACCGGCCGGCACCAGGTGGTCCACCGGCCGGGATCTGGGCAGCGGCGTACCGGAGTGACCTGGCGTGCAGGCGTAGCCGCGCTGAATGCGCAGGTCGCCGCTGCGGTCGATCAGGTTCTTGACCGGCCCGAGGGCGTAGCCCGGCGCGCCGATCGCGGCGGCGCCGGCGAAATGATCGGGGTGCGCGTGCGAGATGTACAGCCTGGTGACAGGCTTGCCCAGGGAGTGGGCGACGGCCAGCACCTCCCGCGCATACTCCTGCGTCAGCGGTGCGTCGAACAGCACGACCTGCGAGGCGAGCTCGATGACATGGCTGTTGGCCCGCCATCCGGTCTCCGGAGCGGTGTAGGTGTGGACGGTCGCCGCGCCGGCCGGCGTGACGGTGACGTTTCCCTGCATGATCAGCACTCCCTTGCCGAATCAGCCCCGCCGCCGGATGACGAACGGGATGAGCAGAGCGCAGCCGGCCGCGATCACGATCGCCGCCACGGTCGTCGCGGTCTCCAGGCCGGTCCACAGCGACAGGACACCGACGCCGATGACCGGGACGCCGAGGCCGGCGTAGTTGACGAAGTAGATCGCGCCGAGCACCGCGCCGCGCTCGGCGGCGGGCGCCGCGACGGTCACTTCCGCGAGGTTGCCGGCGAACACCAGCCCATGGCCGGTCCCGGAGCACACCATCGCCGCCACGACCAGGACCACGTTCGCGGTTCCTTCGGCGGCGAGCAGCAGGACCAGCCCGCACGCCAGGACCGACAAGCCGGTCACCTGGGCGGTCAGCGGCGCCAGGCGCGGCGCGCCTACCTGGGCAAGCGTCGAGGCGGCGATCGCCACGAACAGGCCGCCGGCGGTGAGTGCCAGGTTGCTCGTGTGCAGGATCGATCCGAGCAGCGAGGCGATCACCGCGGAGAACACGCCGAGCACCGCCCAGCACAGCAGTTCCGCGATGGCGATGACGCGGAACCGGGGCCGCATGGCGTCCGGGATCCGCGGCATGGCCGGCCGCCAGCGGCCGGCCGCCTCGGCCGGCCGGGGCCGCCGGCCCGGAATCGACCAGGCCAGGGCCAGCGCGGCAGCCACCAGTCCCAGGTGCACGGCCAGCGGTGTTATCCGTGGCGACGGGGCGTACTGCGCCAGCAGGCCGCCGGCCAGCGGCCCGACGGCAAGGCCGCCGGTGATGGCGATCGTCCCGGCCAGCGCCGCCGTCCGCTGCGCCGCAACGGGGTCGCGGCGCAGACCGCCGGCACTGTCGCTCAGGGTCGCGGTGCTCGCGGCTGTCGCCAGGGCGATACCCAGGCCCTGCGCCAGCCTTCCCGCGAACAGCCACGACGTGTCGCCGGCCAGCATGAACGCCAGGTCACCGGCGGCGAAGGCCGCCAGCCCGGCAAGCACGAGGCTGCGACGGCCCGCAATATCCGACAGCGTGCCGAAGACGAGCAGGCCCGGCAGGATGACCGCAACCACCGGCACCGCGTACAGCAGCGTCTGGGTCAGCGGCGAGAACCCGAAACGCTCTCGCAGCAGCCCGTACAGCGCGCTCGGCAGGTTGTTGCCCATGAACAGCACGAACAGCGCCGCAGCCGCTCCGGTGAAGGCCCGGCGAGCGGAGCTGTTAACGCGCGGTTCCGTGACGCCGACCGCCGCGGCCGTGGTCACCGGCTGCTTTCATCGCCGGCGGCACCGGCGATCTCGCTGGGTACCGGTAGCCGAAGTTGCCGCAGCACCTGCTCGAGCGTGCGCGTGAATCGCGACGCGACTTCGGCCAGCTCAGCGGCGGGGAACACATCGAACAGGTCCGCGGGCAGGTCCACCCCCAGCACGGCGGTTCCGTCGGAGGCCTCGGCGATGACCACGCGCAGCGGCAGGTACAGGAAGCACGCCGGGTCGACCCGGAACCCCTTCTCCGCCTCGATGATGTTGCCGGACAGGTACGTGACGCCGCGGCGGGTGCTACCGTTCAGCTTCATCACCGGGCTGGGGTCGAAGGTGAAGAAGCTGGCCAGGCCGTTGGTGGCGGTGTTGCGGGACAGGCTCTCGATCCCGGCCCATCCCGCACCGCTGTTGACCACGCCGATGGCCTCCAGCCGGTCGAACGCCGGAACCGTGGCTTCGTACTCCGCGCGGAATTGCTCGTAGGGACGGCCGGTCGCGATCGCGATGTGCCGGACTGTCCTGGGTGTGACGGTGATTGCAGACATGCCGCCGAGCCTGCCCGCTGCCACGCCGATCGCGCGTGACTGGATCAGGTGATTAATCCGCCCGGCAGTGCACCAACGGGAATGGCCCGGATAAGTGATGCGCGCCGCGACGGCTTACGCCGAGGCTGGGCCTCTCACCCAACGACGGAGATGAAGCCATGAAATTCGCGAACTACATCCGCTACGTCCAAGACGCCGACGCCGTCGCCGCGATCCGTCCGGCGCACCGCGCCTACCTGCACGGCCTGCTCGAACGCGGGCAGCTCGCGGCCGCCGGCCCGTTCGCCGACGGCACCGGTGCGCTGTTCATCTACGAAGCCGGCGACATCGGCATTGCTCGCGGCCTCGCCGAGGCCGACCCGTACACCCTCGGCGGCGTGATCAGGCACCAGACGATCACCCCATGGGTGCTGGTGTACTCAAACCCCGGGTTGCTCGAGCAGCCGGGCGAGTGACTAAGCGGACTGGCGCTCGCCTGCTAGCCGGGCCAGTTCTACGCGGGACCGGATGCCGAGTTTGGCGAAGACGTGCCGCAGGTGCGAGTTCACCGTGTGCGCGGAGATATAGAGGCGCTCGGCGGCCTCGCGGTCCGTCGCGCCGCCGGTAACCAGCCGGACGACGGCGAACTCGGAGGCGGTCAGCTCCGGCCACTGCGCCGCCGCCGTGTAGGGGCGGCCGCCCGCGCGCGGCGCCCCGCGCTCGCGGAGCAGCCGCCGAAGACGCG
>NZ_JASIAL010000159.1:0-10255 GCF_030042015.1 Trebonia sp. | reverse complement strand
CTGACCAGGGACGAGACCAAGCGCCCCGTCCTCGTCGCGACCGACTGCCTGTCCGAGGGCGTGAACCTGCAGCAGAACTTCCAGGCCGTCGTCCACTACGACCTGGCCTGGAACCCGACCCGCCACGAGCAGCGGGAGGGCCGCGTCGACCGCTTCGGCCAGCGCTCCCGGACCGTGCGCGCGGTCACGATCTACGGTGCCGACAACGGCATCGACGGCATCGTCCTGGACGTGCTGCTGCGCAAGCACGAGCAGATCCGCAAGGCCCTGGGCATCTCCGTCCCTGTCCCCGACCGCAGCGACGACGTGGTCGAGGCGATCCTGGAAGGCCTGCTGCTGCGCGACTCGGCCAGCGAGCAGCTCGCGTTCGAGGGCATCGGCCTGGAAAAACGCGAAGAGCTGCACCGTGAGTGGGAGAGCGCCGCCGAGAGGGAACGCGAGTCGTTTACCAAGTACCGGCAGGCCGGCATCCAGCCCGGCGAGGTCGCCCGGGAGCTCGATGAGCTGCGCGCCAGCCTCGGCACCGGCTCGGACGTGCGGGCCTTCGCCGAGGAGGCGCTGCGCGCCTTGCGCGCCGATGTCACCCCGTTGCCTGACGGCTTCACCGCCACGACCCGGGCGCTGCCCCCCGGGCTGGCCGACGCGCTGGTCCCCGGCCACGTGGAGCCGCTGCCGTTCCGCGACAACCTGCCGGTCAAGCCCCGCGAGGCGTACCTGGACCGCACCGACCCCAACGTCGCCGCGATCGCCCGCTACGTCCTGGAGTCCGCCCTCGACACGGTCACCCCGGCAGACGGCCGTGACCGCCCGGCCCGCCGCTGCGGCGTCATGCGGACGTCCGCCGTCGCGAAGCGGACCACGTTGCTACTGGTGAGGTTCCGCATGCACCTGGAGCTGCCCGGCCGGGACGGCCCGCGCCAGCTCGTCGCCGAGGACGCCCAGGTGCTCGCCTACCGAGGCCAGCCCGCGGCCGCCGAATGGCTCGCGCCGCAGGAGGTCGCCGGGCTGCTGGCCGCCGTGCCCGCCGGCAACGTCCCGCCCGATCAGGCCCTCGATTTTTCCGAACGAGCCGTGGCGTCTGTCGATGCGCTCCGCCCGCACCTTGACTTCGTGGCGGACGAGCTGGCGGCCAAACTCCGTGACGACCACATCCGCGTCCGCGAGGCGGGCGGCCAGCGGGTCCGCCGCCAGATCGCCGTCCGCGCCCAGAAACCCGCCGACATCCTCGGCGTCTACGTGTACCTGCCCGGCGGTGCGGCGTGAGCGAGTTCACCTCCCTCAAGATCGTCGGCGGGCTGCTTTCGTCCGACCTGCTGGGCCGGGTGTTCGCGGGAGACTCACAGGTGCCCGGCACATCGCCGGAGAGTTACGGCCTGGAGCGCGGTGAGTCGGTCCGCCGCCAGGCGTCCCGGTCCTGGCCGTACCTGCTGGAGACCTGGCAGGACGAGAAGAAGCGCGACCGGTGGACCCGGATCCTGCTGCGCGAGCTTGGCTTCCCGCACGAGATGCCCTCGCACATTGCCTTCCGCGCTCTCGGCTGGGACATCGACCTGGACCACCGGACACCGCACCGCGAGGCCCGCGCCCCGCAGTCGGTGCTGCAGGAGCAGCTGAACCGCGAGGACTCCCAGCTCTGGGGCATCCTGTGCAACGGGGTGACGCTGCGGCTGCTGCGCGACTCGGCCACGCTGGTCGGCTCGGCGTATGTCGAGTTCGACCTGCAGGCGATCTTCGACGGCGAGCTGTTCTCCGATTTCGTGCTGCTCTACCTGGCCTGCCACGAGTCCCGCTTCGCCATCCAAGGCGACGGCGGCCCGCAGTCGTGCTACCTGGAGCAGTGGCGCAGTTTCGCCGCCGAACAGGGCGAGCGTGCCCTCAGCCTGCTCCGCAACGGCGTCCAGCAGGCGATCTCGATCCTCGGTACCGGGTTCATCTCCCACCCGGCCAACCCGCAGCTCCGGCACCGGCTCGCCAGCAACGAGCTGCGCCTGGACGATCTCAACCGGGCACTGCTGCGGCTGGTGTACCGCGTGCTGTTCTGGTTCGTGGCCGAAGACCGCGGGGCCCTCTTGCAGCCAGACGTTTTCGCGGAAACGTCGGACGCAATTGCGCAGCGCGTTTCCGCGGAAACGCGCGAGCGGTACCAGCAGTACTTCTCCGCCGCACGGCTCCGCCGCCTAGCCCGCCAGCACCGCGGCACCCGCCACACCGACCTGTTCGAGGCGGTCCAGCTTGTCTTCGACGGCCTGGGTTCTGAGGGCGGCGTCCCCGAACTCGCACTGCCAGGCATCGGCGGCATCTTCGAGACCGGCGCGCTGGACGAGCCGGTGGCCGGTGCCCGCCTAACCAACGAGGCGCTGCTCAGCGCCGTCCGCGCGCTCTCACTGGTCAAGCCGCGGGACGGCGGCGCGATGCGCCGCGTGGACTTCGGCAACCTCGGTGCCGAAGAACTCGGCAGCATCTACGAGTCCCTGCTGGAATTGATCCCGCACTACGACCCGGACCAGCGCTCGTACACGCTCACCGTGCTCCCTGGCAACGAACGCAAGGAGTCGGGCTCCTACTACACCCCCACGTCCCTGGTCGAGTGCCTGCTCGACTCGGCCCTGGACCCGCTGCTCGACGAGGCGACGGCGCGCGGCACCGCCGAAGAGAAGGTCGCGGCGTTGCTGGACCTGACCGTCTGCGACCCAGCCTGCGGCTCCGGCCACTTCCTCGTCGCCGCCGCTCGACGGATAGCCAAGCGCATAGCCGCCGAAGAAACAGGTGAATCCGAACCCCCCGAGCCCGAGATCCGCAAGGCCCTCCGCCGGGTGGTCGGCCGCTGCATCTATGGCGTAGACGTCAATCCGATGGCAGCAGAGCTGGCCAAGGTCTCGTTGTGGCTGGAAGCCCTGGAACCCGGCAAGCCGCTGTCGTACCTGGACCAGAACATCCGCGTCGGGAACTCGTTGTTGGGCGTCACCCCGGCGCTACTGGCCGACGGCCTCCCCGACGCCGCGTTCACCCCCATCGAAGGCGACGACCGCAAGGTCTGCGCAGCGCTAAAGAAGCAGAACGCCGCCGAACGCCAGGGCCAGCACGATCTGTTCAGCCAGTCCGGCATTCCGGTCTCGAACGCCGTCCTATCTAAGCGCGCAGACTCGATCGCCCACACGCTGCCGGACAGCCTCGAAGACCTCCACATCCACCAGCAACGCCAGGCAGAGGCACTGGCCGCGTCGAGCGAACTCCGCATCCAGAAGCTGATCGCCGACGCCTGGTGCGCCGCCTTCGTCCAGCCCAAGACGGAGGAGACTCGTTCCACGGCAATAACTCATGCGGTCATCGAAAACTTCGCCGCAGACGACGCGTCCCTGAACCTGGCCGCAGCGGAGGCCCCAGTGGCCGACGTGACCCGCCTATACCGCTTCTTCCACTGGCACGTAGAGTTCCCTCACATCTTCCGCATCACCGGGCAGAGCGCAACGGGCTGGTCCGGCGGCTTCTCCTGCGTCATCGGCAACCCACCGTGGGAGAAGGTCGAACTTAAGGAGCAAGAGTTCTTCGCCCAGCGCAGCCCTGAGATCGCGAGCGCTCCTAATCAGGCAGCGCGCAAGAGACTCATCGCTGCGCTCCCAGATACAGATCTGGATCTCCACGCTGAGTTCGCCAATGAGCAACGCAAGTCGGCTGGCTGGACCCACTTCCTCAAGGAATCTGGTCGTTACCCTCTGACCGGTCATGGACGTTTGAACACCTACGCAGTTTTCGCCGAAACTACCACAGTAATCACCTCCGTAGGAGGGCGTTCTGGCATTATTGTGCCCACTGGCATCGCTACCGATGCTACAACTGCGCCGTTCTTCCGTAACATAACCAGGCAAGGATCGCTTGTATCGCTGCTAGACTTCCGCAATAATGGCTTCTTTGCGGATGTGGCTGGAGCACAAGGAAATCGATTCTGCCTGCTGACACTCAGTGGCTCTCCGTACCAAGGCAAGATTCGGCTAGTTTTCCGATCTGGGTCAATTTCGGATATTCTAAACCCGGAACATCAGGTGACGGTAACGCCGGCAGAAATTGCCCTTCTGAACCCGAATACCGGCAACATCCCGATCTTCCGGTCACATCGAGATGCTGCGATAACTATAGGCGTCTACAGGCGGATTCGCCCTCTCTGGCTCGACTCACCCGAGGAAAATCCGTGGGGCCTTTCCTTCATGCAGGGGACTTTCAACATGGCCAGCGACTCTGCTCTCTTCCGCACACGCGAGCAGTTGGCTGGGCAAGGTTGGGTCCTGGAGGGCAATACGTTCACGCACGGCGATAAGCGAATGCTACCGCTATATGAAGCTAAGATGGTCCATCACTTCGATCATCGCTTCGGCGACTATAGGCTCGCGATTACAACTCCCGGAAAAGGGGTCCGCCAGCTACCCACCCCCAGTGTCAAACAGCACCAAGACCCCTCTTATACAGTCTTGCCCCGTTATTGGATCGCGCAGGAGGAGGTCGACCAGTCACTAAAAGGACATTGGGACAAGGGGTGGCTGCTAGGCTGGCGCGATGTAACAAGCGGCATCGATGAACGAACGATGATCTGCACAATTCTTCCACGCACGGGAGCAAGCCATAAACTTCCGCTCGCAATATCGAGTAGTTCGCTTGAGCTCCTGATGGCCAATTTTAGCAGCTTCGCCCTTGATTATGTAGCTCGTCAGAAAATCGGCGGGACGTCAATGGCCTTCTTCATCCTGAAACAACTTCCGGTGCTACCACCGCCCGCATTCGCCGAATCGGCCGGATTTATCAAGTCACGCGTCCTTGAGCTGACTTACACTGCGTGGGAGGTCGAGCCGTTCGCCCGGGACCTTGGCGACGATGGCCCGCCGTTTCGCTGGAACGAAGAACGCCGCTTCGCAATGCGGGCTGAGTTGGATGCAACGTTCTTTCGCCTCTACGGGATTGGGCGGGACGACGTGGACTACATCATGGAGACGTTCCCGATCGTCAAGCGCAAGGACGTGCAGCAGTACGGCACGTTCCGCACCAAGGGGCTAATACTCCAGATCTACGACGCTATGGCCGAAGCCGCCCGCTCCGGCGAGCCTTACCAGACTATCCTCGACCCACCGCCCGGACACGGCCTCCGCCACCCGGCGGACTAGCTGCTGAGGGACTTGAGCTCCCGTAGCGTCCAACGCACGGAGCCCTGCTTTGCGCGCCACTCACCCGGCTCCTGAAGCTTGACGAGAACAGCATCGTTGCGCAGGCGGAGGTACAACGCCGCCGACATAGTCGCATCAGGTGTCTTCCCGCGGGGCGTGATGAGCCCGGTCTCGATAGCACGCGTGGTGATCTCGCGCGTTGTCAGCGGGCATCCAGCGGACCTCAAGACCTGGATTGCGGCTTCATAGAATGTCATGCCCACTGTCTTCTCCTTCCAGCCCGGCTTCTTCCGACTAGTCTGGCACACAGTCACCCGATGACTGGAGCCCTGACGAACGGCACAGACTGCGATGCCGCTTTATCCCTCGGGTAGTTATGGAGATAACGCGGCGAAATTGATTCTTGGTCCACCATTTAAAGCATATCTGTATTTCTTTCCCGCGGAAGCCAGAAGGGATCTACCCTCAGGGTGATCCGTTGATCCGGTATTCATCGCGAGCCATTTGGATCTTTCCGTATAACAGCGACCGATCGCGTGCCGGAAAGGTCACGGGCACGCGGCCCCCGTCCAGGGACATAGACATGGATCGTAGTCTCCGAGATTGGCGATGAACTCTCTGTTGTCGCCATAGTCCTCCTTGAGCCATCGTCCGACGACCAGTACCGACACCCACGCGGCACCGGCCCTACGCAAGGCAAGAACGGCCGACTGGGCATGCCCGCCGGTCGTCCAGGTGTCATCGATTAGCAGCACATGAGATCCTGCAGGTAGCGAGGCATTGCACGTGAAATGGTCTAGGTTTACTGCCCGTGGCTGGTGAACTCTGGCCGCCACCAGGGGGCGCTTCGCTTCCCTGTGCATGACTGACTACCAGGCTGCGAAGCGGGTGCTCATAAGGCCTCGGCGGGAGAGACGGCACGATCGCCCAGTGCGTGACAGGCCGATTCGCCAGAGCTTCTGCGCACTTCGTGTGCCCTTCGAGCGCGAGGAGCAACAGCAGCCCCACCACCATCTGATGCTCGGCCACGGGGGGCCGGGCCTTGTAACCGCGCATCAGGTGACCAGACTCCCGGCCAGCCACGGCATAGGTGAGGAACGCAATCGCGTCCGCTAGTCCGGCCTGGCGGTGGTGGCTGTCGCAGGCATAGCACAGCTCGTAGCCCCCGACCGGCGTGGCGTCATGCAGTCGGCGCATGTGACTCGCACATGCCGCACGGGGTTGCGCAGGTACCCGGCAGCGATGGCGGTAAGAATGGACTCCGGGCGCGGCGCGGGCTCCGGATCGACCATGTTAAGGCGTCACCAACCTCCGTAGCTCATCCCATATGGCGACTACCTGCTCAACTGCGTCCAGCACGCCGTCCGCACTGCTCGCAACGTGGATACCGGGGCGCCCGAGCAGGTCCTGTGCCCACTGGTTGCGGACGACGACCTGATCGGTCAGGATCACCTGCCGACCATGCTCGACCGCCATCCTCGTCTGGACACGTGCGCCGCTGTGCTCGCCAGCCTCGACTACCACTGTCGCCAGCCCGTAGCCGGGCATCGTGGCGTTTCGCATCAAGAAGGTGTGCTCCTGCGGCGGCGCATCCGGCCAGAACTGAGACAGCACCAGTCCCCTGCTCGCGATCTCCCGCTGCAGGGCGCGGTTCTCGGGCGGATACGACCTCGCTATACCCGTACCGATCACGGCCACCGTGCGGCCGCCCGCATCAAGCGTTGCCCTGTGTGCGGCCGTATCGATGCCGCGTGCCAACCCGGCGACCACAGTCATCTCCCGGATGGTAAGTTCGCGCGCCAGGCGGGCGGCCATCGCAAGACCCTGCGCGGAAGCCTCGCGCGACCCCACCACGGACACCGCGGGGTCGTCAGCGACGACGGAACCCAGCGTGAAAATGACCGGCGGGGCCTGGTGAATGCCCCGAAGGCGTACCGGATAGTCCTCGTCCAGGATCGAGATAAGCCGGTATCCCCGGGACTCCCACGACTGCACATCCCTGGCCGCGGAAGCTGGCGTGACATCGCTCGGTAGGTCTATCAGCGCCGCCGGGGCGTGGCGTTCCCAGACTTCGACAGCACTGCCGACCTCAAGCAGCTCAGCAACGATCTCAGCCCAGGTCAGCCCGTCCGGCCTGGCCTGGAGGAGCGCAACGACCGCCGCGTGCTCCTGCGACCTGCCTGAAACCATGGCGTCAGCGTACGGATTTGCCTTCCGCCTCGCCATAGCTTCTCCCTTTTTCGAACCTGTGTTCAGACTAACACTACGCTTCAGGGCTTAATGGTCGCAGTTCCGACACGCCGTCTACGACTCCCCGT
The DNA here is from genome assembly GCF_030042015.1 of Trebonia sp. GTDB lineage: Bacteria > Actinomycetota > Actinomycetes > Streptosporangiales > Streptosporangiaceae > Trebonia. Next base: position 2,787 of record NZ_JASIAL010000159.1, on the reverse strand, counting down.
CACGTGTGGGCATACGATTACCAGTCAAAAGTCACGAAACGCGCATCCGGCGGAGAGGGGGCAGAACTGAGCCATGGCTGAGGAGAAGGTCAGGCGGAGTCTTCTGCTCAAGACGGCCCTGGAGATCTTGCGCGACGCTGGGACCAAGGTTCAGCCGAGCCAGGTGTTGGAGGAGATCCAGCGGCGGGTGGCGCTTACTCCGCGCGAGCTGAGCCTGGACAACAGCGGCGAGTCTCGCTTTGACCGCGCGATCGGGTTCGATACGGGTTACGCGGCAACCATCGGCTGGACGTCCAAGATCGGTGGCTGGTCGATTACAGATGCTGGCATCGAAGCACTGGTGACCTACCCGGACCCCGATGACCTACAAGCGGAATTCAACCGTCTCTACGGCGAGATCGATCAACGCCGCAAGCAGGCACTGCAGTCACTCAGCGGAGTGGAACACTTTATCGCCACGACCTTGCAGCTGGTGGAACCTGGTTCGTGGACATCCCATGATGATCTCGGCGAGCTTGCAGACACGTCCGCGCGCCAGGTCGCCGATTTCCTCGCGGGCACCAAAGTCAAGCTGCCGAACTCCTACCGGGTGCTGAATGCGGACGGGACGGTCCCGGCCGAAGAGTTCCTGAACGCCGCCTACAGGGGCGTCGACCTACAGCAAAGACTGGCCAACGAGGGCGTCGAGTTCGGCACCAACCGTCGGGCAAGCCAGGCCCAGCGGCTGAGTGCCTCGGTGCTCAAGGAGCTTCTGAAGGACCGGGCAGAAGAAGCAGCTAAGGGAACGTCAACGCTCCTCAGGCGAGCTTGGATGGTCCGTGGCACCAGCGTCGATGGTTTCAACCTAGTTCACGCATGGCTCGAAAACAGTTACGTTTCGCTCAACGTCTCGCAGCTCAGCGATACCGTGGTTGATCCAGGTCTAACTTATGACGACTTGAAACAGCTCGTAGAAACTGCTTACCAGCACAAGTCGTATGCCTACCGCGCGCAGCGGGTTGAAGAATTGGAACGGTTCATTCGCCAGATGCGCCAAGGCGACCTAGTGCTGACGCCCATGGAGGGCAGGGTCTACATCGGCCGGGTAGAGGGCAGAGCGTACTTTGAACATGAGGCCTCGCGATCCAACCTCCGTCGTTATGTTGGATGGTTCAATGCCGACGATCCAATCGCTGGCAGCGCCCTGCGTGCGCCCGTTCCGGCACTGCTGCAGAGCCAGGCTTACGTCGTAGAGCTCACCGAGGCCTACGACCAGCTCGCCGCTCTGGTCCCGGCGACGGTGGAGGAGGCGCCACCGCTCGTTCGGACTCCCGAACTACCTCAGCGGACGCTGAGCTTGCGCCCCGTGACCGCGGAACTGGCCGCCAGCCTGCTGATGGACCAGGCCGAGCTGCGCAAGATCGCCGACCTGCTCTGGGAGCGCAAGCAGGTCATCTTCTACGGGCCGCCGGGCACCGGCAAGACCTACCTGGCCAGGGAACTCGCCGCGCACCTGACCGAAGACGGCGCCTTCAAGCTCGTCCAATTCCACCCCTCGTACACCTACGAGGACTTCTTCGAGGGGTTCCGGCCAGAGCCCGGCGGGAGCGGCACGCTGACGTTCACGCTGCGGGCCGGGCCGTTCCGTGACTTCGCCGAGGTGGCGGCGGCGAACCCGAGCACGGCCTATGTCCTGATCATCGACGAGATCAACCGGGCGAACCTGGCGAAGGTCTTCGGCGAGCTGTACTTCCTGCTGGAGTACCGGGATTCCTCGATCAGCCTGCAATACTCGCCGGACAAGGAGTTCACGCTCCCGCAGAACCTGTTCCTCATCGGCACGATGAACACCGCCGACCGGTCGATCGCCCGCATCGACACCGCGATGCGCCGCCGGTTCTCGTTCATAGAGCTGGATCCCCGCATCCCACCCGTGCAAGGGCTGCTGGCCCGCTGGCTAGCCGTCCATAATCTTCCGAACGAACCGGCGCTTCTCCTCGATGCCCTCAATTCTCGCCTGGCGGACGTAGACGTGGACGCGGTGATCGGCCCTTCGTACCTGATGAAGGAGTCGATCTACCGGCGGGTCGACGGCCTGGACAGTGTGTGGCAGTACGAGATCATGCCGCTGCTCGAGGACCTGTTCTACGGGCAGCGCGACCTATCCGAGCACTACGGGCTGGAAAGCCTGCGCAAGGCGATCGCTTCGCAGTGACCAGCATCGAGCTGGACGAGCTCGGCCGACCTGCGGAGCTGCCGCTGACGGTCTCACAAGGACGGCTGCTTGCCGCCTCGGGAGTGGTGAGCGCCGTTCCGTCGCCGTACCAGCCCGGGCTCTGGCTGATCGCCCCGGCCGGGAAGGTCGGCGCGGCCCGGATCGGCGACGTTACCGTCCACATCAGGCCGAAGGTCGAGATCGCCAGGCTGCTGTTCCTTCTCGGCTACTCGTGCTACGCGGCGGATTGGCGGGCTGACACCGTACCGGCGGAGTCGGCACCGGATCTCGTGCCCGTCATCGCCCAGGTGCTATGGCGGCAGACGGAGCGCGCGATCCAGCAAGGGCTCCTGCCCGGATACGTCGTCGTCGAGGAGAGCTCGCAGGTGCTGCGCGGTCGACTGCGCGAGAGCGCGCAGCTGCATACTCATCACGGGCTGCCGCTGCCGTTGGAGATCCGGCACGACGAGTTCACCCCCGATATCCCGGAGAACCAGATTCTGCGGACTGCGTGCGCGCGGATGCTTTCGGTGCCGCGGGTGGATGCCGAGTCGGCGCGGATGCTTCGGCGGCTGCTGCGCGAGTTCGGTGAC
>NZ_JASIAL010000158.1:0-16577 GCF_030042015.1 Trebonia sp. | reverse complement strand
GCCGTCAGCGGCACTCCGTGGGTGACCGTGATGAAGGGCGCGTAGCGGACTTTGACGACCACACGAGCCACGGTCCGTTCCGAAACTTCATCGGCGACCTGCCTGGCGAGGCGGGCCACCTCTTCCCCTACCCGAGCCCAGTCGGTGATGTTGTGCTGGAAGGTGACCTCCCGGCCGTGCGAGCGGGCGACGTACGGTGTGGGGTCCACCTCGGCGTCGCCGCGGCCGCGGCCGAGCAGCACCAGCCACGGGCCGGTCATCGGGCCGAACTCCGCGGCCAGCCGGTCCGGGTCGGCGGCGGCCAGCTCGCGCACGGTCGTGATGCCGAGGGCGGCGAGCTTGGCGGTCGTCTTCGCGCCGATCCCCCAGATCGCGTCGGGCGGGCGGTCGCCGAGCAGCTCATACCAGGTCGCGAAGGTGAGCCGGAACACCCCGGCGGGCTTGCCGAAGCCGGTGGCGATCTTCGCCTGCAGCTTGTTCTCGCCGATGCCGACCGAGCAGTCCAGCTGGGTGGCCGCCTTCACGTCGGCGGCGAGGCCGCGGCCGTAGCCTTCGGGGTCTTCGGTGTCCACGCCGAGGAACGCCTCGTCCCAGCCGAGCACCTCCACCGGGTCGCCGGTATCCCGCAGGACCGCCATGACCTCGGCGGACACCGCGTTGTAGGTTTTCGCGTCCACCGGCAGGAAGACGCAGTCGGGGCAGCGCTTGCGTGCGGTGCGCAGGGGCTGGCCGGAGTGGACGCCGAAGCTCCTGGCTTCGTAGGAGGCGGTGCTGACCACGCCGCGCTTGGCAGGGTCGCCGTCGCCGCCGACCACGACCGGCTTGCCCTTGAGCTCCGGGTGGCGGAGCACCTCGACGGCCGCGATGAACTGGTCGAGGTCCACGTGCAGCACCCAGCGGGTCACGCCCCGAGTATTACCCGTTCTGCCCGCAGTCGGACGCCTTGTTGTCCTGCGGCGCCCACGCCAGGCCCGGCTGGAGGTTCTCGGTCCTGGCGGCGATCCCGACGCGCACCCGCAGAGACAGGTCCGTGATGATCGTCTGACCCCCGGGCCCGTCGCAGACGCGCAGCAACCGGACAGAGTGCGGCGGAATGCTTCCCGGCAGGAGCCTTCGCCCCGCGGGCCGGGATCCCGGTCCGGCCGCTTCGGCGGCGAGCGCGCCAGGAGTGCCCGGCCGGGTGAGTTCGGCGCGTACCTCGGCGTCGGCGGCGCCGGGCGGGAGGGCCTCGTCTAGATGGGCGGCGATCTGCTCGCGCAGCTCGCGGGCCTGGGCCGCGGGCAGCCCCGCGCAGGCCGAGTCGAGGGCGCGCAGGTAGTCGCGTACCAGCGGATGCTCGAGCACCGTTTCGTTCATTGCCGACGTCCTTCCTCTCCGACCGGGTACAGGACGCCGCGGACTGTGGCGGCGAATTCGGTCCAGTCCGCGCGGAACGCCGCCAGCTGCTTGCGCCCGTCGTCGGTGATGAAGTAGTAGCGCCGCGCGCGCTCACCTTCGGCGTCGCGCCACTCGCTGGTCACCAGCCCTGCGTCGCGCAGCCGGTTCAGCAGCGGGTACACGGTGCCGTCGCTGGTCAGCAGCCCGCCGGCGGCGTCGAGCTCGCGGACGAGCTCGAGACCGAACCGGGGCCTGACCTCAAGCAGCGCAAGCACGCAGGGGCCGAGCACTCCCCTGCGCAGCTCGGTCATGCCCGGATCATTGCCCATGCCTCACATGATGTCTTGTCACGCAAGATTAGTCAACGAGCGGGTCGGGTAAGCCAGGATCGTGCCGAGCGGCTTTACGCGGGTCCAGCCGGGGGCGGACACCCACCGGGCGGCCGACTCCCTCGCCACTGCGCCTCCCAAAAGCGGCCGCATCAAGGTGAGCACCGTCGCGCGATGCGGCGTGCCGCGCGCCGCCCGGACTTTGCGGCGCCACTGGCGGGCGCCGAACACGGCCAGCGCGAACGCCGACCGCCCGGAGGCCCCGGCCATCACCGACCACGTCCGCCACGCCCACACCGCCCCGGCGACCGCAAGGCCAGTCGGCACGCCCAAGGGGGCGGGAAGCCACACCGCGGGCGATATCCCCTTGCAGGAGCAGGGGCCGTGGCCCCGAGGAGTCGGCTTACACGCCGTCGGGCTGGCATTCGAGCAGGTAATTGCCGACTGTGATCTTGAGCCGGTTTCCGATTAGCGTAGCCGCGGCATGTACCCCAGGGTCGAAAGCCGTGATCGCGGCGACCGCCAGCGCGACGATCGGGTCTTTGCCCGCGTAACCAGCCAGCGTGGTGCTGAGCATGCTAGTTGTGAAACCGCCGCTAGCCAGGCGGTAAGTCCCGGAATGGTAGTTGACGGGATCATTGCCGCCGAAGCCCCCGTTCCGCGCGAATATAACATAGACGTTGTAACGCGCAGGGATTGGCGTTTCCCTGCCGTTGTGGTCAATGGCGACAACGCGCCATTTGTGGCCTACGAACCCCGCCTGCGCGCTCGATGGTTTCTCTGCAGCCGATCCCTGCGAAGCAGTCCCCGACTGAGGCGCGGTACCCCCAGCTGCCGCGGTGCCGCATCCGGCTACCGTCAGCCACACGAGTACCACAGCGGCAATGGATACCGTCAGTGACTTACCAATCCGCTTCATCGGATGCGCTCCATCCCCATGTCTCTCATCCTACATCCTTTGACGGCGATCGGCCCCCGACCGTTCCGAAGACGGAAATTTCAAGCGGGCCGCCCACCCGCCCACGTGATCTAATCCCGAAACCTGGAACTGCAGGGGAGTCCGCCGAGGCGGACGAACTCACGTCTGTACACGACGAGCTTGCCAACACGAAAAACTGATTGTGATCCCACCTCGCTGTCTAAGCCGATGATCTGGCTCAGAAATCGATCACCATCATGTGGTCCGGCCCGGTAACGGCGTTCTTGTCAAACATCATTCAGGAGGGACGTCAACTTGGCATCCCCGTCACCGTGCAGGAGCGAAAGTACAGTCTGCAGCAACTTAGAGCGGCAATAGCCGCTGTGTGGGAGCAAGCCGCGAACGGCGAATGGGCCGGGTTCAATATCTCGGCAATCGCCGCTATCTCAGCCACAGAAGACGGCCTGACCGTGGACGGGCAGTACACTTCGTCATCTGCGGTGACGCGTGCGCCCCAGGTGCGGACGCTATCCACTTCGGTCCTGGGAATTCCGGTTCACATCGATCCGGGTGTCGTCTACACGCCAACTGGCACCAGAGACTCGGATGTCTCCCCATTCAACGCCGGAGACTATATGGTGAGCCAGAGCACCGGTGATACATGTTCGACGGGCTTTGCTATCGAGATCGGCGGCGTCGACTATACTGAGACCGCCCGTCACTGCGATCATGCGGATTTCGTTGCTCGCGATGACTACGGCGAGTCGGCGCCTGCGGACCAGCAATACGGGACAACGCTGGAGCTTTCATCGGATGGAGGGGCGCGTGTACTCACGGGGAACGGCTTCCCCTGGATGTTCAATCACGGCTATAACTCATCGACCACCTCAGTCGTCATCGGCTACGGGAACGTCGGCCTCAACGACCTGGTGTGCACCGAGGGGGGGAACTCGGGCGAGCATTGTAACGTTGAGGTTACGAATATGCTCGTTTCTCTCAACGACGGTTATGGCAACCCGTTCGAGACGATCCAAGGTACGCAGGAGACAGTCGGCGCCATTGCCGTGATGCAAGGTGACAGCGGTGGGCCGGTGATGACGCTCACGAACACTGAAACCGGCGAAGTAAACGCGGCGGGTATGATCCAGGCAGGTAACGACGAAGTCGGGACGGGGGCGGCCGACTGCGGCCCAGCATATGATTATGGAAGCAACATATGCTACACCAATGTTCTATTCTCTTCAGAGTTGACAATTGTCAACAGCATCGAGGGAGCGTCCCTCGTAACCGGGTGAGTTCGTCGGTTCCTTCAGCGGTTACCGGGACCATGTGACGGGCTGACGGCTGCCCAGCGGTCACCACCCGGACATGAGCGCGAAGCCGCGTTCGCTCTGGTAGCGCACGGAGCGCAGCAGCGCGTTGCGCGTTTTCGTGCCGATGCCGAGTTCGCCGCGTGGTCGGATTTTCTCACCGGGATGTGCACGCCCGCGCCGGCGCCTTCGTGGCCAGAGTCGGCGAGGATCGGCGGGTACACTAGTGCGTGTTCGGCGTGCTCGCGCTGGAGTCAGAGCCGGGCGGCCCGCGGCTGTGGCGCGGCCGGGGAATGTGCGCCAGGATCGGGTTATGGTGGCGCTGCCGTGACCGATGCGATGCGCGCACTTGTGATCGAGGGCGCCGGGTCAGCCCGGGTGCAGGCGGTCGACGTCCCGGTGCCTGCCGCGGGGCAGGTCGTGGTCGATGTGCATCGCGTCGGGATCTGCGGAACCGACGCCGAGCTGTTCACCGGGGAACTGCCCTACTTCGCGCAGGGGAAGTCACGTTTCCCGCTGCGTCCTGGGCACGAGTGGTGCGGTGTCGTTTCTGCAGTCGGCGCCGGGGTCGACGAGGCCTGGTACGGCGCCCGGGTCACCGGGGACACGATGCTGGGGTGCGGCAGTTGCCGCCGTTGCCGCGCGGGAAACGGTCACGTCTGCGCAGACCGTCATGAGCTGGGGATCACCGGGTGGCCGGGGGCGCTGGCTGACAAGGTGCTGGTGCCCGCGGCCAGCCTGCACGCGCTCCCGGACACGGTCGACGACCGGGCGGGGGCGCTGGTTGAACCCGGCGGGAACGCCTACCGTGCCGTGGCCGCGGCGCAGGCCGGGCCAGGGCGGCGGGTCCTCGTCTGCGGACCGGGCACGATAGGGCTGCTGGCCGTCGCCTTCGCCAGCGTCGCGGGGGCGGAAGTCCACGTTCTCGCGCTGGACTCCCGTCGCAGGGAACTCGCGGGCAAGCTCGGCGCCCGCCGGTACTGGATGGCCACTGACCCGCCGCGGGACACCTACGACGCGGTCATCGACTGCACGGGCGATGAGGACGTCCCGTCAGCAGCACTCGCCCTGGTAGACCCCGGCGGGCGGATGGTCTGCATAGGCCTTTCGCCGCGGCCAAGCCATATCGATACCCGTGACCTGACCCTGGGCGACATGACCGCCGTGGGCATCCTCGGGGCATCGGCGGGCCTCGCGCCTGCGATCGCGCACTATGGCGACGGCCGGGTCGCGCCGGGAGACCTCGCCGCGGTCGTGGTCGGCCTCGACCAGGCCGCGGCGGCGCTCGCCGGGCACGTCGACGCCGAACCAGGCACGAAGATCCACATCGATCCCCGGCTGTGAGCGCCGGCGGGCCGGCGCTCACAGCCGCGCCCGCAGGCGGGACGGGCTAGGCGTCCGCCGGCCGCAGCCGCTGCCTGGCCTCCTCGTACAGGTCGTCGGGCAGCGGGCCCTTCTCCGCGACCGCGATGTTGGCGTCCAGGTGGCGGGGGTTGGCAGTGCCCACGATCGTGCTCGACAGGCCGGGATGGCTCAGCGTGAAGCGGAGCACGAACTCCATCCGCGACATGCCAGCCCGCGCGAGCAGGTCGTCCACGCCCGCGGCCTGCCAGCGGCGCTGGCCCTCGTCCGCGGCCAGGCCGATCGGGCCGGTGGTCCAGTTCTTGTCCTCGGCCGGGGCGCCGCGTGCGGCGCCGCCGCGGATCAGCGTGCCCGCGCCCGTGCCGGCAGCCGCCGTGATCAGGTCCTCGTGCTCGCGCTGCACCGCCGAATACGGGATCTGGAAGACGTCGAAGACGTCAAGGGCGATCTGTTCGGGCAGGTGCGGGAGGATGCCGGACATCCCGATGAAGCGGATCTTGCCCTCGTCCCGCAGTTCCCGCAGGGTCTCGACGGTGTGGTTGTCCCGCAGCGTGGCGACGCTCGGCGACAGGTGCACCTGCACGAGGTCGAGCCGGTCGGTGCGGAGCCGGCGCAGGCTCTGCTCGACGTCCGCCCGCACGTTGGCGGGGCTGTAGTCGTGCGGGTACGGCGGCGGGACGTCGGCCGGCACCTCGAGCAGGCAGCCGCACTTGGAGGCGAGGAAGTACTCATCCCGGCGGTGGCCGATCGAGGCGCCGATGAGCTCCTCGCTCCTGCCGTAATCGGGAGAGGTGTCGATGAGGTTGATCCCGCCGTCGAGCACCGCGTTCAGCAGGCGGCCCGCGTCCTCGTCGCCGATCTCGGGTCCCCTGGGGTGCCCTCTCAGTTCCATGGCCCCGTAGCCGAGAATCGTCACGTCCGCGCCGGTGCGCCCTAGGGTTCGTGTCTGGATCGCCATGAGTGCACGCTATCGCGGACCGCGATAATGGGTCATCGTGGAGACACCCCTGACGCATGCAGAATCAATTGTCATCGCACGCTCCCCGCAAGACCTGTACGACATGGTCTCGGACGTGACACGGATGGGCGAGTGGAGCCCGGTGTGCACGGCGTGCTGGTGGGACGACGGCGACGGCCCGCGGGTCGGCGCGTGGTTCACCGGCCGGAACGAGACGCCGGAGCGGGGCGCATGGGAAACCCGGTCCCAGGTTGTCGCGGCCGCCCGCGGCGAGGAGTTCGCGTTCACGGTCGGCGGCACGTGGACACGGTGGGGCTATACGTTCACGGCCGTGCCTGGCGGCACCGAGGTGACCGAGTCCTGGCAGATGCTGCCCGACGGCCTCACGCGGTTCGAGAACCGGTTCGGGGCCGACGCGCAAACCCAGCTCGCCGACCGGTTCGAGGCGGCGCGGACCGGGATCCCGCACACGCTGGCCGCGCTCAAGCGGGCCGCCGAATCCGGGTGACCGGACCGGCGCCGGTCAGCGCTCGGTGTCCTCGAGCGCGCTGGCGTCGGCCGGGACGTCGACGGAGTGCTGGCGCAGCGCGGACAGCGGCACGATCTCCAGCGCCCGCTCGTGCGTGGAGGCGAGCACGACGGGAGCGGCGACCCCGTCCTCGTGGGCGCGCAGCCAGTTCGCGGCGGTCACGCACCACCGGTCCCCCGGCACAAGTCCGGGGAAGCGATACTGCGGCATCGGCGTGGTCAGGTCATTGCCGATGCGGCGCTGGTGCTCCAGGAACTCCTGGGTGACGACCGCGCAGACGGTGTGGCTCCCCACGTCCTCCGGCCCTGTGTTGCAGCAGCCGTCCCGGTAGAAACCGGTCAGCGGGTCAGTGCCACATGGCTCAAGTTCGCCGCCGAGCACGTTTCGGTCGCCCATCCCAGAAGTATCGACAGCGCGGGTCTTAATCCGCAAGACTCACCAGCCGATCGTGCGGTTCCCGACACGTGCAATTCACATGCTGACGGTCATCGCGGCGAGCACGAACGTGATGATCGCCGCGAACCCGTGGGCGATGGGGACGAGCACGGCCGGGTTGGGCCTGATCGGGCGGTGCCGCGTCCCGCGGTAGTCATCCGCAAGCAGCCGCGCGATCATCTCGTCGGTGATCAGCGCGTGCTCAGGCGCGTCGGCCGCCTCCGCGGGGGTGTCCGGGACGACCATGGCCGCCTCGTCCCACGGCGCCGGGCCGCGGCGCTCGCCGGGCTTGCGCGCGGGGTAGGGCGTCCACAGCGTCACCGTGCACAGCCCGAGCCCGACGGTCACGATCAAGATCCCGACCGCTGTCCACGCCAGCGCCCGCGCGCCGACGGCCAGGTAACAGGCCCACACGAGCAGGCCGGAGATGGCCAGCCCGGCGTGGCCGAAGATCAGCTGCGGCGGCAGCCCGCCAGTGCGGGCGCGCTCCCGGCGCAGGCCGCCGCGCACCAGCCAGGTCCGCAGCATGTAGCCGCCAAGGCTCGCGGTCAGCAGCCAGCTGATGAACGTCGCGATCCGCATGGCTATCTCCATGGCAGCAGGTCAGATCAGCATAGACCGCCCTCGACTAGTCCAGTCTTACATAGGTTAGACTGGACCATATGTCGTTCGTCGAGATCCTGATCCTCCGCCACCTCACCCGCCAGCCGGCGCACGGCTACGAGCTGCGCAAGCGGGTGGAGAACACCACCGGGTTCCGGCTGAACAACAACTCGCTCTATCCGGCGCTGCGCCGCTTCGAGGAGGCCGGCGCGGTCACCAGGACCGGGCAGCCGCAGGAAGGCCGGCCGCCGCGGATCGTGTACACGCTGACACCGGTCGGCCGCGAGATGCTCCACGACATGATCGCGGACCTGCCGCAGGACCAGGCCGGCGACGACTACGAGTTCATGGCGCGGCTGGGCCAGTTCGGCCTGCTGGACCCCGACGAGCGGCTGGCCGTCATCGCCGCGCGCGAGGCGGCCCTGGATGCGCGGCTCGCGCACTTCGCGCAGATGCGCACCAGGGCCGCCGGCGACCGGTGGGCGCAGGCGGTGACCGACGAGCTCATCCGCCGCGACGAGGCCGAGCGCGGCTGGCTGGCCGGGCTGCGCACGCTCGCGGCGCAGCCGTGACGCCGCGCGGGACCACCCTGGGCGGCACGGGGCCGCGGGCGGGCACCGGCGTGGCGGCGGGCGCGGTCGTGCAGTACGCGATGCTCGCCGGGCCGCTGCTGTCCATGCTCGACTCCAGCGTCGTCAACGTGGCGGCCGAGCCGATCGCGCGGTCCCTGCACGCGCCCCTGGACACCGTGCAGTGGACGGTCAGCGGATACCTGCTCGCGCTCGGCACGGGGCTGGCCGGCACCGCCTACCTCGCCAGGCGGTACGGGACGCGGCGCCTCTACCGGGCCAGCCTGGCGGCGTTCACCGCCGCGTCCGCGCTGTGCGCGCTCGCCCCCGGCATCGCCGCGCTGATCGCGTTCCGCGCCGTGCAGGGGCTTGTCGCCGCGCCGCTGGTGCCGCTGGCGATGTCCATGCTGCTTGGCAAGTCCGGCAAGGGGCGCTCCGTGTCCCCCGCCGCCGGGATCCTGCTGTTCGCCGCGCCGGCGCTCGGGCCGACCGTCGGCGGCGCGCTGATCGGGGCCGCCAGCTGGCGGCTCATCTTCGCGATCAATGTGCCGCTGGGGGCGCTGGCCACGTGCGCGGCGGGGCGGCTGGCGCAGGGAGCCGGCGGGGATCGTTCGGGAGACTATGAATTTGACCTTCCCGGGCTGGTGCTGCTCGCGGCGGGACTGCTGCTGGTGCTGCTCGGCGCGAACGAGGGCGGGACAGACGGGTGGGACGCCGCGGCATGCCTGGGGCCGCTGGTAGCGGGAGCGGTCCTGCTCGCGGTGTACGGGCGGTGGGCGGACGGGCGGGGGCGCCCGGCCCGGCCGGGGCGGCCGGGGCGCTCGGGGTCGCCGCTGGATCTGTCGCTGGCGCGACAGCCGGTCGCGGCGCTGTCCATGGGCCTGTGCGCGCTGGCCTCGGTGGTGACCTGGGCCGCGGTCTTCCTGCTGCCGGTTTTCGTGCAGTCGGTGCAGGGCCGGTCGGCGCTGGCCGCGGGCGTCGCGATGGCACCGCAGGGGCTGGTCACGGGGCTGTCCACCGTGCTCGGGTCGCGGGTGCTCACGCGGGTCACGGTGCGGTCGACCGTGTGCGCCGGGTTCCTCGTGCTTGGCGCGGGCAGCCTGCTGCTCGTGCTTGTCGGGCCGGGGACCCCGTTGTGGGCGATCGCGCTGCTGCTGGCGGTGCGCTCGGTGTCGATCGGGCTGGTGATCAGCCCGCTGCTCGCGGCGCTGACCGGGCCGCTCGAGCCGTCGCGCATGGGGGACGCGAGCACCCTGTTCAACGTGGTGCAGCGGATCGCCGGGTCGTTCGGCATCGGGCTGCTGGTGTCGCTGTACACGGCCGCGTCACACTCCGCGGGCGGGCCGGTGCACGCGCTGCACCTGACCGGGATAGTAATCGCGTGCGTGGCTGGCGCCGGCGCGGTGGGGGCGCTGTGGCTGCCTGCTGTGGCGAACACGAGCCTCGCGGGCGGGTAAGGAAAGGGCCCGGACTTTTTCTAGCGCGTAGAGATTTTGCAGTACTGAACATAAAAGTCTTCGCCCAGAAAAAAGGCCTTCGCGATCATGCTGCGCGGAGAAGCGGGGTTGGCGGTCGTGCCGGATCCCGTGGTCGCCCAGGTCACCGCTTGCTCAGGCAGACCGATTTCGCGCCAGAACTGTTTCCCGCGCTGTATGAATCGGAAGTATTTCCCTCCCACATGATCCCGCTCGCGAACACGCCGTAGCACGGGTAGTTGAACGTGGCGACACGTGAATCGTAGTTGCCGAACGATGACGGCGACCCGGTGTTGTACTGGTGATAAACCGAGCCCTTGCCGTAGCCGGTAGAGTATTCGGCTTGGTTGCGGTTTCCGCAGGACGGCCAGCCCGATATGCTCACGGCCCATGGGTAAGCTACCGAGATAGACGGGTTGAAACTGCACGAATATCCGGTCCAGTGCTGCCCGATGTCCACCTTCGTGGTCGTCTTCGATCCGCTGCAGCTGGAGCGCTCAACCGTGAGCGTCAGCTCGGGGGACTTGAGCGTCTGATTGGTCCACAGATAGTAGTAGACGTGATATGCTATCACGTACCACAGCGTGTAGCTGATGCTTCCCTTGGCATCGAAGACGACGCACAGCTTCAGTGGCTTGGAGACGAATTTCCAGGTCTTATTGTAAGAAACCGAGAAGTTCCCCACCTTGCTGCAGTCACTGCACGGGTTGAGCGGAGCCACGCTCGGCACTCCCCTCGGCACGGCTGCCTCGGCCTGAATGCTGCCTGCGAACAGCAACGCAGGCGCGATCACGAAGAGGGCGAGGCCGGCAAGAACGATTCGCCACGTGCGCGCTTGCATTTTCCGCATGGTACCGCCTCCACCACTTCGGACTCTGCCTTTGCAGCTGGCGCGCTCTCGCCCGGCCGGGATCTATTCGCGATCAGGAGAAGTGTACGTCTAATGCGCCATCCGGACAATGGTTAAATTCTTGCCGTGCGCGGCCGGCGTCATTACTGCTTTTACGGCGCAACCAAAACTGGATTCGAACACGCTGTTTCGCCAGTCAATCTCCGGGGCCGGCGGGGGCCGGCGTGACGGGTGGCGCGCGAACCAGCAAGGGCTCGAACAGGCACAATCCGCTCGTGCTTATTGCAGGTGGGGCTTTCCTCGCGCGACCATGGCCTTGTCCAGGAAAAACCGGTGCCCGCCAGGCCGGATGAGCTGTCCGGAGCGTGGTTCGTTGGATGTGATCGGTTCGGGTCGTGAGCCGGAACGGGACCCCCGGCCGCCGTTGCCGCGCCGCTGGCGCCTCGCGGCCTTGGCCCTGGCCGTCGTGGCCGCCGGGCTCGCGGTGACCGGCGTGGAGTTGCACCACGCCGCTGGGTCGCGTGGTCCGGCTCCGCCGGCTGGCGCTTCGCCGGCCTCGGTGGCCCCGCCCGCGGTCCCTGCCCCGGCGCCCGTGGCTGTTCCCGTCCCCGTGCAGGCGCTTGTTCCGCTGCCGCCGTTGCCCTCTCCGCTTTCCGGACCTTCGCTGGCGCACGCCCAAGGGGTGCTAACCATCGCGTGCGCGCCGTCCACCGGGGCATGCTCGGTCCGGCTGTACGTCGCCGGTCAAGCGGTCTCGGGCAACCCGGCCGGCCGCTGAGGCGCCCCGGCGCCTAGACAGGTGCCCATGCACGGCTTAGCCTTGACTGTATGGTCAGTCAACCATTGTCCGCGTCCCTGTCCGCCGCACCCCCCGCGTCAACGCGGGCGTTCCCGCCTGCCCCGGTCGACCCCGGCGGGCTCGCGGAAGCGCTGCGGCCGTTCGGGGAGAGCCGGATGCTGCCCCGCGCCGCGTACACCGACCCGGCGGTTTTCGAGTGGGAGCGGCGGCACTTCTTCGGCGGCGGCTGGATGTGCGTGGCGCGCGCAAGCGAGCTGCGCGTCGCAGGCGACCAGCTGGCCGCCGACGTCGGCGCCGGCAGCGTGCTGCTCGTGCGCGGCGAGGACGGCGCCGTGCGCGCGTTCGCCAACACCTGCCGGCACCGCGGCCACGAGCTGCTGCCCTGCGGCTCGGCCGCGAACGCCAAGGCGATCGTCTGCCCCTACCACTCCTGGGCCTACACCCTGTCCGGGCAGCTGCGCGGCGCGCCCGGGTTCCGCGGCACGGCGGGCTTCGACCCGTCGGCGTGGCCGCTGGCGGCGCTGCCGTGCGCCGAGTGGCACGGGCTGGTCTTCGTCGACGGATCGGGCGGCGCGGCCGGGCCGCTGCCGCTGGCCGCCCTCGACGAGGTCATCGCGCCGTACGAGCCGCAGCGACTGGTCACCGCCGCCGTGCACGGCTACGACGCGGCCGCGAACTGGAAGATCCTGACCGAGAACTACCACGAGTGCTACCACTGCCCCGCCATCCACCCGGAGCTGTGCCGGGTCACCCCGCCGCGCAGCGGCGAGAACTACGCGTCCACCGGCGCCTGGATCGGCGGCACGATGGAGCTGCGGTCCGGCGCGGCGACGATGTCGCTGGACGGGCGGAGCAACGGGGTCCCGCTCAGGGGGCTGCTGGGCGAAGCGCTGCGGACCGTTATCTACATTCAAATTTTCCCGAACGTGCTGTTGAGCCTGCACCCGGACTATGTCATGACGCACCTGCTGGTCCCCGTGGCTGCCGACAGGACCCGGATCGAGTGCAGCTGGGCGTTCGCGCCTGAGGCGACCGCGCGGGCGGACTTCGACCCGGGGTACGCGGTCGACTTCTGGGACCTGACCAACCGGCAGGACTGGGCCGCCTGCGAGGCGGTGCAGCGCGGGCTGTCCTCGCCGCACGCCTCCCCCGGGCCGCTCGCGCCCGACGAGGAGACGGTCTACGCGTTCGTCACGACGGTCGCGCGCGGTTACCTCGGCGAGCGCGTGGTCGAGCGCGCGGTTGAGGCCACCGCGGAGCTGCCGCTGCCGCGCGGCTAGCGGCCGGGGCCGCGGCCCCTCGGGTCAGGCGAGCGCGGCCGGGCCGCGGCGGGTCAGCTGGCGGGCGATGATCATGCGCTGGATCTCGCTGGTGCCCTCCCAGATCCGCTCCACGCGCAGCTCGCGGTAGAAGCGCTCGGCGACGTTCTCCCGCATGTAGCCGCGGCCGCCGAAGACCTGGACGGCGCGGTCGGCCACCCGGCCGGCCATCTCCGAGCTGTAGAGCTTGGCCATCGAGCACTGCGCGTGCGCGATCTTGATGTCCCCGCCCCGGTCGATGCCGCGGGCCGTCTCGTAGGTCAGCGACCGGGCGGCGAACAGCTCGGTCAGGCTGTCGGCGAGCATGCCGGCGACCAGCCCGTGCTCGCTGATCGGGCCGCCGCCCGCGTGCCGATTTCTGGCGAACTCGGTCATCTCGGCGAGCAGGCGCCCGGCGGCGCCGAGGCAGCGCGCGGCGACCATCAGCCGCTCGAACCGGAACCACTCCCTGGCGTAGGCCATCCCGTCGCCTTCGGCGCCGACCAGGTTGGCCGCGGGCACGCGGACGTCGTCGAAGGCGACGATCGGATGGTGGTGGCTGATCGTGTGCGAGTACGCGGGGGTGCGGACCACGCTGACGCCGGGGGAAGGCAGGTCCACCAGGAACATCAGGTGCTGGGGCTGGGCAGGCGCGACCGCTCGTTCTGGATAAATTCTTTTCGCCTGGAAAAAGCAGAAGTCAGCGGTGTTAAAGGAAGTCACGTGCCACTTGATGCCGTTGAGCACCCAGTGGTCGCCGTCGCGGCGGGCGGTCGCCTCGATGGCGTCGACGTCGGAGCCGGCGCCTTCTTCTGTGATCGCGTAGCATTCCTCGCGCTCGCCGCGGATCGCCGGCTTGAGGTAGCGCTCCACCTGGTCGGCGGTGGCGACCGGGGGCAGCCACGACGGCGGGGTGGCCGCGACCCAGCCGAGCGCGTTCGTCACGCGGCCCATCTGCTCTTGCACGAGCACCTGCTGGAGCGTGCTGCGCCCGCCGCCGCCGAGCTCCGTTGGCATGTTCGTTGAGTGCAGGCCCAGCTCGCGTGCCCGCTTGGCATGGGCCTTGGTCACGTCGCCGGGCAGGCCGGAAAGCTCGGCCTGCTCCTCGAACGGGATCAGCTCGTCCGCGAGCGCGCGTGCCCGCGCCTGAATGTCCAGGTCATCATCGGACAAGCCGTACATCGCGCCGTCGCCCACAGCTGCCGCCTCTCGTGTGCCGATCGCATGCCAAAGCATTGACTGAATGTTCAGTCTATGCCTAGCATCGGAGGCGTGCCAATGAGTTCTGATCTCCCTCGCAGCGCCGACGCCGTCGTCGTCGGCGGCGGGACCGTGGGCGGGTGGTGCGCCTACTTCCTGCGCAAGGCCGGGCTAGCCAACGTCGTGCTGCTGGAAAAGGGGCAGCTCGGGGCCGGCGCGAGCAGCCGCGCGGCCGGCGTCGTCAGGCTGCAGGGCGGCACGCCGGAGGCCGTCCGCCTCGGGCGCTGGTCCCGCGAGTTCTACCTGCGCCAGCGCCCGGAGATCGGGACCGACTCGGGGTTCACCGAGCAGGGCTACCTGCTGCCGTGCTTCACGCCGGCGGAGGTCGCGGCCGCCCGCGACCGGATCGCGATGCAGCAGGCGATCGGCATCCCGGTGCGCTGGGTCTCGGGTGCGGAGGTGGACGCGCTCAACCCCTCGATGGCACCCGGGCAGACGCTCGGCGCGTCGTACTGCGCCGAGGACGGGTTCATCACCCCCTCGCGCAACGTGGCGGCCTACACCGCCGCGCTGCTCGCGGCGGGCGTGGTGGTCGCCGAGCAGACCGCGTTCGCCGGGCTGTCCGCGGGCACGGTGCTGACCTCGCGCGGCACGGTCGACGCGGGCCTGGTGATCTTGACCGGCGGGCCGAAGCTCGCCGCGGTCGGCGCGCTGGCCGGGGTCGCGATCCCGGCGGGCGGCGCGCGGCACCAGGTCGCGGTGACCGAGCAGCATCCGGAATTCGCGGACACGCCGATGGTCTTCGACGTGGGCTCCGGGCTGTACTGGCGGCCGGAGGAGGACGGGCTGCTGTTCGGGATGAGCAATCCGGACGAGCCGCCCGGGGAAAACCGGTCCGTGGACTGGGAGTACATGACGCTGATGCGGCAGCGGCTCGCCAAGCTCGTGCCGCTGACCGTGGGGCTCGCGCTGCGGCGGGTCTGGGCGGCGACGATCGACTACACGCCCGACCACCTGCCGATCATCGGTCCGGCTCCGGGGCTGGACCGGGTGTTCGTGGCGTCCGCGGGCGGTGCCGGGATGATGTGGGGCCCGGCGGTCGCCGCGGCGGTCGCCGATGTGGCGCTGACCGGGTCGTCGGCGGTGGTGGACCTGTCCGACCTCGGGCTCGACCGGTTCGACGCATCGGGGCGCAGCCGCCTGGCCGCCGACCCGATAGCCCTTCCGTTCCCGGAAAAAACGAAGTGAGGTTCTGATGACCGTGGATGCTGGTACGCCCGTTGTCCCTGGTGCCTGGCTGGCGCACCTGGCCGGGGCGGCGAGCGCCGAACTCGAGGACTGGGGGCCGCTGGCGGAGGCGACCGGGGAGCCCATGGCGACGCGCGGGGTTACCTTGTGGTCTTCCGAAGGGAGTCAGGAAGGGACCTCAGGAGGGTCTTCCGGGGATCAGGAGGCGGGGGTCTGGGAGTGCACCGCCGGGCCGTCGTACTGGGTCCAGGAGCAGCACGAGTTCGTGCACATCCTGTCCGGCACGCTGACCGTCACCGCGGACGGCGGGTCGCCGGTCCTGCTGCGGCCTGGGGACAGCGCGGTGTTCCCGCGCGGCTGGCGGGGCACGTGGGAGCTGCACGAAACCGTCCGCAAGGTGTACGTCATCTTCTGAGCGCGGTTTCCTATCGCGTGTACAGGCTGGGCTGCTATAATATGGGCCTCATAAGGCGATGAAGCCCGCATAGGCCTGGCCGGACCGCTTCGGCAAGGCTGATGGCTTCTATCTATTTTCTATGGTAGAAGAGGCTTGCCCTGATAGCCATCGCCTTGCAGGTTATCCAGAGCGCGGCAGTTCTGATTCTTGCCCCGCTCTATATAGGCTGCATTGCCCGGGCCGAGGCCAGGGTGCAGTCCAAGCGCGGGCCCAGTGTCTTTCAGCCGTACCGGGACCTTGCCAAGCAGTTGCGCAAGGAAAGCGCGATCTCTGAGAATGCGTCCTGGATCTTCCGGGTGGCTCCGTTCGTCGCCTTCTCCTGCTACCTGACGGTCTCGGTGATCGTCCCCGTCATCACCGACGAGCCGCTGCCGCTCGCGTTCCTCGCAGACCTGATCGGCGGCGCCTTCGTCCTGATGCTGGCGAGCTTCTCGATCACGCTGGCGGCGCTCGACACGGGGAGCCCGATCGGCGGCCTGGGCGCCAGCCGCACCACCTGGGTCGGCAGTCTTGCCGAGCCCTCGCTTATCCTCGTGTTCTTCACCGTGGCCGCGCTGTCCAACTCGGACAACCCCTACCTGGAAAATCATGTGATCGCGAGCTCGGTCACGGTGTATACGCTGCCCACGCACCTGCTCGGCCTGGTCTCGTTCTTCATGATTGTCCTGGCGGAGAACGGGCGGATACCGATCGACAGCCCGGCAACCTCGACGGAGATCTCGATGATCGAGGAGAGCCGGGTGCTGGAGTACTCGGGTCGCGAGTACGCGATCGTCAAGTGGGGAAGCTGGATGAAGCTCTTCCTGCTGTCGTCGATCTTCATGAACGTCTTCGTCCTGCCATGGGGGCTCGGGCACGC
>NZ_JASIAL010000157.1:0-16393 GCF_030042015.1 Trebonia sp. | reverse complement strand
GGCGGGAACCGCGCCGGCGGGCGCCTGCCTGGCGCGGGCGGCGGAAACGCCCGCCGTGCCCGCAGGCGCTTGCGCAGGCGGCGCGGCGGCTACGGACACCGCCGGCGGCGCACCGCTGTCGGCCTCCTCCACGATCGGGTTCTCCTGAATCTCGAACTGGAGGTTGAAGAGGTTCCCTACCGACTCCTCCTTGATGCCGTCCATCATCGCGTTGAACATGTCGTAGCCCTCGCGCTGGTACTCGACCAGCGGGTCGCGCTGGGCCATGGCGCGCAGGCCGATGCCCTCGCGCAGGTAGTCCATCTCGTACAGGTGCTCCCGCCATTTGCGGTCAAGCACGGAGAGCACTACCCGGCGCTCGATCTCGCGCATCAGCTCCGGCGTCAGCTCCTGCTCGCGCCGGTCGTAGGCGCGCTGCGCGTCCTCCTGCGCCACCTCGGTGATGAGCGACGCCGTGAGCCCGGCCTTATCTCCCCCGGCCTCCTCGATCACCGCGTCAATGCTCAGCGAGATCGGGTAGAGCTGCTTGAACGCCCGCCACAGCCGGTCCAGGTCCCACTCTTCCGGATACCCGTCGCCCGTGGCGCCGGCCGCGTAGCTGGCAACCACCTCGTCGATCATCAAGCGGATCTGCTCGTGCAGGTCGACGCCCTCGAGCACCTTGTGCCGCTCACCGTAGATGACCTGACGCTGCCGGTTCAGCACGTCGTCGTACTTCAGGACATCCTTGCGGATCTCGAAGTTCTGCTGCTCGACCTGGGTCTGCGCGGACCTGATCGCGCGGGACACCACCTTGTTCTCCACCGGGACGTCGGCCGGGATGTTCAGCCGGTCCATGATCGCGGCGACCCGGTCGGAGTTGAACATCCGCATCAGGTCGTCCTCGAGCGACAGGTAGAACCGGCTCTTGCCCGGGTCACCCTGGCGGCCGGAACGGCCGCGAAGCTGGTTGTCGATGCGGCGCGACTCGTGCCGTTCGGTGCCGAGCACGTAGAGCCCGCCGGCCCTGACGACCTCCTCGTGCTCGGCGGCCACCGCCGCCTTCGCCTTGGACACCGCTTCCGGCCAGGCCGCCTCGTAGTCCTCCGGCGTGTCGACGGGGGACAGCCCGCGCTGGTGCAGTTCGACGTCGGCGATGAACTCCGGGTTGCCGCCGAGCATGATGTCGGTGCCGCGGCCGGCCATGTTGGTCGCGACCGTGACCGCGCCAAGCCGCCCGGACTGGGCGACGATCATGGCCTCCTGCTCGTGGTACTTGGCGTTCAGCACGTGGTGCGGCACACCGCGCCGCTTGAGCAGCACCGACACGATCTCGGACTTCTCCACGCTGGTGGTGCCGACGAGCACCGGCTGCCCTTCCTCGTGGCGTTCGACGATGTCCTCGACGACCGCCTCGAACTTCGCCTGCGCGGTCTGGTAGATCACGTCGGTCTCATCGGCCCGGATCATCGGCATGTTGGTCGGAATCGGGACCACGCCGAGCTTGTAGATCTGCATGAACTCGTTCGCCTCGGTCATCGCCGTACCTGTCATCCCGGCGAGCTTGTCGTAGAGCCGGAAGTAGTTCTGCAGCGTGATCGTGGCGAACGTCTGGTTCTCGTCCTTGATCTGCACGCCTTCTTTGGCCTCGATGGACTGGTGCATGCCCTCGTTGTACCGGCGGCCGTGCAGCATGCGCCCGGTGAACTCGTCCACGATCAGGACCTCGCCGTTCATCACGACATAGTCCTTGTCCCGCTTGAACAGCTCTTTGGCCTTGATCGCGTTGTTTAGGAAGCTGACAAGCGGCGTGTTGACCGGGTCGTACAGGTTGTCGATGCCGAGCCAGTCCTCGACCTTCTCGACGCCTGACTCTAGGATCCCGATGGTCTTCTTCTTCTCGTCGACCTCGTAGTCGCCCTCGCCGTCCTCGCCGCGGCGCAGCCGGGGCGCGATCTTGGCGAACTCGGTGTACCACCGGGAGTTCTGCTCGGCGGGCCCGCTGATGATCAGCGGGGTCCGCGCCTCGTCGATGAGGATGGAGTCCACCTCGTCGACGATGGCGTAGTGATGGCCGCGCTGGACGCACTCCTCCAGCGACCACGCCATGTTGTCGCGCAGGTAGTCGAAGCCGAACTCGTTGTTCGTCCCGTACGTGATGTCCGCCAGGTACGCGCGTTTGCGGTCCGCGGGCGCCATCTCCGACAGGATGACCCCGACCTCAAGGCCGAGGAGGCGGTGCACGCGGCCCATCCACTCCGAGTCGCGCTTGGCCAGGTAGTCGTTCGTGGTGACGACATGCACGCCCTTGCCGGCCAGCGCGTTCAGGTAGGAGGCGAAGACGGCCGTGAGCGTCTTGCCCTCGCCGGTCTTCATCTCGGCGATGTTGCCCAAGTGCAGGGCCGCCGCGCCCATCAGCTGGACGTCGAACGGCCGCTGACCGAGCGTGCGCCGGGCCGCCTCGCGGACGGCCGCGAACGCCTCGGGGAGCAGGTCGTCGAGCGTCTCCCCGTCCGCGTAGCGCTGCCGCAGCTCGTCCGTTATCGTGCGTAGGTCGGCGTCGCTCATGTCGACGAACTCGTCTTCGACCGAGTTGATCTGCTGGCTGATCCGCTTGAGGTGACGCAGGATCTTACCTTCGCCCGCGCGAAGGATGCTATCTATGATGACAGGCACTTCTCGTCGTGCTCCTTGCGGATCGGATGGGCTGAACACGCCTCGCAAGTCATCGTAGGCGAGACGCGAACGCGTTGCCGAGTCCGCGGCAGAAGGTCTTTGACGGGGCCGGCCACCGCGCCCCCGGCACCGATGGGGTATTTTCTTGCCATCCCAGCATAAGCAGCGCGGGCCCTGGAGGAGGAGTCGTGGCCGAGCAGGCAACAGGCACCGTGGAGGGCACGGGTCCCAGGGGGACGGTCGCGCACAGCACGGCGGAAGTGACTTACCACGGCAAGCCCATGTCCTGGGTCGCGGTCACGGTTATCATCGTCGGGTTCGTCATCGGCGGGATCGCCATGGTGCCACACCCCACCTGGTGGGCGTTCTGGCTCGGCGCGGGGATCGCGGTCATCGGCTGCATCATGACGCTTTTCGCCAAGACGTTTAGCGAAGACTGGTACTGAGATTCCCGGGGGGACGACCCCCCGGAACCCCCCCGGCTGCGGCTTGACGCCGCACTTGCCCCGGGGGATCACGCCCCCCTGGACCCCCCGGCTGCGGCTTCACGCCGCACCTGCCCCTGCTAGCCCGGGGGGACGACCCCCCGGAACCCCCCGGCTGCGGCTTGACGCCGCACTTGCCCCGGGGGACCACGCCCCCCGGACCCCCGGCTGCGGGTTGACGCCGCACCTGCCCCGGGGATCCCGCGGACGGGCGCAGAATGTCAGACCCCCTCGCTAGAGTCGGGGGCGTGGGAGAGAATGGCGCGTCCGTTCGGACCGTGCGGGCGCGCGGTGATGTCCCGCCTGCAAACCGTGCGCTGGCCCCAGACGACGTACGGCGGATGACCTTGCATGCCCAGGGTTTCCTTGGCGCGGACGGGCGGCGTGGCGGGGTCGCCGGGATGCTGCGGCGGGTCGCGGCGGTGCAGCTCGATACGATCAGCGTCCTGGCGCGGTCGCACGAGCTTGTGGCGTACGCGCGGCTCGGGCCGGTCGGCAGGGAGCAGGTGGAGCGGGCCTACTGGCACCCGGCGAAGCCGACGGCGTTCGAGTACTGGGCGCACGCCGCGTGCGTCCTGCCGCTCGCGGACTGGCCGTACTACGCCGCGCGCAGGCGCCGGATCCGGGAGCGGGGCCAGCGCTGGCACCAGGTGTCGCAGCGGGCCTGCGATGAGGTCCTCGCGCGGCTGAAGCGTGACGGGCCGCTGACCGCCACCCAGCTTGGCGGCGCCAAGGCGGGCGGGCCGTGGTGGGACTGGTCGGAGGTGAAGATCGCGGCCGAGTGGCTGCTCGACACCGGGCAGGCGGTGTGCGTGCGGCGGACCGGGTGGCGGCGCGTCTACGACCTGCCGGAACGCGTCATCCCCGTGGCGCTGCTCGACAACGAGCCAAGCGACGAGGACTGCCTGAGCTACCTCGTCGCGAGCACCGTCCGCGCCCTCGGCGTGGCCACGCACGCGGACATCACCGAATACCAGCGGCTGAGCCGGAGCGGCCCCAACGCGGCCACCGCGGAGCGGGTCGGCAAGGCCGCCGTGACGGCAGGGCTGGCCCCGGTGACGATCGCGGGCGGCAAGCGCCCAGTGCCGGCCTGGGCCGACCCGGCCGCGCTCGCCTGGCTTGACGCGGGCGGCCGCGGCACGCACCGCACCACCCTGCTGTCCCCGTTCGACTCGCTGATCTGGGACAGGAAGCGCACGCTGCGGATGTTCGGCTTCCACCACGCGCTCGAGGCGTACGTGCCCAAGGAGAAGCGCGTGCACGGCTACTACACGATGCCGCTGCTGGCGGGCGGGCGGATCGTCGGCCGGGTGGACCCGGCGCGCCGCGGCACCACGCTGGTCGCCCAGCACGTGATGCTGGACAGGCCGGCCGCCGCCGCACCGATGGCCCGGGCGCTCGCCGAGGCCGCCTCGTGGGTCGGCTGCGACAGCATTCGCGCCGAACGAACCTCGCCGGCTGCCCTCGCCCAGCCGCTCCTGTCCGCGTTGCAGGCCGAAGGGTTCAGCTGATCTCGATCAGCTTCTCCCGCACCGCGATCATCACGGCCTCCATCCGGGAATGGATCTGCAGCTTTTCCAGGATGTTCCGCACGTGGTTCTTCACCGTGTTCTCCGAGATGAACAGCTCCTTGGCGATGTCGCGGTTGTTCATCCCGCGCGCCACGAGCCGGAGCACCTCCATCTCGCGCTCGGTGAGTTTCGGCGCGGCCACGTGCTTGGTCGGCTCCTCCTCGGCGTCCCGCCTGGCGAGCGTGGCGAACTCGGTGAGCAGCTTGCCGGCCATCGACGGGTTAATCAGCGACTGCCCGTCGTATACCGACCGGACCGCGTCGGCCACCTCGTCAAGCGGGATGTCCTTGAGCAGGTAGCCGCTCGCGCCGGCCCGGATCGCCTCGAAGAGGTCCTCCTCCTCGTCGCTGATCGTCAGCATGACGATCTTGGCGCTCGGCGCGACCTCCTTCACCAGCCTGGCCGCCTCGATGCCCGAGGTCTTCGGCATCCGGATGTCCATCAGCACCACGTCAGGCACCGCCTCGCCGGCGAGCTGCACCGCCTCGGCGCCGTCGGAGGCCTGTCCGACGAGCTCGATTCCGTCCTCCTCGGCGAGGACCATCTCGAGCCCGCGGCGGAACAGCGCGTGGTCATCCGCGATCAGCACCCGGATCGGATCGGCGCCAGGCGGCGCGTCGCCGGGGATCGTCATTGGCCGATCGGTCACGGCCGCTCCTTCCGCTGCGTTCGCCGCTCACGCACAGGATAGGCCTATTCCTCGATCAGCCGGATGACGCCGTAATCGTAGCCGCGTCGACGGTAGACCACGCTGAACCGGTCACATTCACTGTCGTGAAAGAGGTAGAAATCGTGGCCGACGAGCTCCATCTCAAGCAGCGCCTGGTCGATGGTCATCGGCAGCGAGACGTGGACCTTCTCCCTGACGACCAGCGGGCCGTCGCCTTCCATCTGGATAGGCACCAGCCCGGACGCCGGCGCCTCGGCGTCGGCGACGTCGTCGCGGTCCAGGTAGGCGACCTCCTCCGGCATCGCGGGGAGCGGCACGACGGTCTCCGGGCGCGGCCGCCCGTTCATCCTGCCCCGGCGACCGCGGGTGATGGCCAGGACCGGCGCCTCGTCGAGCGGGGGCGCGCCGGCGACGAGGCCGACCGCGACCTCCGCCGGGCCGCGCGAGGCGGCCGCCACCGCCGTCACCGCGTCGGTAGACCGCACGGTCAGGTCGGCGCGGCGGGCCTTGCGCCGCTCGCACGAGCGGCGCAGCCGCCCCTCGAGCTTGGCGAACGCGAGGTCGAGCGCCGCGTACCGGTCGTCCGCCGCCGCCTCGGCGCGGATCGCCGGCCCGCGCGATCTGATCGTGAGCTCCACCCGTTCACTGCGGTCAGACTGCCGCGGGTTGCGTTCGGTCGACACCTCCACGTCGATCCGGATCGCCCTCTGATCGAGCTTCTCGAGCTTGGCCAGCTTCTCGGTCGCGTGCCTGCGGAAACGTTCCGGGACGCTGGTGTGCCTGCCCTTGAAGGTGATGTCCATCTCGATCCCCCTACTGGCTGGGATTGACCGGTAGTGGGCACCC
The DNA here is from genome assembly GCF_030042015.1 of Trebonia sp. Taxonomy (GTDB): domain Bacteria; phylum Actinomycetota; class Actinomycetes; order Streptosporangiales; family Streptosporangiaceae; genus Trebonia. Next base: position 10,166 of record NZ_JASIAL010000157.1, on the reverse strand, counting down.
GCCCGGCCGACCTGGTCTTCGCCCCCACATCCGCCTGCTGAGGGGTTCGCGGCCTTCCATGGCCACTACTGCCCTTCTCCCGGGCGGGGAACTCGGTATTCCCCGTCGAGGCAGGACTTACCTCTAAGCCGCACCGTGATCGGTCGACGAGAAGTCGCCTTACGTGGGCCGTTTCGCCTGCGGCTGGCATCGGCTTGCCGGGTGGAACCTCCAGTTACGGGAAACTCTCCCGCTACGGATGGAGCCGTCCCAGCGCAACCACGGACCCGGGCGAGTGCCATGCATGAACGCTAGCTCGCCCAGCACGAATTGTCAGGGGGGACATTTGTTGTAAAGCGTCACTCCGTGCACGCTCAGCCCGGGTAGGCGGGGGAACCGCCGGTTCCGATGATGTCCGTCCAGGCGCCGGTGAGGCTGGAGTCGGCCATCATGGCGTCCTTGGCCACCCCCGCGATCAGCGCGTTGCCGGAGCTGGCGGTGATCGACTCGATGTTCGCCTGCGTCGAGATCGACGTGGAACTGCCGCCGTTGACCGGGTACTCGGTCAGCACCGGGCCGGGCGTGCTGAGCGTGATCACGTTGTCAGGCCCGTACCAGCTCACCGTCTGGAACGCGGGGTTGCCCGGGCCCTCGACGTAGAACGGCGAGAGCTCGATCTTGACGGCCTGCTGACTGGCGCCCGCACCTTGCGGGAAGACGATCGCGCCGAAGTTGAGCTGGAAGCCGCCGACGATGACAGCCACCCGGACGCCGTCGGGCGCGACCTGCAGCGCGCTGAACGGCCCGGGATTGACGCTGCCGCCGGGGTTGCGCACGTCCACAGCGACCGGCTGCTGTCCCGGGCCGGCGCTGCCGTGCAGCATGAGGATCGCGGCGTTCGTCGTCGCCCAGACGTTATCGTGGTCGTCCCAGCTGATCGTCAGGTATCCGGTGCCTGCCCGCTTCGTCAGCGGGCCGCGAATTGGCCCGCTGAACAGCATGCCGTTGCGCAGGGCGGCGACGTACTTGCCGTCCGGGGAGACCGCGATCTGGGAGTACCCAGTGCCGACGCGCGCGACCGGCACCGGTTTACCACCCGTGCCGTCGCGCTTGATGAGGTACGCGCCGTCCAGGTAATAGAACACGCTGCTCGCCCCGAGGGCCGGGTTGTAGGAGACCGAGGCCGCGTTCTGCACGGGGCTCTGCGGTGTCGTCCCCGGCGGAATCCACGCCTTGCCGTCCACGTAGAGCTCGACCGACTGGACCGGCGACCCGCCCTGGCCGGACCCGGACAGCGTCCACACCAGCTGCGCGGACACCCGCTGCCGCACCGGCACCGTGGCCTTGGCGATGGCGCCGCCGAGGTTGACGGCCGCCGTCCCGCCGGTCAGCGTGACGTCGCCCACCCGGGTGGTCCCGGCGGGGAAGGCGGTCACGGTGGCACGGCTGGTGAGCCAGTCCGCCGGCGGCCGGATCAGGTCGTCCACCAGCTCGTTCAGCAGGTCGGTCTGGGTGGCCTGCAGTGGCACGTAGACGGGGTCGGGCACCAGGGTGCGCTTGGCGGGGTCGAAGAAGTACAGGTTCCGCGGCTGGTAGTCACGCTGGAACGCGTCGCTGGTCAGCAGCAGCTGTGACGGCGCGCTCGAGATCCGCCACTGGCCGTTTACCTTGACAAGGCTGAAGGGAAATGGCGACACGCAGGTGGGGGACGTGGGGACCGCGTAGCCGCCGTTGCCGCCGTTCAGGCTCGCCTGCACGTTGCCGTTGACCGTGACCTGGGCCGTGTCCTTCGGGCCGGTCGCGGAGTACACCGGGCTGCCGACGCCCGGCGCGCCGCTGAACACGCAGGCCGACCAGGCCGGGTCCTGCCAGCCGCGAAGGCCCGATGTCGTCAGGTATTCGCGCGCCGTCTTCAGCTCGTCGCCGAAGCTCGCGGACGCGGCGAGGAACCCCTGGACGACCTGCTGCGGACTCCAGCCGTTGACCGGCGGCTGCGCGATGATCTGCAGGTTGTACGGCTGGCTCTTCCCGCCGGGGCCCTGCGTGACCGGGTAGGACTGCACGGGCCCGCCGTTCGGCATCGACACGCAGCCGGCGACCGACGCGACCAGGAGCAGTCCGAGGGCCGCCTGCCGCAGCGGCCTAAGCACGCGGACCTCCGGCCAGGTCGGCCTCAAGGACACTCGTGAGCGCCTCGGCCTCGTCAGGGCCGAGCGGCAGCGGCGAGCCCGCGATGGGCTGCCCGGCCACCCTCGGCACGGTCAGCCGGAACACCGAACCCCGGCCACGCTCGCCCCACGCCTGCAGCCAGCCCCCGTGCAGGCGGGCGTCTTCGAGGGCGATCGCGAGCCCGAGACCGGTGCCGCCGGTGTTCCTGGCCCGGGCCGGGTCCGCCCGCCAGAACCGGTCGAAGACGAGCTGTTCCTCGCCTGGACCGAGCCCGACGCCGTGGTCGCGCACGGCGACGGCCACCGCGTCGCTGTCGCCGGCCACGGTGACCACGACGTCCTTGCCCTCCCCGTGCTCCACCGCGTTCACCAGCAGGTTCCGCAGGATCCGCTCGACCCGGCGCCGGTCCACCTCGGCGACGCACGCCTGAGCGGGGAGCCGGAACTCGATGCGGCAGCGGCGCCGCTCCGCGAGCTGCTGCGCGTCGTCGGCCGACCGGCGCACTATGTCGCACACGTCCGCGGGCTCGGCGTCCAGCGTGGCCACGTTGGCGTCGTGCCTGCTGATCTCGAGCAGGTCAGACAGCAGCATCTCGAACCGTTCCGTCTGGCTCTGCAGCAGCTCGGCCGAGCGGCCGGCGGCGGCGTCGAGCTGTTCCCTGGACTCGAACAGGACCTCCGCGGCCATCCTGATCGTCGTCATCGGGGTGCGCAGCTCGTGCGACACGTCCGAGACGAACTGCCGCTGCGCCTTCGACAGGTCCTCAAGCTCGCGCAGCTTCTCCTGCAGGCTCCCGGCCATGTCGTTGAACGACGTGGCGAGCGCGGCGAGGTCGTCGGCGCCGCCGACCGCCATGCGCTCCTCCAGCTGCCCGGCGGACAGCCGCTGCGCGGCCCGCGCCGCGTGCCGGACGGGCAGCACGACCCACCGCGTGACCAGCGAGGCGATGGCCGCGAGCAGCAGGACGAGCGCGATGCCCACGCCGATCAGCGCGGTCTGCACCAGCTGCAGCGTCTGCTGCTGCTGGGTGAGCGGGAAAACCAGGTAAAGCTGGTACCAGTTGCCAAGCGGTGTGCCGTACGCGATGGCGGGCCCGTTCTGCGCCCCGCCGTTGAACGTGAGCATGGCGGGGGCGAAGTACAGCAGGCTGTCCGCGTTGCCGTCGAGCTGGTCCGCCGACTGCTCCTGCTGGACGTCGGCGAGAAGAGCGGATGGCAGCGACGCAGGCAGGGAAATGATGGTCGCCCACGACGGGAACCCCGCCGGGATCCCCTTGCCCGGCCCATCCAGGTCGGCGTTCAGCCCGACCACGACGTAGTAAGGCGGAGGGGTGCCGCTGCTGCTCACCGGCTGCAGCGCCTGGCCGGCTTGCGACATGAACTGCCACGCGCTCTGCGCGTTCGGCCTGTCGTTCCAGCCGGACAGCGACTGGGCGTTGTTCAGCGCGGCCAGCGTCTGGATACGCGCGGTGCTCTCTGCGTCGACCACCAGGCCGTCGTTGATCTGATAGGTGAGGAAGAACCCGAGCACGGCGATCACCGTCGCGGAGATCACCACGGTGCTGCCGACCACCCGCAGCTGCAGGCTGCGGTGCCAGCGGTGCCTGACCTTGGTGGTGACCGAGTGCTCCAACCGCAGCGCGCCGCGGATGCCGATGGTCAGCCGGTGCGGCAGCCAGCTGACCACCCAGCGCACCAGCCTCTTGCGGCGCAGCGCCATCTCCCACGCCTCGCGCACGTCACGCGGCGGCGCCAGCGGCGGAAGCGGGGCCTGCTCTGGCGTCGGAGGCGGCACGGGTGATCCCGTGGCCGGCGCTCGGACCGACACTGCCGGCGCGCCGACCGGGTCGGGGTTAACCGCAGCCCGCTCCATCAATAAATCAACCGGGTCCCGCCTTGTAGCCGACGCCGCGGACGGTGACAACGATCTCCGGGTGCTCAGGGTCCCGCTCGATCTTGGCCCGGAGCCGCTGCACGTGCACGTTCACCAGCCGGGTGTCCGCGGCGTGCCGGTAACCCCAGACCTGCTCGAGCAGCACCTCGCGGGTGAACACCTGCCTGGGCTTGCGGGCGAGCGCGACCAGCAGGTCGAACTCCAGCGGCGTGAGGCTGAGCGTCTCGCCGTTCCGCTTCACCGAGTGGCCGGCGACGTCGATGGACACGTCCCCGATCTGCAGCATCTCCGGCGCGGGCTCGTCCGTCCGGCGCAGCCGCGCCCTGATCCTGGCGACGAGCTCCTTGGACTTGAACGGCTTGAGGATGTAGTCGTCCGCGCCGGACTCCAGCCCGAGGACCACGTCGACCGTGTCGGTCTTCGCCGTCAGCATGACGATCGGCACGCCCGACTCGCCCCTGATCTGGCGGCACACGTCGATCCCGTCCGAACCGGGCAGCATCAGGTCGAGCAGGACCAGGTCCGGCCGTGTGTCACGGAAGACCTCCATCGCCTTGTCTCCGTCGGCCACGAAGGTCGGCTCAAACCCCTCACCGCGGAGCACGATGCCGAGCATCTCCGCGAGCGCCGCGTCGTCGTCGACGACTAGCACACGTCCTTTCATGGGCCCCATCGTTCCATGTATCTGGCTCCAAGCAGAGCACCCACGGCGACAGACGGTGACGCCTGCGCACATCCTGCGCCCAGCATGCGCAGGTTACCCCTTTTTATCAGCTCCGCACTACCCAGGAGCCCGTTTACCAGCGTAATGCACGCCCCGCGCGCCACGTTGAGCACTAGAGTTCGCCCCATGCCGCAGCAGTTGGCCACCATGGTCGAGGCAGGCTGGGCCGCCGCCCTTGACCCGGTTAAGGACCAGATCGCGGCAATGGGCGACTTCCTGCGCGAGCAGATCGCGGCAGGCAAGAGGTACCTGCCGTCCGGCGACAACGTGCTGCGCGCCTTCAAGCAGCCGTTCGACGACGTCAAGGTGCTGATCGTCGGCCAGGATCCGTACCCGACGCCAGGCCACGCGGTCGGGCTCGCCTTCTCGGTAGACCCGCAGGTCATCAGGCTGCCGGGCAGCCTGGTGAACATATTCCACGAGTACTCGGCGGACCTCGGCTACCCCACTCCCGCCACCGGCGACCTCACCCCGTGGGCCGAACGCGGCGTGCTCCTGCTCAACCGGGTGCTGACCGTCGAGCCGGGCCGGCCGGGCTCGCACCGCGGCAAGGGCTGGGAGGAAGTCACCGAGCAGGCCATCCGGGCGCTGGCCGGGCGAGGCCGGCCGCTGGTGGCCATCCTGTGGGGGCGGGACGCCCGCGGCCTGGTCCCTGTGCTCGGCGACGTCCCGCGCATCGAGTCCGCGCACCCGAGCCCGATGTCCGCGCACAACGGGTTTTTCGGCACGCGTCCGTTCAGCCGGGCGAACCAGCTGCTGCGGCGCCAGAACGCCGAGCCCGTGAACTGGAAGCTGCCCTGAGCCGGACGGACGTCCCCCGCGGGGACTACGCACCCCGGCCGATGCGCGCCGGCCGTCCGTGACTTTACAGTTCTCTACCATGGATACTGTGTGCGTGGCAGGGGCTCATGGCGCCCAGGCAGCGGGGCAGGCACACGACGTGTGGCCCGGGCGCCGCGTAGTAGCGGTGTGGTTTGGCGCCTTCACGATCTACGCGCTGGCGATGGCGGTCTTCACCGGCCATGCCGACCGTGACTGGGCCGTCTGGGCTTTCGGTGGCTACGCGGTCACGGCCATGCTGCTCTGGTTCGGCGAGGGCTGGCTGCTGCCGCTCGCCGTGGCGGTGGGCGGCGCGCTGGTCGCGCCCCTGCTCTGGCTGGTGACCCGGGTGCCCGCCACCGCCGAGGTGCTGGTCATCGGCCAGTCGGCCCAGCACCTGCTCAAGTACGGCACACCGTACCTGCCGCCGAGCCAGCTGCAGGACTGGAAGTCCTACAACCCGTACCTGCCGGTCATGGAGGTGTTCGGCCTGCCGCGGTCGGCGGGCCTGACCGGCGTGCTCGGCGACCCCCGGATCTGGGTCTCGGTGACCACGATCGCGGTGCTCGCCGTGGCGTTCGCGGTCATGTCCCCGCACCGGCTGCGCGGCTGCGCGAGCTGCCGCCGCCAGGCCGCCTGGCTTACCGCCTTCGCGGTCGCCTCCCCGCTGATCGCCTTCCAGCTGGCGCTGGGCGTCACCGACCCGCCGGTCATCGCGCTGCTCGGCCTGACGCTCGCGCTGGCCACCCGCGGCAAGCTGGTCTGGGCTGGCGCGGTGCTCGCCATCGCCTGCGCGATGAAGACGACGGCGTGGGCGGCCGTCCCCGTGCTCGCGGTCATGGCCTGGGTCCGGTACTCGCCGCGCATCGCCACCAGGTTCACCGCGACCGCGGTAGCAGCGACGGGCATCCTCACGGCGCTTGCGGCACCCGAGGCGCTGGCCACGCCGGATGCCGTCAAGGCCGTTAAGCAGAACCTCTTCGACTACCCGCTCGGGCTTACCAAGCACAAGACCCCCGCGGCGAGCCCGCTGCCCGGCCATCTCATCGCCGAACTCGGCCCGATCGGCCACTGGACCGCGATCACGCTGATGGTCCTGGCCGCCGCGGCGTTCGCGGCGTGGATTCTCCTGCGACCGCCGCGCGACGCGCGGGATGCGGCCTGGCGGCTCACGGTCGGCTACACGGTCATGTTCGTGCTGGACCCGACGACCCGGTTCGGCTACTTCGTCTACCCGCTTGCGCTGCTCGCCTGGCTGGCGCTGACGAAGATCCATCATCCAGAACGGACCGTGCCGACTCCACCGGATCAGCCGCTCCTCGTGGGGGCCGCCGATTAGCGCGCGCGCTTAGCCGCGGCACCGCGACAGCGGTGGGACGCCGACGTGCCTCGCGCGCGTCAGGAGCCGAGCCGCCAGGAGGCGAGGTAGGCGCGCTGGGCGGCGGTGAGCGAGTCGATCTCGGCGCCGAGCGCGGCGAGCACCAGCCGGGCGGCCTCGGCGTCGATGTCCGGCGGGACGGGGTGCACGTCGGGGGCCAGCTTCTCCGCGTTGCCCGCCAGCCAGGCGAGGGCGAGCGCCTCGATGCCGAACGCCAGGTCCATTACCTCGGGTGGGTGCCCGTCGGCGGCGACGAGGTTGACGACGCGGCCTTCGGCCAGCAGGAGCAGGCGGCGGCCGTCGGGGAGTTCGAACGCGTCGGTGTGCGGGCGCACGTCGGGGTGCACGGCGACCGCCAGGTCGTGCAGCCCCCGCACGTCGATCTCGACGTCGAAGTGCCCGGCGTTGGCGAGAATCGCGCCGTCCCGCATCGCCGCCATGTGCTCGCCGGTGATCACCTCCGCCGAGCCGGTCGCCGTGATGAACACCTCGCCGAGCGGCGCCGCGTCGGCCAGCGTGAGCACGCCAAACCCGCGCAGCACCGCGTCTAGCGCCCGCACCGGGTCCACCTCGGTGATCAGCACCCGGGCCCCGAGGCCGCGGGCGCACTCGGCGATCCCGACCCCGCACGTGCCGAACCCGGCGACCACCACGGTCTTCCCGGCCAGCAGGACCCCGCTCGCGCGCAGCAGCCCGTCGATGACGGACTGCCCCGTGCCGTGCGTGTTGTCCACGAGCCGCTTGGCCGGCGTGTCGCTTGCCGCGATCATGGGGAACGCCAGCGCGCCCTCGGCCGCCATCCGGCGCAGGCGCAGCACGCCGGTGGTCGTCCCCTCGCACCCGCCGAGCGGGAATTTGGGGGGACGGGCCCCGGGGGGAATGGGGGGACGGGCAGTCCCCCCATGCGGGGGGGTCACCGGGGGGGTCGTCCCCCCGGGGGCAAGCAGCGTGCTGACCAGGTCACCGCCGTCGTCGATGACCAGGTCCGGCCCTTGCGCCCCGTCGGCGCCGAGCGCGAGCGCGATGTGCTCGTAATAAGTGCGCCGGTCCACACCGGCGCGGGCGAACACCGCGACACCGTCGGTGGCCGCCAGCGCGGCGGCGATGTCGTCCTGGGTGGACAGCGGATTGGACGCCGCCAGCGTCACCCGGGCCCCGGCGGCACGCAGCAGCCGGACCAGCACCGCCGTCTCCGGCGTCACGTGCAGGCAGGCCGCCACCGCCATCCCGTCGAATGGCCGCTCCACACTGAAACGGCGAGCCAGGGCCGTCAGGAGCGGCATGGACCGTTCGGAATACTGGATACGCCGATCCCCGACCTCAGCGAGGCCGGGGTCGGCGATGTATTCGTCCGGTGAGAACCCGCCGATCATCGGGCGAGACTCAGTACCGGTAGTGGTCCGGCTTGTACGGGCCCTCCACCGGCACGCCGATGTAGTCCGCCTGCTCCTTGGACAGCGCGGTCAGCTTCACGCCGAGTGCGTCCAGGTGCAGCCGGGCGACCTTCTCGTCCAGGTGCTTGGGCAGCGTGTACACGCCGAGCGGGTACTGGTCGGTCTTGGTGAAGATCTCGATCTGCGCCATCACCTGGTTGGTGAAGCTGTTGCTCATCACGAAGCTCGGGTGCCCGGTCGCGTTGCCGAGGTTCAGCAGGCGTCCCTCGGACAGCACGATGATCGTGTGCCCGTCGGGGAACATCCACTCGTCGACCTGCGGCTTGACGTTGATCTTCTTGATCCCCGGGATCGCGGCCAGGCCGGCCATGTCGATCTCGTTGTCGAAGTGACCGATGTTGCCCACGATCGCCTGGTGCTTCATCCGGGACATCTGGTCAGCGGTGATGATGTCCTTGTTGCCTGTGGCGGTGACGAAGATGTCCACCTGCGGGAGGATGTCCTCCAGCGTGGTGACCTGGTAGCCGTCCATCGCCGCCTGCAGCGCGCAGATGGGGTCGATCTCGGTGATGATCACCCGCGCTCCCTGGCCGCGCAGGCTCTCCGCGCAGCCCTTGCCCACGTCGCCGTAGCCGCAGACCAGCGCCACCTTGCCGCCGATCAGCACGTCGGTGCCGCGGTTGATGCCGTCCACGAGGCTGTGCCTGCAGCCGTACTTGTTGTCGAACTTGGACTTGGTCACCGAGTCGTTGACGTTGATCGCAGGGAACCTGAGCGTGCCGGCCTTGGCCATCTCATACAGCCGGTGCACGCCGGTCGTGGTCTCCTCGGTGACGCCCTTGATGGTCTGCGCCGCCGCGGTCCACTTGCCGGGGTGGTCGGCCAGGGAGTTGCGCAGCCGGCCGAGGATGACCAGCCACTCCTCGCTGTCGTCCTCGCTCGGGCTGGGGACGGCGCCCGCCTGCTCGTACTCGGCCCCCTTGTGGACGAACAGGGTGGCGTCGCCGCCGTCGTCGAGGACCATGTTCGGCGGTCCGCCGCCGGGCCAGGTCAGCGCCTGCTCGGTGCACCACCAGTACTCCTCGAGCGTCTCGCCCTTCCAGGCGAAGACCGGGATGCCCTTCGGGTCGTCGGGGGTGCCGTCCGGCCCGACCGCGACGGCCGCCGCCGCGTGGTCCTGGGTGGAGAAGATGTTGCAGCTCGCCCAGCGTACGCTTGCGCCCAGCGCCACCAGGGTCTCGATCAGCACGGCGGTCTGGACGGTCATGTGCAGGCTGCCGGTGATCCGCGCGCCGCGCAGCGGCTGGCTCGGCGCGTACTCCTCGCGCACCGCCATCAGCCCGGGCATCTCGTGCTCGGCCAGCTGGATCTCCTTGCGCCCGAAGGCGGCGAGGGAGAGGTCGGCAACCCAGTACGGAAGCTGATCCGCTGTCATGCGGTTTCTCCTTAGTTCTTTTTTACCGAACGGGCGGTGGTGGCTCGTACCGCTCACACGCTACGTGAGCGTGGGTGGTTCTCGCACTTGATGGCGCGTGTTTTTGACAGGAAATTGTTAGAATCAGTGTCCATGCGTATCTCGGAGGCCGCCAGGCGGCTCGGCACCTCGCCCCGCATGCTCCGCTACCGTGAGGACCTCGGCCTGCTGCCCCGGCTCAGGGACCCGCTGCCCAGGGCGTCAGCCCGGCCGTCCGGGGCGGCGCACCGGCAGTCCGGGGCGGCGCACCGGCAGTCCGGGGCGGCGCACCGGCTCAGGGACCCGCTGCCCAGGGCGTCAGCCCGGCCGTCCGGGGCGGCGCACCGGCAGTTCGAC
>NZ_JASIAL010000156.1:0-5223 GCF_030042015.1 Trebonia sp. | reverse complement strand
CAGGTGCCTGCCTACACGCTGACGGGGACGGCGTCCGACATCGCCGTGCAGCGCATCCTCGTCCGGCTCGGCGTCAGCCAGGACATGGCGTCCCTGCTGCTTGACGACTTCCGCGACGCGATCGCTCACTTCGGCAAGCACCCGGTCACCGTGTCCATGACCAAGGAGGAATCGGGCGGGTTCAGCCACCTGTAGCGCGCTCGACGCCTGGCCAAGGCCCCGGGTGAGGCTCGCCGCGATCCGCCGAATTGCGTTCTGCCGGCGCATCGCACGACACGCCTGCCTTAATAATGCGCGACTCTTTAGCGCTGCCATAATCAGCCCATGGCCCTGTCGGCAGAATTCAAGATCGGCACTGTCATCAGCGTCTTGCTAACTGTTCTGGCGGCCGGTTCACCCTGGTGGTGGCGGTACTTCCATTCCAGTCCTGACGGCCAGACAGCCACGACCTCCGATGTGGTCGGCATGTCAGGTGGGTGCGCGCCGTTCCAGGTGTTCGCTCAGGATAGGTGGAATCCGGTCGGCACGGCCATCCGGGACGCCCCCAACGTACTGTCCACCCTGAACGGCAGCTTTCCGCCTAACATGTCGATCTCGGTCAACGGCTGGGTATACGGGCGTCCGGCGTACCCCACCAACACGCCTCCCTGGAACAGCGGCGTCTGGTTCCATCTCACGGACGGAGCCGGATCGGTGTCGTTCGCGGGAGTTCGGGCCACGCCAACCTCCTTTGATCCCACCGGGCACGCGAACGGTGGCACGCCTGCGCCGACGTCACTCGGTTGTGAGGGTGCCGTGCAGTAACGATGGCGGGCACTGTAATCGTGACTCGCTTGCAGGGGGTGACGCGGATTTCGTCGGGCGGCCCATGGTCATGGCGGGCGGGCGCGTCTAACGTTGCTTGCGTGAGCAGCCAGCCGGCGGAGCCGGAGGAGTGCCCGCGGTCACTGACCGCCGAAGCCCTGCGCGTGGCACGCCCGGGCCATACCCTGCTCGCGCAGTCACCGGGCGTGATGGCGACGGCCGACATCAACCTGCCAGGAAGGACGGAGTAGATGGAATACACGCGCGGCCGCAGGGACGGCCAGCCCACTCGCCTAGGGGACGAGGGCACGTTCACCGGGCAGGCGATGCTCGACGTCCTCCTCGAGGACGGGGAGACGGCCCGGGTGCGGGTGAACAGCGTGATCTTTGCGCCGGGCGGGCGCACCTACTGGCATTCCCACACCGACGGGCAGGTGCTGATCGTCAGCAGCGGCCGCGGCATGGTCGAGAACAGGGACGGCCACCGGCACGTGCTGCACGCCGGCGACGTGGTCTGGGCCCCGCCCGGCGAAGAGCACTGGCACGGCGCGGCCCCGGACTCGTTCGTCGCCCACACGGCGATCTCGCTTGGCCCTACCGTGTGGCACGAAGAGGTCCCCGGCACACGCTATAAGGCGGCCTTCGAGGACAAGGAAGAGGACTAGCGGGGCGGCAGGCGCGACGGCGATCACAAGTTCGCAACCGGCACAAGGGGTGAGAGCGTGGCCGACGGCGGTACGCGCGAGGTACTGGCGGTGCGCTACGGGAACCGGGTCACCACGCGGGCCGAGACCTTCCTCAACTACCACCTGTACGGCGAGCCGGACGGGAAGATCCAGCTCGACTACTTCTTCTGGGTGATCCGTGACGGCGGCGGCGCGGGCCGGGTCACCCTGGTCGACACGGGCTTCGCCCCAGCGGCCGGCGACCGCCGCGGCCGGAACTGGGATGCCACGCCCGCCGACGCCCTGCCGAAGCTGGGCATCGACCCGGGCGCGGTCGGCACCGTCGTGGTCACGCACGCCCACTGGGACCACATCGGGAACCTGCACCAGTTCCCGCATGCGCAGCTCGTCATGAGCCAGGCCGAATACGACTTCTGGACCGGCCCGCTCGCCCGCCGCGCCCAGTTCGCCGCGCATGCCGAGCCTGGCGAGCTCGCGCTGCTGCAGGCCATCCGCCGCGAGGGCAGGCTCACCCTCATGACCGGCCACCACACGGTCGCGCCAGGGCTGGAGCTCCTGCAGGTCGGCGGCCACACGCCCGGCCAGCTGATCGTGACCGTGGCGACGGCGACGGGCACGGTCGTGCTCGCCTCCGACGCCCTGCACTTCTACGAGGAGGTCGAACTCGACCGCCCGTTCGCCATCACCGCCGACCTGCCCGGCATGTACCTGGCCTACGACCTGCTCGCGGAGCTGGCGGCGCGGCCGGACACGTGGCTGGTCGCCGGCCACGACCCCGCGGTGCGCGACCGGTTCGCGCCGTACGGGAGCGACCCCGCGGTCACCGACGTGGGCACCCCGCGGGACGCGGCGGCGGCGTCGCCCGCCGCGCCTACTCCGGCGTGACCGTGACCAGCGTGCCGTAGGGCAGGATCGGGTAGGCCTGCTCGGCCGCCGTGTAGGGCAGCTCCACGCAGCCCAGGCTCTGCGGCCAGCCGTAGGACCCGCGCGCGATGTAATGCACCGCGGAGCCGCCGCTGAAGTAGGACACCCACTGGACCGGGTCCGCGTAGTAGGACCCGTCCGGGTTGTAGCCGGTCATGACCTGGTACGGCAGCTTCAGGTAGACGGGGAACGTGCCGACCGGCGTGGGCGCCTCCGCGATGCCGGTGTTGGTCGGGCTGCTGAAGACCTCGCGCCCGTCGTGCCAGATCGTCAGCGTCTCCGGCAGGTTCTGGCTGGCGACCGCGTAGCTGTAGCCCTGCGTGTTGTCCTGGCCCGTCTCGGCCGCCGTCAGCAGCGCCGCCCACACCTGCGGGCTGGCCACCCCGTCGGTGGTCATCTCGTGGTCGCCCTCGAAGCCGGTGATCGCGCCCGTGTCGAGCAGGTTGGCGCTGCCCTGCTGCCAGAACGAGTACAGCTCACTCGGATAGCCGCCCTGCAGGTGGAACGTCCCGGCGGGCGGGTCGTACGCCGCGGCGAGCTGGGCCGCCGCGCTGCTCGCGGGAACTGCCGCGCCAGGCGCCGGCGTCCATGTCATCGGCAGGTAACCGAGCTGGGCGAGCAGTTCCTGCAGCCGCAGGACGGAATAGGAGGCGGTGGTGAAAGTCGATTTATATCCTGAACTAACCGTGCCGTCTGCCCCGGGCACCGTGACCGTCACCCGGGTGCCGGCCGTGAAGCCGGCCTGCGGCACGAACACCACGCTGTCGCCGTCCTGCTGCCAGGTCCCTGCGATGTCCGGCGACAGCTGCGGAAGGGACGCCCCCGGCGGCAGCGGCTTGTTGAACGTGACGGTCACGCCGTCGGCGCCGTCGACCCCCCGGCTCCCGTTCGCCGGGCTGACAGACAGCAAGCGCAGCGGCGTCGGCCGTGACGCGGGCTCGTGCCTGACCGCGACGCGCGCCGGGCTTGCCGATTGCGCCGGATGGCTGCCGGTCACGGCGAGGTAGATGCCGGCCGTGCCGGCGCCGACAGCGATGACTGCGCCTGAGGCCCACGCCACGGTGGCCCGCGAGATGCTACGCACAGTGTTCCCCCCGGTTACTGTGTGCACTGCTAGCGATCGGACACGATTATCGCCCGTTGTTACCTAACGTAATTTGGCATGTTCCCTCTGTAGTTAATTTCTATGCCTAACGGTCTCCGCCAGTTGACATTGCACGGATCAGGGGTACTTTTGGGACAGTCCAGCACCGGGCTCGCCGGCCGGATTGGCTGGTTCGTAGCAGTAGCATTGGTGGCGTGTCAGGGCGAGCGCGGAGGCAGCCAGTTTCCCGATGCCAGGCGCGACATAAGCTAGCCGGTGCATGTCCGGCTGTCAGGGGGTTGGGCCTGGAAAGGGCCCGGGTGGCTCAGTAGACAACGGAGGCCGTTCTCGTTCCCGACGAGACGACTCCGGACCGAGGTCGCTGCCCGGGCCCTCTTCCACTGAACTTGCTGGGCAGAGCCGGACAGAGAAGGTGAAGACAGGTAATGGCAGAGTCGGCTCCGGGCACCGGCCGTGTGATCATCGTCATGCCGACCTACAACGAGCGGCAGAACCTCGAAATCATTGCCGGGCGGATCAGGGAAGCCGTTCCTGACGCGGACCTGCTCGTGGTCGATGACAGCAGCCCTGACGGCACGGGGGACCTGGCTGACAAGCTTGCCGAGACCGACAGGCACGTGCAGGTCATGCACCGGACGGAGAAGGCCGGCCTTGGCCGCGCGTACGTGGCGGGCTTCAGCTGGGCACTGGAGCGCGGCTACGACGTGATCGTCGAGATGGACGCGGACGGTTCGCACCGGCCAGAGGACCTGCCAAGGCTGCTCGCGGCGCTGGACGGCGCGGACGCGGTGATCGGCTCGCGCTACGTGCCCGGCGGCACGGTCGTCAACTGGCCGAAGCACCGTGAGTACCTGTCCCGCGGCGCCAACGTCTACAACCGGCTGATGCTCGGCATCGGCGTCAGGGACGCGACCGGCGGCTTCCGGGTGTACCGTGCGGCCACCCTGCAGAAGATCGACCTGAACAACATCGAGTCGGCCGGCTACTGCTTCCAGATCGACATGACGCTGCGGGTGCTGCAGTCGGGCCTGAAGCTCACCGAGGTGCCGATCACGTTCGTGGAGCGCGAGCGCGGATCGTCGAAGATGACCAACGCTGTCATCCGCGAAGCCTTTTTCCGGGTCGCGCGATGGGGCGTCGCGGCCCGCTTGCGCGGCCGCTCCGCGGCCAGCGTGCGGCGCTAGCCCCTAGGCCCCTAGGCCCCTAGTGAGCCGGCCGTGAGTTCTGCGGTCACCACGTGAGCCGTCTTCGGTCACAGAAGGTGCCGGCCGTGGCCGCTGGCCCTTTGCGGCGGAGGGCAGGTCACGGGTCAACCCCGTCAGCGGCGGCCACATAGCCGACATTCCCCCCGTCCAGCGGTGAACCACCCCCCGGAAACCGCCCATGGACCATGATCACGGGTCAAACGGGACCGCCCGCGGCCACCTTTGACCCATGATCATCAAGCGCATCCCCCGGGCGGGCACGCCAGCGGCAAGGGCGGCACGGGACGGCGCGCGCAGATGCCTGAGTCAAGCGTCATGCCTCATCCCCGGGGCAGTTAATACCGCGCCGCGGCCGGGACGCCCGGGGCGCCCCGACATGCCCGAGGTGCCCGGGGCAGCCAGGACAGCGCGGGGCCGGGGCAGGCGACTGCACGCTGACCCCGCAACCGGGGACCGGCTCACTAGGCCCCTAGGCGCTGCGCCGCTCGGCGCGGTTCGC
>NZ_JASIAL010000155.1:0-4811 GCF_030042015.1 Trebonia sp. | reverse complement strand
GGCGCGCCGATGCGGATCACCTCAGGGCCCGCGATCGAGCGGTCAGGCGACCTGGCCGCCGTGCTGTCCACGCTGCACGAGGGCGAGGTCGTGTTCATCGACGAGATCCACCGGCTCGCCCGCCCGGCCGAGGAGATGCTGTACCTGGCGATGGAGGACTTCCGCGTCGACATCGTGGTGGGGAAGGGGCCGGGGGCGACCGCGATCCCGCTCGACATCGCGCCGTTCACGCTGGTGGGCGCCACCACGAGGGCCGGGCTGCTGCCTGCTCCGCTGCGCGACAGGTTCGGCTTCACCGCGCACCTGGACTTCTACCTCCCGGCGGAGCTCCGCGTGATCGTCCGCAGGTCCGCCGGGCTGCTCGGGGTGCCGATCGACGACGGCGGCGTCGACGAGCTGGCCGGGCGGTCACGGGGCACGCCCCGGATCGCCAACAGGCTGCTGCGCCGGGTCAGGGACTACGCGGAGGTGCGCGCCGACGGCGTCGTCACCAGGGGGATCACCCGCACCGCGCTCGAACTGTACGAGGTGGACGAGATGGGCCTGGACCGGCTGGACCGGGCCGTGCTCGACGCGCTGGTCCGGCGGTTCGGCGGCGGGCCGGTAGGGCTGTCCACGCTCGCGGTGGCGGTGGGGGAGGAGGCGGAGACGGTCGAGGTGGTCGCCGAGCCGTTCCTCGTCAGGCACGGCCTGCTGGCCAGGACGCCGCGCGGCCGGGTAGCGACGCCGGCGGCCTGGGAGCACCTTGGCCTCACCCCGCCGCCTGCCGCGGCCGAGCTGCCCACGCTGTTCGACTGATCCGACCGAACAGCCGCGACCCGCGGCGGCAATGTCCTGATCCGTTATCTATCTGGTGTCGACGGTAACGATCACGGCCGGAATCCTCGTAGGGTAGATATGCGTTGTGCATACGGCCGCTACACTGCGCAGGTTGGCGAGTGACCGTCCTTAGCTGACGGCGCCGGCCTGCGGGCGGAAAGTCAAACTGGAAGGATGCCCCGTGATGGGCAATATCGTATTGGCCGCGACGTCCTCGTCGTCGAAGTCAAGCTTCAACCCGGAGTCCCTGCTCCTGATCCTGGTCGTCGTCGTCGGCATCTACCTGCTCATGATCAGGCCACAGCGGCGCCGCGCGCAGCAGGCGCAGCAGCGCCAGAGCACCGTCACACCGGGCGCCCGCGTGCGGACCACCGCTGGCATGTACGCGACGGTCGTCGACGTCGACGGGGACGACGTGGTCCTCGAGGTCGCCCCGGGCGTCGAGGTGCGCTACATGAAGCGCGCCATCATGGACGTCGTCAGCCCAGGCCAGGAGACCGAGGATCCGGTGGCGGACTCGGCGGACGACGAGCAGGACGAGCCCGCCGAAGACGACGAATGGAGCGAGGTCGACAGCGACGGCGTCGCGGAGTCCGGCAGCAGCAAGAAGGACTAGCGGGCGCTTGCGCGCAGGCGATTCGACAGGCAGGCGATAAGTGGCACCCCCAAGCAGAAGCGGGTCGCGGCCCATACCCGCGCTGGTCGCGCTGGGCGTGATCGTCTTGATCATGCTGTTCTCGATCACGGGCAAGGAGACGTTCAACCCCGCCAAGTGGCATCAGCAGTTCAAGGTCGGCCTCGGCCTTGACCTGTCCAGTGGCACCGAGGTGGTGCTGAAGGCGGTAACGTCCAACGGCCAGCCCCCGTCGAGCGGCGAGATGCAGCAGGCGATCACGGTCCTGCTTGCCCGGGTGAACGGCACGGGCAACTCAGGCGCCCAGGTGCAGCAGCAGGGCAGCGACCTGATCAACGTGACCGTCCCCGGCCAGGCCGAGGAGAACGTCATCAACCTGGTGAGCACCACCGCCAAGCTGAGCTTCCGGCCGGTGTACCTGGAGGAGCTCTACACCGGGCCGACGACGTCCTCGTCGTCCTCGTCCGCCAAACCGAAGACCAGTTCGTCGCCATCCCCCACGCCGAGCCCGACTCCGAGCGCAACGCCGACCGCGTCGGCGTCGCCCACCGCGAGCACCACCGCCAGCGCGACCCCCAAGGCGTCCACCGCCGCGCTGTCGGCGCGGCTCGCCAGCAGCCCGAGCCCGTCCGCCTCGCCCACCGCGAGCACGTCCGCCTCGCCCACCGCGAGCACGTCGGCGTCGCCCACCGCGAGCACGTCGGCGTCGCCCAAGGCCAGTTCGTCCCCGACGGCGAGCACGTCACCGAAGGCGAGCGCGAGCCCGAGTCCCTCGCCGACGGCCAGCTCCACCTCGAGCGCGTCGGCCGCCGTCACCTACGGGGACACGAGCCTGGTCAACGCGGCCACGATGAAGCTGTTCAACAAGCTGTCGTGCGCGCCGAGCTCCGACCCGTCGAACCCGGAGAGCGTCACCGACGCCTGGAAGAGCCAGGTCGGGTACACGCTGGCGAAGGCCCAGTGGACCGATCCCACCGCGCAGATCGTGTCCTGTGACTCCGACGGCACCAAGTACGTCCTCGGCCCGGCCGTCTTCGAGGGCACCGACATCACGTCGGTGAGCGCCGGACTGCTGGCGGACACCACGCAGTGGGTGGTGAACCTGACACTGGACGGCAAGGCGCAGAGCGCGTTCGGCACGCTGACCACCAACCAGTACGACGACTACTACACCGACGCGCAGTCTGAGGGGTACCCGTCAGATCCCGCCGTGCTCGACAGCACCGCGGTCGTGCTCGACGGCAACGTCGTGTCCGCTCCTGAGACGGACGCGGCCCTTACCTCCGGCCAGTTCGAGATCCAGGGTCCCACCGACGTCGGGTTCACCCAGGCGGAGGCGACCCAGCTGACCAACGTGCTCAAGTACGGCTCGCTGCCGCTGCAGTTCCAGAGAGAGGACATCGTGTCCATCTCCCCGCAGGTCGGCCACGCCTCACTCGACGCCGGCCTGATCGCGGCGATCATCGGCCTGTCGCTCGTGGTGATCTACCTGTTCACGTACTACCGCGGCCTCGGCGTGGTGTCGGTCTCCAGCCTGCTGATCGCCGCGTCGCTGGCCTACCTGTCGGTGGTGCTGCTCAGCCGGTACCAGAACTTCACGATGTCGCTGTCTGCCATCGCCGGACTCGTGGTGGCGATCGGCATCACGGCGGACTCGTTCATCGTGTTCTTCGAACGGCTCCGTGACGAGGTTCGGGAAGGCAAGACGCTGCGCCCGGCGGTGGAGAGCGGCTGGAGGCGTGCCAGGCGCACGATCCTGGTGTCGGACACGGTGTCGTTCCTCGCGGCCGTCCTGCTCTACCACTTCGCGGTCAGCGACGTGCAGGGCTTCGCGTACACCCTCGGCCTGACCACGCTGATCGACGTCCTGGTGGTGTTCCTGTTCACCAAGCCGATGGTCACCCTGCTCGCGGGGACCGAGTTCTACGGCGGCGGGCACCGCTGGTCCGGGCTCGACCCGGCACGGCTCGGCGCCAGGACGCCGTGGCGCTCCGGGGTCCGGCGGACGGTCCGGACGCAGCGGACGGCGCCCGGCGCCAGGTCCCCGGCCAGGTCCCCGGCCAGCTCCCCGGATGACGCGCCCGCGGCCAGCTCGCCTGGCGCTTCCTCCACCGGCTCCTCGACCTCGCGGGAGGCATGATGCCGCGCCTTCGCGACATCCCCGGGCGGCTCTACCGCGGCGAAGTCTCGATCGACTTCGTCGGCCGCCAGCGGATGTGGTACACGATCTCCGGCGCCATCTTGCTGATCAGCGTCGTCGCGCTGCTCGTGCGCGGGCTGAACTTCAGCGTGGAGTTCACCGGCGGCGCGGTCTTCCTGTTCCCCGCGACGGCGTCGACAACCCAGGGCGCGATCTCCCGCGTGGTGACCGCGGCCGGCGGGGGCGACGCGACCGTGCAGCACGTGTCGTCCGCCCTGCTGTCGCAGTGGCAGGTCCAGACGGGGGTGCTGCACAACAACGTGACCCAGCAGGTCGCCACCGCGCTAGAGAAGCGCTTCGGCATCGCCCCGAGCCAGATGAACATCCAGCTGGTCGGGCCGACCTGGGGCGGCCAGATCACCACCAAGGCCGTCGAGGCGCTGGTCATCTTCCTGGTCGTGATCGTGGCCTACCTGTCGGTCGCGTTCGAGTGGCGGATGGCCGTCGCCGCGTTCGTCGCGCTGCTGCACGACATCGTGATCACCACGGGCGTGTACGCCCTGACCGGCTTCTCGGTCAGCCCCACGTCGGTGATCGGCCTGCTGACGATCCTCGGCTACTCGCTGTACGACACCGTGGTGGTCTTCGACAAGGTCCGCGAGAATACCGCCGGCCTGGTCACCTCCGGCCGAAGTACGTACAGTGCGGCGGCCAACCTCGCGCTGAACCAGACCCTGGTCCGGTCGATCAACACGTCGCTGACCGCGCTGATCCCCGTCGCCTCGATCCTGTTCGTCGGCGCCGGCCTGCTCGGCGCGGGCACGCTCAAGGACCTGTCCCTCGTGCTGTTCGTCGGCATGCTGTCAGGCACCTACTCCTCGATCTGCATCGCCACCCCGGTGCTCGCCGGGCTGAAGGAGCGGGAACCGCAGCACAAGGAGCTGGCCAGGCGGGTCGGGCTGCGCGAGTCGGGCGGGCGCGCCGCCAGGCGCGCGGTCGCCAGGGCCGAGGAGGAGACCCGGCGTACCGCGGCAGCGACCAGCGTGGGCACGGGCAGCACCACGGCGGGCAGCGGGGTCGCGGTAGGCGCCGCCACGGTCGCCGGCACTGTCGTCGACGACGACGAGGTCGCCGGCCGCGACAGCGACGACGCCGACGTGCCGCAGGACACGGCGGCCGGCGATGAGGTGACGGTGCCGGCCTCGTCGGGGGCGCCCG
>NZ_JASIAL010000154.1:0-8582 GCF_030042015.1 Trebonia sp. | reverse complement strand
GGTGCCGGCTGTGCCGGCGGTTGCGGTGCCGGCTGTGCCGGCGGCGGCTGCCGCCTGGCGCGCGGGCCGGGCGGGCGCGGACGGTCCGTCGGGTCGCCGTGGCCGTTACCGGCGCGGTCCTCTCCCTGATGATCCTCGGGCGATCCGGGACGGTCCCCGCCGGGCCGCGTCGGCCTGGTCATCCGGCGCCTCCAGATCTGCCGTGTACTCTGCCGTCATTCCGCCACCGGCGGATCCACCGCGCCATCGACGTGAGCACCAGAGCCCCCAGCGCGGCGGCGATCAGCACGAGCAGCGCCCGGCCGTAATGCGTGGCTTCGACGCTCAGGGACTGCGACGCCCCCCGCCAGGTCAGCGGCAACCCATTCTTCGTCACCAACTGTAGCTGCAGCGTGGTGGTTCCGATGCCGCTTGAGTACATGGTCATCGTCACCGTGCCCGTCTTCCCGGCCGGCACCACGATCAGGGCGTGCGGGTTCGCGACAGAAAGCCCGCTGCCCGGCGGCACGATCACCTCGACCCCGACCTGGACAGGCAGCTGCCCGGCGTTCTGCACGGATATCGGCGCCGGACCGGAGGCGCCGCCGAGCAGCAGCTTCGTCCCCGCCAGGATCTGGACCTTCTGCTCCCAGTACCGCAGGTAGTCCGCGAGCTTGGTCAGCGCCAGCGATCCCGCGGCCCCGCCCGCGCCGCGCCAGGCCGAAGACTCCGTGCCGACCGCCGCGGCGTCGAGCGTCTGCAGCATGCTCGCGCTCGGCTGGTACAGCAGGTCCGTGTACAGCGCGAGGCTGCTGTCGACCGACCTGACCTCGCTGAGGTAGCCGCTGCCCAGCTCGGCGGTGTCGACCTGGCTGCCCGCCAGCGGCTGGCGCGCCTTGAGATCGTCGGCGGCGGAGGCAAGGCTGGACAGCCCCACCGGGTGCAGCCAGGGCAGCGACGAGGTGAGCGACAGCAGCCTTTCCGCCTCGGCCGCCGGCGGGTCCCAGCGCTGCGGCGGCGCGAGGACCAGGGAGCGCTTCTGGTAGGGCGCCTCGGCGGCGATCATCGCGGTCTGTGCGACGAAGTCCTGCTCGGCCGCGAACTGTGCGCCGGCCGGCGCGCCTGCCGACGCCGAGCCGAGCACGCTGGTCAGCTCCGAATCCGCCAGCAGGACCCCCATCTCGGTGCCGGTGCCCGTCGTGGTCGCGGCGAGGGCGTTGTCGTACGGCGCGTCCGTGGATGTCATCTCACCGCTGTTCAGCACGACGGTGGAGATGCCGCCGTTGGTGGCGAGGCTGGTGAGAAGGCTCGCGTCCGCGGTCCCGCCGGCTGGCCAGGCGAGCGCCGCCGACCCGCCGTCGCCAGGACCGTTTCCGGCCATCCCGAACGGACGGTTCAGTATCTTCCTGGCGACCGACTCCCCGAGCTGGTAGGCGGTCCGCACGTTAGCGTCCAGGCCTGCCCGGGTCAGCGCGGCGACGTCGGCGTCGGCGTAGGGGGTAACGACCACGGGTTCGCCGGCCGTCCCTGTCCGCAGCGCAGCCAGCCAGCTGGCGGCGGCCGCGCTGGCGGGGGAAACGGGCGCCCCGGTGCAGGTGGCGTTGCCGCCGACGAAGTGCCTTTGTGCCGTCAGCTGCGCGTCGGACAGCAGCGCGGGATCGACTACCCAGGTCAGCTCGTCCTGCTGGGCCCACTGCTCGCCGACCGCGAGCAGGGTGTCGAGCCGCCCCCCGGTGCGCAGGCTCGCCGCCAGCGAGTTCGTGGCCAGCGTCTGCGGGCACGGGCCCTGCTGCGGTTCGTCGATGAGCGGCCAGAGCCAGGCGGTGCTCAGCGGGTCCGCGGAGTCATTGCCCGGCCAGAACGGCAGGAAAGTGCGCTCGGCGGCGAGCGGGGTGCCACCGGCTGACTCGGCCTGTGCCTCGAGCGGGTACACGCCGAACGTGGCGCCGTAGTAGGCCGCGGCCGCGCTGAACGACGCGGACCAGCGCACGGTGCTGCCGCTGCGCACGGTGCCCGGCACCACGTACGGGGTGCCGATCGGCAGCGGGGACATCACCGAGTTGCTGCCGGCGGCGTAACTGTCCATCTGCGAGCGGGCCAGGAAGTCCTGGTCTTCGGTCAGCAGCTGTACCTGGATGCCCTGCAGGGGCGAGCCGGTATCGTTGGTTACCGTCCCGCTTACCGTCACGGTGGAGCTGGGAGTCGCGAAGCTCGGGTTCAGCGCGTCGATAGAGATGGTGAGCTGGTGAGAGGAAGCGCTGTCCGTTCGGGCTGACTGTTGTGCTTCCTGGACGTGGGCTGCCGCGGCCGGTGCGGCGAGAACCGGTCCGGCGAGGGCGAGGAAGCCAGCCATCAGGGTACGAACGACAGTGCGCACGCTTCGCATGCTATTGCCGTTTTCCTGAAAGGATTGGGCTAGCTACCCTCGATGCCCGTGTCAGATCCCACCTCCGCCGCCACCGTGCGTGCCGACCAGCGTAAGGCGGCCACGGCGCTGCTGCGTGCGGTCACGCCGGCCGCGGCCGAGCTCGGGGAGCTGTTCACCCAGGCGGGGCACGAGCTCGCGCTCGTCGGCGGGCCGGTGCGGGACGTCTTCCTCGGCAGCCGCCCCGGTGACCTGGACCTGACGACCGACGCGGTTCCCGAGCGGGTCCTCGCGATTACCCGCGGGTGGGCCGACAGCACCTGGACGGTGGGGATCGAGTTCGGCACGGTCGGCCTGCGCAAGGGCGAGGTCGTGTTCGAGATCACGACCTACCGCAGCGAGCGGTACGAGCCGCGCTCGCGCAAGCCTGACGTGCGCTACGGCACGTCGCTTGAGCAGGACCTGGCGCGCCGGGACTTTACGATCAACGCGATGGCGGCGCGGCTGCCCTCCTATGAGCTTGTCGACCCGTTCGGGGGCCTGGCGGCGCTGGCCGAACGCGTGATCCGCACGCCGGGGCGCCCCGAGGACTCGTTTTCCGACGACCCGCTGCGGATCCTGCGCGCCGCCCGGTTCGCCGCCAGGCTCGGGTTCACGGTCGCCGCGGACGTGCAGGCGGCCATGAGCGCGCAGGCGCCCCGGCTGGCCATCGTCTCCGCGGAGCGGATCGCCGACGAGCTGACCAAGCTCATGCTGACCCCGTCGCCGGCGGACGGGATCGACCTGCTCGTGCGCACCGGGGCGGCGGACCTGGTGCTGCCCGAGGTGCCCGCGCTGCGGATGGAGGTCGACGAGCACCACCGGCACAAGGACGTGTACACGCACAGCCTCATCGTGCTCCGGCAGGCGATCGACCTCGAGCCGAGGTACGGCCTCGGGCCCGATCTCGTGCTCCGGCTGGCCGCGCTGCTGCACGACGTCGGCAAGCCGAAGACCAGGACCCTGCTGCCCGGCGGCAAGGTCGCGTTCCACCACCACGAGGTGGCCGGCGCGAAGATCGTGCGCAAGCGGCTTTCCGAGCTGCGGTTCGGCAAGGAGGTCACCGCCGACGTGTCCCGGCTCGTGGAGCTGCACCTGCGGTTCCACGGATACGGCGACGGCGAATGGACCGACTCGGCGGTGCGCAGGTACGTGCGCGACGCCGGGCCGCTGCTGACCCGGCTGCACGCGCTGACCCGGGCGGACTGCACGACGCGGAACGCGCGCAAGGCCGCGCGGCTGGCGGCCGCGTACGACGCGCTTGAAGAGCGCATCGAGGCGCTTCGCGAACAGGAGGAGCTCGACAAGATCCGGCCCGAGCTCGACGGGGACGAGATCATGGCGCTGCTCGGCCTGGCGCCAGGGCCGCTGGTCGGGAAGGCGTGGAACTTCCTGCTTGAGCTGCGGCTCGAGGAGGGGTCGCTCGGCAAGGAGCGGGCCACTCAGGAGCTGCTGCGCTGGGCCTCTTCCATGGGGCTGCGCGCGGCGGCGGACTCCGCGCCCGGGGAACGTCCGGACGACAGCCAGTAGCCGGCCGCGGCGAGCAGGTAACCCACGGCGACCACGGCGACGATCGCCGGGGCCTTGCCGTTGACCGGCATGAACGCCGCGAACGCCGCGGCGCCCGCCACGTAGGTGGCGTTGTACATCATGTCGTAGAAGGCGAATACCCGGCCCCGGTAGGTGTCCTCGACCTGCTCCTGGAGGATCGTGGTCGCGCTGATCGCCACGCCCTGCCTGGTGAGGTACATGAAGAAGCCAATCGCCAGGTACGCGATCTGGTTGAACGTCTCCCCGCCCAGTCCGGCCACGACCGCGGCGGCGATCAGCAGCAGCGTGATCCACGCCTGCTTGGATATCCGCCGCGTCGCGGGCGGCGTCACGACCGCGGCACACGCGTAGCCGACCGCCGAGACGGCCGCGAGCACTCCGACGTGCGACTCCGCCGTCGTGACGTGCGCGGGGTAGAAGTAGTTCCTGTAGAGCAGGATCGACATCAGGAACAGCGGGCCGAACAGGAAGCTGTACGCACCGGTCGCGCCGAGCGCGGCGCGCGGGCCGCGCCGTCGCAGCACGTACCTGACGCCGGCCAGCAGGCCGGCCGCGGCCACGGCGAGCTCGTCGAGCACCCGGACGCGCGCGCTCGCCCGCTCGGGGCCGAGCAGGTACCTGCCCATGGTGGCCGCGACCAGGCTGGCCGCGACGTAGCAGCCGCCGCCGACGAGCATGGTCACGGCGGCGCCCCGCTCGGTGTCGCCCGTGCCCGCGTTCAGGCCGAGGGCGACGATGCCGCCGATCGCGCTCATGATCCCGCCAGCCGTCGGGGAGACCGAGTTGGCCATGACCAGCTTGCCTTCCGGCACCACGTGCGGCAGCGCGGCGCTCAGGGCGGACAGGAAGAACCTGTTCACGCCGAGCACCGCGAGCACCGCGACGTAG
This sequence comes from Trebonia sp., assembly GCF_030042015.1. Taxonomy (GTDB): domain Bacteria; phylum Actinomycetota; class Actinomycetes; order Streptosporangiales; family Streptosporangiaceae; genus Trebonia. The sequence continues at coordinate 3,760 of NZ_JASIAL010000154.1, read as the reverse complement.
AGCGCCACCCCGCGGTTGCCGCCGGCCATCAGCGCGGCCGTCACCACCACGAACGCCGCGCGGATCAGCGCGGACCAGACCATGATCTGGCGGCGCGACCAGCGGTCGATGAACACCCCGGCGAACGGGCCGATCAGCGAGTAGGGCAGGTAGAGCACCGCGAACGCGGCCGCGCCGGCCGTCGGGCTCGGGAACGTGCTCGCGTTGAAGAACACGTAGGTGCCGACCGCCGCGGTGATGATCCCGTCCCCGGTCTGGCTCACCAGCCGGGTGGCGAACAGCTTGCGGAAGTCCCGTTCGGCCAGCACGGCCTTCAGGTCGGCGATGAACGTGGACCTGCGACCGGGCACGCCGACGGCGCCGGCGTCCCCTGCGCCGCCCGGCACCGGACTTTCTGGCTCTGCCCCTGCCGCCACTTGTCCAGCTTAGTGCCGGCGCGCCCGGATGTGCCGCGCCGGTTTGCGCCGCGATATCCGCTCCCGCCGCGCGTTGTCAGGCGTTCCGCATGGCCAGGCCCGTCCTTCCAGCCATCCGCTCCTGAGCGGACTATAAGGCCGGCCTACGACAAAAGGCTGACGCGCTAGCGGTCGACCTCGCCGCGGATGAACTTCTCCACGAGGTCGCGGCACACGTCGTCGCCGAACTGCTCGGGCGGCGACTTCATGAAGTAGGAGCTCGCCGAGATCACCGGGCCGGCGATGCCGCGGTCCTTGGCGATCTTCGCGGCGCGGATCGCGTCGATGATCACGCCGGCCGAGTTCGGCGAGTCCCAGACCTCGAGCTTATACTCCAGGTTCAGCGGCACGTCGCCGAAGGACCTGCCCTCAAGGCGGACGTAGGCGAACTTGCGGTCCTCGAGCCACGGCACATGGTCAGACGGGCCGATGTGCACCGCGGCCTTCTCCATCTCGTGCGGCACCTGGGAGGTCACCGCCCGGGTCTTGGAGATCTTCTTGGACATCAGCCGGCTGCGCTCCAGCATGTTCATGAAGTCCATGTTGCCGCCGAAGTTGAGCTGGTAGGTGCGCAGCAGCTCGACACCGCGGTCCTCGAAGAGCTTGGCAAGCACCCGGTGCGTGATCGTGGCGCCGACCTGGGACTTGATGTCGTCGCCGACGATCGGGACGCCGGCCTCGGCGAACTTGGCCGCCCACACGGGGTCGGAGGCGATGAACACGGGAAGCGCGTTGACGAACGCGATCCTCGCGTCGATGGCGCACTGCGCGTAGAACCGGTCGGCCTCCTCGGAGCCGACGGGCAGATACGACACGAGCACGTCGGCCCGCGCCGCGCGCAGCGCGGCGACCACGTCGGCCGGCTTCTCGTCGGACTCGGTGATCGTCTCGCGGTAGTACTCGCCGAGGCCGTCGAGCGTCGGGCCGCGCTGCACGATCACCCCGGTCGGCGGCACGTCGGCGAACTTGATCGTGTTGTTCTCGCTGAGGAAAATCGCCTCGGCGAGATCACAGCCAACCTTCTTGGCGTCCACGTCGAAGGCGGCGACCACCTCCACGTCAGACACGTGATAGTCGCCAAACCGAACGTGCATCAGGCCAGGCACGCGGGCTGCGTCGGCCGCGTCCTTGTAGTACTCAAGGCCCTGGACGAGCGAACTCGCGCAGTTGCCTGCCCCCACGATGGCGACGCGCACTTTTCCCATCAGGATGACTCCTTCTCGCTTCCGCGATCCATGTCGGTCTGACCCGCGGGCGGGTAGGGTCCGCCCGCGGTTGTGTTAGCTTCTGAATTCCGTTCCGAGGCGATCAGCTCGTTGAGCCAGCGCACCTCGCGCTCCACCGATTCGAGACCGTGCCGCTGCAGCTCGAGGGTGTAGCTGTCGACCCGTTCCCTGGTGCGCGCGAGCGCCGCCCGCACCCCTTCCATCCGGTCTTCCAGCCGGCTACGGCGGCCTTCCAGGATCCGCAGCCGGATATCCGCCCGCGTCTGGCCGAAGAACGCGAAGTGGACGCCGAACTCGTCGTCTTCCCAGGCTGCGGGGCCGGAGTCGGTGAGCAGGCCGTGCAGCCGCTCCTTGCCCTCGGCCGTCAGCCGGTAGACGATCTTCGACCGGCCCGCCCGGCCCGCCCTCGCGGCCTGGCCCTGCCGGGCCTGCGCCGGGGGATCGTCGCCTTCCCTGGCGATCAGGCCCTCGGCGTACAGCTTGTTGAGGCAGGGATACAGGGTTCCGTAGGAGAGCGCCCGGAACGTCCCAAGCAGCACGTTCAGCTGCTTGCTCAGCTCGTAGCCATGCATAGGCGCACGGTGCAGCAGCCCGAGAACTGCGAACTCAAGCACGGCTGTCCGGTTGCGGCCCACGGCGTCCCCCCGTCGGGTACGGTTTGCGTGTATCTCCACGATATCTCTTGCCGATATCTCGGTTCGATATATCGAGCTGGACTACCACAGCATATGCAACCGTTCCGCTTCCGGCAACCGGTTGTTCACCTGGCTGGAGCCGCGGGTCTTGTTCAGACGGCAACCGCAGTCCGGTGGCAAACGAGTTCAGATGGCAAGGGGGCTCGGCTTCGCCGGAGTTCGCGACGTACCCTGTGGGACATGGCATCTCGGCGATCGGTCGTGGACTACGGGCTTGCGCGGCGCGCGACACTCGCGTCCGTGTACGCGGGCCACACGACCGTCGCCGACGTCTGCGACGCGCACCCCTACCTGCTGCGCGCGGCCAGGTTCCACGGCGAGCCGACCGACGTGCGCTGCCCGATCTGCCGCAAGAGCAACCTCACGCATGTCACCTATGTGTACGGGGATGAACTCGGACAGTACGCGGGACGGGTCAAGCGGGGGCCCGAGCTGACAGAGATGGCGGCCGAATACGGCGAATTCCGGGTCTACGTGGTCGAGGTCTGCCAGAGTTGTGGCTGGAACCACCTCGCTACGTCGTACGTCCTTGGCACTGGCGAGCCCCCCGCACGCCGGGGGCGCCGTGCGCGGAGCGGCCAGTAGCCGCAGTGGCGTGACGCAGCGCGGACGTTCCCGCTTACGTCACGAGGAGGCATGCGCCGAAAGAGCCAGGCAGGTTCATCGCACCATGTACCGTGTGGGTTCGGCGGGCCACGGCTGCCCGCGAATTCGCGCCGTGCGTGCCTGACCGGCCTGACGATATCTAGCCAGGAACGGGCCGGCAGGCTCGCTCACAGCCACAGCGAGGACGTGTGAGTAGTAGCGACGACTTTAACGGGCGGTACGGGCCCGGTGGAGGGCGGGAAGCTGACGATTACTCCGGCGGCGCGCAGGGCGCCGGCGCACCCGGCGCCGGGGCTCAGGGCGCGGGCCGGAATGGCGACGGCTACCGCGGTGGCTACACCCGCGGAAACGGCAGCGGCAGCGCCGGCGGTAACGGCGCGGGGGCAGGCGCCGGGAAGTACCCCAACCCGGAGGGCTGGGGCGACGACGGTTTCTGGCGCGACTCCAGCATGGACGCCGACTACGAGACCGGCGTGAATAATGCGGTCAGGACCAGCGACAACAGCCCGTTCGGCAATGGCGGCTATACCTACTGGGCCGACGGCAAGGGATGGGAGAACTCGGCGGGCAACACGGCCGGGCGAGGCGGGCGGCCCCGCCAGGCAGACCGGGCTGCCAGGGGCGCCCAGGGCGGCGGTTTCCCCAATGGCCGGGCCGGGGGAAACGGAGGTGCCGCGTTCGCGCGCGGGGCCGCGGCCGGCGCGGCGGCCGGGTACCCCACGCGGGCGGAAAGCGGAGCGGATTTCTTGCAGCCCGGCGGCCCCGGGGCCGGCTCCGG
>NZ_JASIAL010000153.1:0-23404 GCF_030042015.1 Trebonia sp. | reverse complement strand
CGTCAACGCGGCGGCCGCGGTGCACGCGGCGCTGCCCCCCGGCACGATCAGCCCGCCCAGTATCGAGTACAGCCAGCTCGCGCCGATGCTGGTCGTCTTCGGTGCGGCGGTGGCCGGGGTCGTCGTCGAGGCCTTCACGCCGCGCTTCCTACGGCGCAGCGTGCAGCTGGTCCTCACCCTGGGCTCGCTGCTCGCCGCGTTCGTGCTGACCATCGTGGTCGCTGCCTCCCATGCCATCTTCGCGGGCGGCAGCCCGGGTCACCTCGCGGCGGCGGGCGCGGTCGCGGTGGACCGCCCCACCCTGTTCATCCAGGGCACGATCCTGGTGCTCGCCTTCGCCAGCGTGCTGCTCATCGCCGACACCAGCAACAGCCCGTTCGCCGCGCAGGCCGCCGCGCCGCCCGGCAGCCAGGAGGAGCGCGAGGGCCTGGTCGCCGGGATCGGGCACACCGAGATCTTCCCGCTGACGCTGTTCGCGATCGGCGGAATGCTGCTGTTCCCGGCCGCCAACGACCTGCTCACCATGTTCGTGGCGCTCGAGGTGCTGTCCCTCCCGCTGTACCTGCTGTGCGGCCTGGCCAGGCGGCGCCGCCTGGTGTCGCACGAGGCGGCGATGAAGTACTTCCTCCTCGGCGCGTTCTCCTCGGCGTTCTTCCTGTTCGGCATCGCGATGCTGTACGGGTTCTCCGGCTCGGTGTCGCTGGCCACGATCGCGTCCGCGGCCACGGCCAACAGCGGCAACGACACGCTCCTGTACGCGGGGATCGCGCTGACCGGCATGGGGCTGCTGTTCAAGATCGGCGCGGTCCCGTTCCAGAACTGGAAGCCGGACGTCTACCAGGGCGCCCCCACCCCGATCACGGCGCTGATGGCGTCGTGCACCGTGGTGTCCGCGTTCGGGGCGCTGCTGCGGGTTTTCTACGTGGCGTTCGGCAATCTCACGTGGGACTGGCGCCCGGCGCTCTGGGTCGTGACGATTCTCACGATGGTGGTCGGCGCGGTGATCGCCATCACCCAGCGGGATGTCAAGAGGCTGCTCGCCTACTCCTCGATCGCGCACGCCGGGTTCATCCTGACCGCGGTCGTCGCGGCCTCGGTAGCGGGGCTGTCCAGCTCGCTGTTCTACCTCGCGGCCTACGGCCTGACCACCGTCGGGGCGTTCGCGGTGATCACGCTGGTCCGCGATCCAGGCGGGGAGGCCGACCACCTGTCCCGCTGGGCCGGGCTGGGCAAGCGCTCGCCGCTGGTGGCAGGCATCTTCGCGCTGTTCCTCCTCGCGTTCGCCGGCATCCCGCTGACCAGCGGGTTCACCGGGAAGTTCGCGGTCTTCCAGGCGGCCATCGCGGGCGGGGCGACGCCGCTTGTCATCGTCGGCGTGCTGTCTTCCGCGATAGCCGCGTTCTTCTACGTCCGCATCATCGTGCTCATGTTCTTCAGCGACCCGGTGGAGGACGGCCCGGAGGTCGTGGTGCCCGGCCTGTTCACCGGCACGGCCGTGGCCATCGGCACCGTGGCCACGCTCGTCTTGGGCATCGTGCCCGAGCCGGTGCTGAGCCTGGCCAACCACGCGGCGACGCAGTTGTTCGTGCGCTGAGCGCCCGCGTGTTAGTCGCTGACCGCCCGCGGTCACCGACCCTGGTCTGTTCCGGCCGGCTGTACGTTCCGTATGCTGGTGAGTCCGTACCGGCAGGGATGAGAGCCGGGCCGAGGACTGGAGTCGCAGTGACGATCGCCGTTCCCGTCGAGTTCGCCGACGAGGCGCTCACCGCCGAGATGGCCGAGGACCTCGCCGCGGTGGAAGCCGCGCTGCGCGAGACCTCCTTCGGCGGCGACCCGATGTTCGCCGATGTCTCCAGGCACATGATGGAAGCCGGCGGCAAGCGGTTCCGCGCCATGCTCGTGCTGCTGGCGGCCCGGTTCGGTGACAGCAGGGACAAGCGGATCGTGCCCGCGGCGGTAGCGATCGAGCTGACGCACCTCGCCACGCTCTTCCACGACGACGTGATGGACGAGGCGTCGATGCGGCGGGGCCATCGGTCGGCCAACTCCATGTTCGGGAACTCGGTGGCGATCCTGGCCGGCGACTTCCTGTTCGCCCGGGCGTCCCGCATCCTCGCCGACCTCGGCCCGGAGGCCATCAGGATCCAGGCGGAGACGTTCAGCCGCCTGGTGGACGGGCAGCTCGCGGAGACCATCGGGGTCCAGCCGGGAGTGGACCCGCTGGACCATTACATGCACGTGATCACGGAGAAGACAGGCTCGCTGATCGCCACGTCGGGGCGGTTCGGCGCGATGTTCTCAGGCGCGCCTGATGACGTGGCCGACCTGATCGCCGAGGCCTGCCTGCGGATCGGCGTCGCCTGGCAGCTGTCCGACGACGTGCTCGACGTGGCGAGCACGTCCGCGCAGTCCGGCAAGGAGCCGGGCACGGACCTGCGGCAGGGGGTGGCGACGCTGCCGGTGCTCTACGCGGTGCGCGCGATCGCGACCACCCCGCAGCTTGGGCGGCTGCGATCCCTGCTGCAGGACGCGGACCTGACCGACCCGGCGCTGCACGCCGAGGCGCTGTCCCTGCTGCGGACCTCCCCGGCGCTTGCGGAGGCCAGGGAGACCGTGCGGACATGGATCGCGGGCGCCAGGGACCTGGTGGCCCGGCTGCCCGACGTGCCGGCCCGCGCCGCCTTCGAGGCGCTGTGCGACTTCGTCATCACCCGCGCCGCCTGACCATATCCGGCCGGCCGCGATACCCAGGAGCACTTTGCACACTCCATGCATGGACAAATCGCCCATAACGGACTCCGAAATGGTCACAGAGTGAGCGAAGTAGAACGGCTGGGGCTGTCGGTGCTTATGGGAGGAAGTCGGCAGCGTGCCGCCGGGGAAGAGGGCGGCAGCGTGCCGCCGGGGAAGAGAGTCGTGGAACAGCGCACCGCATACGGTGGTTGTGCTGCACGGGAAAACTCCGGAGGAGACGCGATGAGCATTTTCGGCTTCCGTAAGACGCAGCGGGTCACCCCTGAGGAGGCGCTGCCAGGACGGAGCACGCCGATGCCCGTGCCCGAGCGGCACGCGGTGCTCGGCTCCCCGCTGAAGCCGCCGTACCCGGCGGGCAGCGAGATCGCCGAATTCGCGCTCGGCTGCTTCTGGGGCGAGGAGCGCAACTTCTGGCAGGTGCCGGGCGTGATCACCACGGCCGTGGGCTACCAGGGCGGGTACACGCCCAACCCCACCTACGAGGAGGTCTGCACCGGCCGCACGGGCCACGCGGAGACCGTCCGGGTCGTGTTCGACCCGGGCAAGGTCTCCTACGAGCAGCTCCTCAAGGTCTTCTGGGAGTCACACGACCCGACGCAGGGCATGCGCCAGGGGAACGACGTCGGCACCCAGTACCGGTCGGCGATCTTCTACACGAGCGAGGCGCAGCGCGCGGCCGCGGAGCACTCGGCGGCCGAGTACGGCAAGAAGCTCGCCGAGGCGGGCTACGGCGCGATCACGACCGAGATCGTCCCGGCAGGCGAGTTCTACTTCGCCGAGGACTACCACCAGCAGTACCTGTACAAGGTGCCGAACGGCTACTGCCCCGACCACAGCACCGGCGTGAGCTGCCCCGTCGGCATCCTGCCCGCCTGAGGTGACCGCCCGGCGGGAGCCACGCCGCGGACGGTGCGCTAGCCGACTTCCCAGGTGTCGTTGCCGGCCAGCAGGGTAGCGAGGTCACCCGCGCCGCCGGAACGGGCCGCCGAGATCTGGTCGGCCATCAGCGTGTCGTAGGACGGCCTGTGTACCGAGCGGAATACGCCGATCGGAGTGTGCGCGAAGTCGCCGCTGTCCAGCCGGGACAGCGCGAACGCGTAGGACGGGTCCTCCCGGGCGACGTCGTGGACGACCAGTTCAGAAGCCGGGACCGAATCGACGGCCACGGGTGTCAGCGCGCCGTACGGGCCGTACGTCAGCCCCATCGACCCGTCCGGCCCGAACCGCACCGGCTCGCCGTGCACCAGCCGGATCAGGCCCGGCGCGTTCGGCTCCTTGATCGGCGCCCACGCGTCGTCGTTGAAGATCGGGCAGTTCTGGAAGATCTCGATGAACGCCGCCCCGACGTGGTCGGCCGCCGCCCGCAGCACCGACTGCAGGTGCTTGCGGTCGGAGTCGACCGACCTGGCGACGAACGAGGCCTCCGCGCCCAGCGCCAGGGACACCGGGTTGAACGGCTGGTCCAGCGACCCGAACGGCGTGGACTTCGTCACCTTGCCCTGCTCCGACGTGGGCGAGTACTGGCCCTTGGTCAGGCCGTAGATCCGGTTGTTGAACAGCAGGATCTTGATGTTCACGTTGCGGCGCAGCGAGTGGATCAGGTGGTTGCCGCCGATCGACAGCGCGTCGCCGTCGCCGGAGATCACCCAGACCGACAGGTCAGGGCGTGACGTGGCCAGGCCGGTCGCGATCGCGGGCGCCCGGCCGTGGATGGAGTGCATGCCGAAGCTGTTCACGTAATACGGCAGCCGCGCCGCGCAGCCGATGCCCGAGATGACGACGACGTTCTCCCGCGGCACCTCAAGCTCGGGCAGGAACGACTGGAAGGCGGCGAGGATCGCGTAATCTCCGCAGCCCGGGCACCAGCGGACCTCCTGATCGGACTTGAAGTCCTTGGCTGCCAGGCCGGTCGCCCGGGGGACTAGCGTGAGCGAGGCCAGCCGGCCCGATCCGTTCGGGAAATCATGCTTGTCAAGCATGCGCGATCACTTCCTCAATCGCCTCAGCCAGCTCAGCGGCGCGGAACGGCAGCCCGCGCACCCGGTTGTAGGAGATCACGTCGACCAGGAAGCGGCCGCGCAGCAGCAGCGCCAGCTGGCCCAGGTTGATCTCGGGAACGAGCACCTTGTCGTAGCGGCGCAGCACGTCGCCGAGGTTAGCCGGGAACGGGTTGAGGTGGCGCAGGTGCGCCTGTGCCACCGAATGCCCCGCCCGGCGGACCCGGCGGACGGCGGCGCCGATCGAGCCGTAGGTCGATCCCCAGCCGAGCACGAGCACCTTCGCGTCACCGGCCGGGTCGTCGACCGCGAGCGGGGGGATGGACGAGGCGATGCCGTCGATCCTGGCCTGCCGGGTGCGCACCATGAGGTCGTGGTTGTCCGGGTCGTAGGAGATCGTGCCCGAGCCGTCGGCCTTCTCGATGCCGCCGATGCGGTGCTCAAGGCCCGGGGTGCCCGGGAGGGCCCACGGCCGGGCCAGCGTCACCGGGTCGCGGCGGAACGGCTGGAACTCGCCGCCGTTGGCGTCGGCCTTCGTGGCGAAGGCGAACTGCGAGCTCAGGTCCGGCAGCGAGGCGATGTCGGGGATGAGCCAGGGCTCGGACCCGTTCGCCAGGTAGCCGTCGGACAGCAGCACGACCGGTGTCCGGTAGCTGACCGCGATCCGCGCCGCCTCGATCGCCGCGTGGAAGCAGTCCGACGGGCTGGCCGCCGCCACGACGGGCACCGGCGACTCGCCGTTGCGGCCGAACAGCGCCATCAGCAGGTCGGCCTGCTCGGTCTTGGTCGGCATGCCGGTGGACGGCCCGGCGCGCTGCACGTCGCAGATGATCAGCGGCAGCTCCACCGAGACGGCCAGGCCCACGGTCTCGGCCTTCAGCGCCATCCCGGGACCGCTCGTCGTCGTCACCGCAAGCGACCCGCCGAACGCCGCGCCGAGAGCCGCCCCGACGCTCGCGATCTCGTCCTCGGCCTGGAACGTGCGCACGCCGAACTTCTTGTGCTTGGCAAGCTCATGCAGGATGTCCGAGGCCGGGGTGATCGGGTACGAGCCGAGGAACAGCGGCAGCTTCGCCAGCTGCGCCGCCGCGATCAGGCCGTAGGCCAGGGCGGTGTTGCCGGTGATGTTGCGGTACTTGCCAGGCTTGAGCGAGGCCGGCTTGACCTCGTACCGCACCGAGAAAGCCTCGGTGGTCTCGCCGAAGTTCCAGCCCGCGTGGAAGGCGGTCAGGTTCGCCTTCAAGATCTCCGGCTTGCGGCCGAACTTGCTCTCGAGGAACGCGATCGTGCCTTCCACGGGGCGGCCGTACAGCCAGGACAGGAGTCCGAGCGCGAACATGTTCTTCGCGCGTTCGGCGTCCTTGCGGGTGATGTCGAGGTCTTCGAGCGCCTTGACGGTCAGCGACGTCAGCGGCACCGCGTGGACGTTGTAGGCGTCAAGCGACCCGTCCTCGATCGGGCTCGTTTCGTACCCCACCTTGGACAGGTTGCGCTTGGTGAACTCGTCGGTGTTGACGATCACGTCCGCGCCGCGCGGCAGGTCCTTGAGGTTGGCCTTCAGGGCCGCCGGGTTCATCGCGACGAGTACGTCGGGCGCGTCACCTGGCGTGAGGATGTCATGGTCCGCGAAGTGCAGCTGGAAGCTGCTCACGCCGGGAAGAGTCCCGGCGGGTGCGCGGATTTCGGCGGGAAAGTTCGGGAGCGTCGACAGGTCGTTCCCGAAGACGGCTGTCTCCTGGGTGAACCTGTCTCCGGTGAGCTGCATGCCGTCACCGGAGTCACCCGCGAACCTTATGATTACGTGGTCAAGCTCCTGGACCTGCTTGGTCACAGCGCTAAGCCTCCTCCGCACGCCTGGCCGGGCACCCCTTGTGCAGCACCACCCCACGGCCCGGAGCGTGAGTGTAAGACAGGGTTTAATTCTACTTTGCTTCGGGTACCGCTGAGTCCGGCCCTGCGGCAATCCGGGTGTGGCGAACGCCACGTTCCCCGGATGTATCCTCAGAATTACTGCATAAAAATCCTTAACGTCTCCTTTAGCAAAGCTTGAGCTGCCCGGGGAACCCCATGGCCGCGCACGGCCGTTGAACGTGACAGCCGGTGAAGCTTAGGAGCCGCGCCTGCGCGCCAGGGAACGACGGGCTGCGGGAGTCGTGCGAGGGAGGGGACGCCGTGCATACCTACGGGCTGCGCGCCGCCGTCCTCGCCTGCGTGCTGTGCGGACTCGCGCTGGCGGGCGGGTTCCTCGTGTCGGGCATGGGCGGGCTCGCCGTGGCCTCCGCGGTCGTCATCGCGCTGGGATGGATCGTTTATTTTCAGTCAGAACGGTCCGCGCTTGCTGCCCTGCGCGCGCGTCCTGTCGGTGAGGTGGAGCGCCCGGAGCTGTACCGGCTGGTCCGCGAGCTCTGCAGGGACGCACGGCTGCCGGTCCCCCGCCTGTTCATCTCTCCCGCGATGCAGCCGAACATCCTGACCGTCGGCTGCAGCCCGCGCTCGGCCGCGGTGTGCTGCACAGAAGGACTGCTGCGGCTGCTGTCGTTCGGCGAGCTGCGCGCGGTGCTCGCGCACGAGATGGCGCACGTGTCGCGGCGGGACATCGTCGTGTCGTCCTGGTCCGCGGGCCTGGCGTCGCTGGTCGCGTTCTGCCCGCTGTCCGCACTGCTGTTGCAGCTCACGGCGTCCTCCGGCCGGGAGTACGACGCTGATGCAGAAGGCGCGCTGCTGGCCGGCGACCCGATGGCGCTGGCCAGCGCGCTGCGCAAGATCGACATGTCCGCGGCCGCGCTGCCGCTGCGGCCACGCGGCCCGCTGGCCGCGTCCAGCCACCTGATGATCGCCCACCCTTTCCCCTACGGGGGCTTCGGGCGGCTGTTCATCACCCACCCGCCCACCGGCGAGCGGGTGCGGCGGCTCGAGGCGCTGGCCGGCTACCCGCGCTGAGACGCTCATGGCCCGTGCCCTTGCTGTCCCGCGGCTCGCCGCCCGGCAGACGCCGATGCCATCGCCGCCTGGATCGTCTGCCGGTCTGCCGGTCTGCCGGGCGGCCTCGGGCCGGACGGGCGGCCTTGGGCCGGACGGACAAACCACCCTCTGAGCTGCGGCAATGCCCGCAGACTCCGCCGCTCGCGTCGCCGCGGCCTGAACAGATCGTTGCAGGTCAACCGACTGCCGTATCACAGATAAGGCACCCAGAACGGGAACCAGCGTGTTATTTGGACACGCGCACATAGGACCCGAGCGGCATCCAGGAATCCGCACAAAACGGACAATAAATCTGCCGTTTGGGTCCTAAGTCGCCGATACCGTCTCACTATCTGAGATCGCCTGCCGGACAGGCGTCCGGGCCTGAGCCAGCCTGCCACCGCCACACCGCGTTTCACCTGTAGTTGGTGAACTGGACGGCGAAGTCGAAGTCCTTGGATTTCAGCAGGCTGATGATGGCCTGCAGGTCGTCCTTCTTCTTGGACGACACCCGGAGCTCCTCGCCCTGGACCTGCGCGCGGACCCCGCTCGGCCCCTCGTCCCGGATGATCTTGGAGACCTTCTTGGCGTTCTCCTGGGAGATGCCCTCCTTCAGGGTGACGGAGATGCGGTACTCCTTGCCGGATAGCCGTGGGTCTGGCGCGTCCAGGTGCTTGAGTGAGACACCGCGCTTGACCAGTTTCTCCTTGAAGACGTCGAGAACCGCCTTAGCGCGCTCCTCGCTGTTGGCGCGGATCTCGACGCCGTGCTCGCCCGACCAGGCGATGGACGCGCCCACGCCGCGGAAGTCGAACCGGGTGCTGATCTCCTTGGCCGCCTGGTTGAGCGCGTTGTCGGCTTCCTGGCGATCGATCTTGCTGACGATGTCGAAGCTGGACTCGCTGGGCATGACCCTCAGGTTAGACGGGTACGGTCTCGGTCGCCACGCCGGATGCCGCGATGGCCACTGAACGTTGGGAGGTTGCGGGATAGTCCGCGTCGCAACCGGTCGTGCTGTCCGCTATTCTTCTCTCTGCCGCCACACTCGGCGGTACCCGGCAGGTTGCCCGAGTGGCCAAAGGGAGCGGTCTGTAAAACCGTCGGCTTCGCCTACCCAGGTTCGAACCCTGGACCTGCCACCACCTGCGAAAACGGCCCCCTAGCTGCGGGTTCTCGCGCAGGGCGGGCCGTTTTGCTTGTCCCGGGGTGTGTCACCTTGTCGCGCTGTAGACCGCCACGTTGCGGTGTCTACGGACGTATAGCGGACGGCGTCCGGGCTGTGCGGACGGTCGGTGCGCACCGTCGGTGTTTCAACGGACGGTCACGGACGGGCCGGGATGGCGTCATGTCCCGGCCTGACGGGTGCCGCCGGGTCGGGCCGCGTCCCTCGCGTGTCCGCCTTGCTCCTTTGAATTTCCCCGGACGAGGGCGGCCGGGTAAGGCGGTGCACTAACGGTTCCGTCTTCTAGTGATCGAGTTGTTTGGCGGCAGCGCGGGGTGCAGCTGGCCAGGTGCTCCGGGCGGGACGGTCCAGGTGGCGGTAAGGGATGCGGAAGGCGCGGTCCGGGATGGGGTCACCATCCGGAAGGAAGCGGGGGGAGCGGGGCTGCGCCCTGAGAATCCGTCGATGACATGGACATGCAAGCAGTCGCCGCTAGACGGTGCCGGGTGGCTGCGCGTATCCCTATGCCCGGGGCAAGTGCGCAGAGCGCAGATTACGGCGGTCCCGGCTTCCTGTGTACGGCCCTGTGGCCGGGCATAAGCGTCGGCCGGGCGGGTTCACAGGAAGCGGCTGCTGGGCACCGGGCCGGCGTCGGGAATGTACTCGCGGACGCCGCCGAGCCAGCCACCGTCGCGCTCGCGCGTGCCTTCGGCCGTGACCGCCTCGGTGAAGCGGCGCAGGTTGTCGTCAGGATCCGGGGGAGCGCTGCCGTCGCCCTCGTCCTGCATGGGGGTCGCGGCGGCGATCTCGGCGGCGATGGTCTCGGCCGGGCGGTCGTCTGCCGGGCCCTGTCCGGCGGTGCCGTCGTCGAGGCGGCGTATCTGCCCGGCCCACGGCGGGATGACGATCTGGCCGAGCAGACCGGTGACGTCGGCGGTGACGCGGGGCGGATCGGTCCAGCACGTTGCCCGTTCGAATAGAATCTGGCCGGGGGCGTGCTGACGCAGCGCCGCGACGGCGGCCGGGTCGATTGTGGTCAGGTCGTAGGCGACGACGAGGCTGTACGCGGCGGGCTTGCCCGGGTCGAAGTCGCTCGCCGGCAGGCCGAGGGTCGCGGCGGCCGCGGTGCCGAGGATCTTGCTGGAGCGGTCGGGCAGCAGCGACACTGACTGCGGGGCGGCGTCGGCGGCGGCCAGGATCAGCGCGAGCCGCTGCAGCGCGGCTGCGCAGCGCGCCGGGGAGTCGCTGAGGTAGCACCAGCGGCCGGTCATGCTGTCGTGGAACCCGTACGGTGACAGGCTGGCCAGGATGCCGCCGGTCAGGACGTAGTGCCAGCCGCGCAGGTCCCGGTAATCGAGCGGGGTCACGGCGCGGGCCGTGTCGGCGCGGGCGAGCATGCGCCGCACTTTGTCGCGCGCCGGGATCCATCGGGTGTCCTGGGGTTCGGGCAGCCGCCCGAACCCGTCGGCCGCCTTGGCCGGGCTGCCTGCCATGAGCGCGTTGTAGACGTACTGGAAGCGGTGCAGCCACACCATCAGCGGCTCGTGCTCCTCCAGGAGGGAAACGGCACGCGCATGCTGCCCGTCGGCTTCCAGGGCCGCCACGAGCTCGCTGAGCACGAGCGCGGCGTCCGGCGCCAGTTCCAGTGCGCGTGCCAGCGGTCTGATGGTCAGGTAGGCCGCCCCGTGTTCGGTGCACGCGTAGCCGAAGTCGTACAGCGCCCGCACGTCCTGCGTGCCCTGGACCTCCTCGCCGCCGGCCACTGCCGCGGCGGCCTGTGCCAGGTCATCGAGCCCGCCTAGCCGCGCGGCTCCCGCCACTAGCCGGGCCACCTCGCCCAGCGGCAGCGCCTCGCCTGCCGCGCGCAGGTGCGCCAACAGGCCTGGGATGTCGCCGGAGGCAAGCAGGTCCTGCGCCTTCTCAAGCTCCCCTGTCACGCCCATGCGCCAGCCAGCGCCTGCGGGCGAAGCCGGGGTTTGCCTGCCGGTTCGGCGATAACGGCCCTGGTCAGGACGAGGACCACGAGCGCCGTCAGGACGCCCTTCCCGGAAATGCCAGCCGGCTCAGGGTGACATTCACGATGCCAGTCACCCTTGCGGTCGTAGAGCTTCCTCACGCGCGTCTCCCCGGGAGTGCAGCCAGAGTCGGCGCCATCGTGCCCGGCCCGCGGAAAGGAAACATCGGTCAGCTGACGTACATCCGGACCACGTAAGCGGACCGTCATTTCCGCGGCACGAGTCCCCTGAACGGCCACGCGGGCATGCAGCCGGACGGCGCCCGGGCCGGCGTTGCGCCCGCTGCACCGCGGGCGGCAACCCCGCCGAGGTCCGCGACACCGGCCGCCATGCCTGCCGGCGCTGCCCGGCGCACCGGGAAAGCCGTATCGCCTCACCTAGAGTAACTTGACGACTGCATTTCGTATCCAATAAAGTCCCTTACAGAGACGTCAGGCCACGGCCTGACCACTCGGGTGGGGTCGCGATAACAGGTCACCCGTGATCCGGGCGGGCCGAGGAAGGGAAGGAACCCTTGTTATGCGTGACACCTGGACCTGAGTCAGCAGCCCCCGCAGGCCCCCGGTCTTTGCCGCGTAACTGCGGCGGCGGCCATCACATTCCGGACCGCACGCCACGAGGGGACCCTAAACGCGCCTGCGCAAAACGAGGGCGGCCCGCCATTTTCTGACGGGCGCCCTCGTTTGCGTGAGGTGAAACGGTTAGGGAATCATCTCAGGTCCAGGTGTCGCGCATCGCGGTTCTCCCTCTCAGCATTGTTACCGTCGTGCCAGGCCAGCATCGGTCTCGTCAGATCCAAACGGTAAACACGGGCCTTTTCTCCTCGTTCGCAGCAGGTGCACGGCCTCGGTCTCCCGCGGCCGCCCCGGCGCTTTAGCGCAGGGCCCGCGGGAACCTCGCCACTAAGCCCATTTAGCGCGTTCTTGTCCCGCAATGCTGCCAAACCCTCCGGTAATAGTCACCTTAATGAGATAAACGGGCCATGCGCGGGCTAGTCATTTACTAGGAACCCGCATCCCTGGCATCGCATAGTCAGCGGAAGATCATGAGCATCGCTGCTACCACCCACCCCGGCTGGTTTAAGGGAAGCCGGGTTCCTGCGGACCGTCCGGAGCCTTTGCCTCCCTGGCGCGGGTGGCCTGCGGCACCAGCCGTCACGGCTGCGAGCCAGAGGGCTGCGGCGGCTGGCTGCCCGGCATACCCGGAGCCGTGGACAGCGCCGGCGGGCGCGGACAGGCTCGGGCTCGCCGGTCCCGGCTCCTGGCGGTACGCGGGTGCGGAAGCGCCTGTCCAGTGCCGGAACCCCATGGGGCCAGACCTGCTGGCCCGCACGCGGCGTTCGCGCCGCTACGCCTCGCGAACTCCTTCACAGCCCGGGTGCCCGGCTGGCTTGTCCGCCGGGGCCGCGGCGCTGCGAGACGCGCAGATCTTGGCGCTCCGGCACGATGTCGCGGTCTTGCGCCACCAGGGGGCCCGTCCCGAGCCGCATCCGGCTGACCGGGCCGTGGCAGCCGCGCTCGCGCCCGCTGCCTGCGGCCTGCGGCCGGGCCGCGAACCGGGCTCGCTGCCTGGCCCGGCACCGGCGTCTGGTCAGCTGGAAGCGGGCCCGAACGCATCCACTGCGGAGCGAAGACCCTCGTCGTCGCGACGGGCACGGGCCGGCTGCCCGAGGAGACGGAAGCGCCAGGGCACCAGGATTGTCGGCAGCCGCCGCTGCCCGCGTTCCGCGGTTTCGCCGCTGCCCGCGAGGTTGCCCTGGCTGCGCATCCGGGTATGGCGAGACGGGCAGCATTGTGGGCACGGCCCCAGCGCGGCGCGCTGTCGCGCGCTAGCGCAGGAGGGACGTGAGGACCATGATCAGGGCCAGGAGCAGGAGCAGCTTCAGGACGCCCGTCATGGAAATGCCGGACCGCTCGGGGTGATATCTGCGATACCGGCCGCCTTCACGGTAGTAGAGCTTCTTCACGCGCGTCCTCCTGGGGGCTACGGGCCGGGGCCGGCGCCATCGTGCCCGGGCCGCGGCGGGGAAACATCGGTCACCTGACGCACATTCGGGCCACGTAATCGGACCGTCATAACCGCGGCGCGAGTCCCCGGGGGCGGCCGGGCCGCCGGGCGGGCAGGCCGGCCCGGATGGCGTCGGCTGCCTGCGCAGAGTGGCCGGGCAGCGGCGCGGACCGCCGGCCTCCGCGGACGGCCGCGGACTGGATCCATGACGGGCGCGTTCTGGCTTGACGACCGGGGCTGAGCCGGGCGTGCATATGCCCGGCGCCCGCTGCCAGCACCCGGTCTATGCCCGGGCCGGCGCGCGCCAGGGAGGGCGGGCCTATGTCCGGGGCGGCGGTTCGGGAGGCCGTGACGATCCTGGCGCTGCCTGAGCAGGTGCGGGCTGCCCGCGGGTTCGCCGGCCGGGTGCTCGGCCCGGCGCACCCGTGCCTTGACGTCGCTCTTCTGCTGGCCAGCGAGCTTGTGACCAACAGCGTGCGGCACAGCGGATCGGCCGTTCGGGGCGGGCAGGTCACGGTGACCGTGGCGGCCGGGGAAGACTGCGTCCGGGTCGAGGTGACCGACCGCAGCGGGGACGGCACCCCGGTGCTGTGGCCCGCCGGCGGCGAGGCTGAGGGAAGCCGGGGGATGCGGCTGGTGGATGCGCTGGCGTCCCGGTGGGGCTATGAGCGCGGCGGCGGTCTTGCGACCACGTGGTTTGAGCTCCGGCAGGACTTAGCCGCGGCTCCGCGGACCTGGCGTGTACCTTCATGTGCCTGCCGCTGACCTGGCGCCGGCCACTCCTCCAGGCCGTCAATCATGACGGTTTCCGGCATACGGGAACGCTGTCGGCTTGCCGGACCCGGTCCGCTGGCCGGGCTCCGCTGGACACCTCCGCGGACGTGCCCGTCGTCCAGGGAATCCGCGACGGCCCTCGCCGCCCCCGGCAGCCAACCGCTGAACGCGTTCGCCGGCTTCACCGCGTTCGCCGGCATCCAACTCGCCGCCCTTCTGCATTCCGCAGGAGACGGCAGGGCCCTCGGGCGGACGGCCACGCAGGCGCCTGGCTGGCCGGCGCGTCCCGGCGTCAAGCGCGCTGCTGTGCCCAGGCTCGCGCAGAGTCGAGCGGGCATTCTCCTCCGCCCGCCAGGGGATCGGCTGCATTACCGGGCCGGAGGGGATGCAGGGACGGACGGTGGCCTGATGGGCGAGGTCGCGGCCCGGGGGTTGCGTAACCATCAGTGCGGGCGCCTGAAGGGTCCCGCCGCGCGGCGCCGTTCCGGCCTCGGCTTGACGAGGACCCCGGAGCTGAGCGTTGATGCATCCGGCCCGGCCAGCCCCGGGTCCTGCCGCGGAATTGTGCTCTCCTGCTGCGGGCGTGCCGCATCCCGCAGGCTGCCCCGTAGCCGCGGCACAGGCGAATCGACGACTGGAAGAAGGCACGATGACCGGTACACCGCCCGCACGGCGCAGGCTGCTCGGGGCGGTGCTGCGCCGCTACCGGGAAAACCTCGGCTACGACCTGGCAGATGCCGCCCGGGTGCTGGACTGCGACCGGTCGAAGATCAGCAGGATCGAGACCGGGCATCGCGGCATCTCGCGCCGTGACCTGCGGGACCTGCTCGCCGAGTACGGCGTGGCGGAGGAAGCCTCCCGCGAGCTGGAAGCGATCGGGGATCCGCGGCGGGCACGCGGCTGGTGGCAGGACTACAGCGACGTGCTGCCGGAAGCGCTGGAGGACTACCTGATCCTGGAGGCGGTCGCCGCCGAGGTGCTGGTGTATGAGACTCAGCAGGTACCCGGGCTGCTGCAGACGCCGGGCTACGCGCAGGCGATCGCCGGCACCGACCCGGGCGTTCCGGCCGGTCTTGAAGCCAGGCTCGCAAGCGCCTGGGCCGCCCGCCAGGAGCAGGTGCTGGCACCCGACGGCCCCGCGGTGTCGGCAGTCGTCACGGAAGGGGCGCTGCGGCAGGCGGTAGGCGGAACCGCGCTGATGCGCGCCCAGCTTGCCCATCTTGCCGCGATCAGCGAAAACAATGCGCGGGTCGCCGTCCAGGTGCTGCCGTTCGCGGCGGGGGCGCACCCGGGGATCGGTACCGGCCCGGCCGTGGTCCTGGGGTTCGCGCAGGCCTCCGGTCTTGGCGTGGTGAAGCTGGCCAGCCTGTCCGGCGGCATCCTGCTCGACTGGCAACGCGACGTCGAACGGTACGTCCGCGCATTCACTGAGCTGCAGGCGGTTGCCCTCCCGCCTGACAAGTCGGCCAGCCTCCTCCGGCAGCTGGCCGGAGGGTAACGCCGGGAGCAGCAGGAGACTGCGGCCATAACGGTCTGATCCAGCGCTGGCGAGCGTGTCCCGGCTGCAAGCGGTGTCTCGTCAGAGGTCCGTAAGTCATGTCCCGCGCTACAGAGGCGGCAAAAAGGACGCAGACTTGGATGAGATCATGGTATTACTACGGAACGTCCTCGCCCGATGGGGAATTGTCACGAGCAAGTGTCATGGGAGAGACCCATGGGACGGCAACGGCGAGTTCTGACACTGGACTGGTCTGCGGTCCACCGGTAGGGCGCGGAGCTGCGCGCACTCCGGGACGAGCGGCGGCTTTCCCTGTGCGCCCTGGGCCTACTGGCGCGCTATGACACCAGCTACCTGGGCCGTCTGGAACGCGGTGGCCGGTTCGCCACGCTCGCGGTCGCGCAGGCCTGCGACCGGGTCCTCTGTGCCGTCGGCGCACTGTTCACCAGCTGGCATGCGACTGACCGGGAACGCCGCGCGGCTGACCCGGCCACGCGGGCAGCCAGCCAGGAAGGCGGCGATCCGGGCATGAGCAGTGCCGACAGGCAGCTCGCTAAGATGATGCCGCTGCATGCCATCACGTCGGTCTACGGCCAGCAGGGACTGCGGGTGCGGTTCGCCGCCGAGGCCACCCGACTCCTAGACGAGCCCGGCTGGCGAGACGCCGAAAGGGCGCTGTGGCTCGCCGGGGAACTGCATGCCGCCGACCGGCGCCAGCACGAGCCGTACGTCAACCATCTGCTGCGCGTGGCCGTTGCGGATCACCTGTCACTGCCGCCTCGATGATCCCGAGATCGTATGCGCCGCACTGCTCCACGACGCGGTCGAGGACCACGCGGCCAGCCTGTCCGCCGACGGCAGCGCCGGGCGGTTGCCGCGCTGGCCGCGAGCTTGGGCCCGCGGGGTCGCCGACCTCGTTGAGGCGGTCACCAACCCCCTCTACGTACCGGGCACCGACCCTGACCAGAAGTACCGGGACCATGTGACCAACAGCCTCAACCGCAGTCCGTGGGCACGGGTGATCAAGGTGCCGGACTTTACCGACAACGGCGTCTGCCTGATCCACACCAGAGGGCCCAAGGCTTTAATCAAAGCCGCGAGCCTTTGCTCCAAGCAGCTCGCAAGCAAGCTCAACCTGTATGCGTATGGCGCACGTTGGCTGTGGTGATCCCAAGTGGACCACTCTGACAGCCTGGACTGGCTCGAGCGCGGGCAGATCGCGCGCTCGCCTAGCGCCGTGATTTCTTACCCCTTCGATAGGCGCCGAGCAGACGCCCGATGAGGATCAGCATCGCGGAGCATGAACTGATCCCGACCTTGATATCGAGCGGGGCTCTATATATGAGGAGGTAAAGTACGATCACGATGAGGGCAATGACCAAGGCGGCCTGTCGAATTAGATAACCGAGTCTCAGCGTTCTGTTCTCATCGTTGAGAACGCGGTCCCAGAAACCGGAGGGACCCGGCAACTGCCTGTCAGATCCAGTTGCCGCTTGCGATGGCACCGAATGTGCCTCATCTGCGCGAGTGGGAGAGCCTGGCTCCACGTGGTCGAATTCCCCCTTGCGGACGCTGATCATGAAGGCATCCCATTCCTCAGGGGTGAACCTGAGGCAAGCGCCTCTCGGCTCCCTGCGCCGAACTCTTATCTCCCCTCTGGACAAACGAGCGACCTCGACACAGCTACCGCTCTCCGTGCTTAGTGAGCTTCCTGTCCGCTTCTGAGCCGAGTCATCGGCGAACCGACCTTTCATGGCACTGAGAGTGAAAGATCTTCTCATCGCCTGTCCCTGCTTCGGTGAACGTTCTCTGCCGTATGCGGCCGACCCTAGTCTGGCCTGCGCGAGTCATGCAGTCGCTTGATTTCGCTGATGGGGCTCAGTGAATCACGCGGACTCAGCACGGCGTTACGCATGTACTCGATCGCCTCGCCGTACCGGTCGATCTCCGCGCGTCGCTCCCGGTATCTGTTGCTGAACAGGTCTTCTACGTACACCACCGCGCCGCGTAAACTGTTGCCGAACCGCAGCAGGACGAATTTGCCTGAGCAGGTCGGCCTGACCCGTTATCTGCTGCGTTGCTTCCTGTGACATCACGGTCCTCACGAGTGCTCGGTAGAGACCTTGTCCGTGACCGCCTTGCGCAGGTCCTGCACCTCGGTCAGCATCCAGGTCTGGTAGTCGTACCCGGGCACCGGCATCGTCTCGTAGACGCCGACCACCGGGATGTCGTTCTGCTGTGCCAGCGTAATAAGCGATTCGGTCAGCGGGTCGGTCACCTGCTGGTTGTACAGGAACACCTTGACCTTGTGCCCGGTGAACAGGCTCCGCTCGATGGCCACGTCCTGCGGCGACGGGTCGACACCGTTCATGATGTCGGCCTGGAAGGCCCATGGCGTCATGTTGTCCGCGCCCACCGCTTCCAGCATGTAGTCGGCGACCGGCTCGGTCGTCGCGACGGGGGTGCCCGGGTAGGCGGCCTTGAAGCTGGCGATCGCGCTGGTCCAGGCCGCCAGGCTGGCGATGAACGACTTGGCGTTGGCCTGGTAGTACGCCCGATGCGACGGGTCGAGCGCGGACAGGCCGGCGGCGATCGCCTCCACCATCTTCGGCGTCGTACCCGGCGAAGACTACAGGTGCGGGTTTGGCGTGCTGTCCTGCAGGCCGGGCAGCTGCTTGATGGCCGGAGAGCGTTCGCGTGGTAGTGGTCGACCCTTCACAATCTGCTTCACGACAGATGTTGAAGTAATCCGTCTGACGCCATCGCCGAACTTACGTTCGACGTCAATGTTAGTGCTGCTGGAGTACTAGCACGACCCGCCAGTGACACGATTATCGCCCTGATCAAACTCAGAATGCCTTCTCCTGCGATCCCTGTAGGCTCCACGAGTATCGGCGCACCTACTTCGTATCGATGGTTCCATCGGATACCTGATCCGACTTACCGCTCCTGGCGGCCGCCGCATGGGTCACGAGGATCTTGCCCAGGTGTTACGGCTGGGTTTCCGTGCGGACACCTTTAGCGTAAGCTAAGGCTCTCAACAGTGAGTGCATGAGGAAGTGCGGTCGATAAGGTAGGAACTTGGGCGTATTTCTTAATTGCTGATCATCGCTGAGCGGCGGCGTCTTACCGTGGAGTTTCGGCGCTATCCTCTGTCATCTTTGCAACCGTTGTCGATCAGGACGCCACCGCATGCGCCGTGAATAAGGTTACACATAATTAGCTGGATTGGCTGGAGCGGCCTCGATGAGAAACCGACTATCTGCAGCAGGCGTATACGCCAGAAATCCGTCCATACGGTGGACGTGGCTCGTTATTAACATCCTATGGCTTAGCGGCGTCCTTTGCCTGTTCCTGATCGGAGCGGTATCGCGTCCGCACAATCCGCTCATGATCACCCAGGCGTTTAGTTCGGGAGTTGAGCATGTATCAAAAGATCGTCTTACACCAGGCCCGGCCATCGAATGGTTTGTCCTGGTACTTGTGTTGATTAGCGTTCGATGGGTCTGCCTTGAATATCTGGCAGTCTGGGGGGCGCGTATAGAAGTTCGGCCCATAGACAACGCAAGTGGGAACGAGCTTGATACTCACCCACTCGATGTCGCCTTCCGCGAGTATATGAGCCTACCTAAGCTGTATCAGCTAACAACTGTTCCGGGGGACCTCGAACCTGAGCATCTGGTTGAAGTGCTTAGAGTTCCGACAGCATCAGGTTGGCGCGGATTGATCGCCGCGGCGATCTCCTATGCCTTCCCACGCCGAGCTTTTATTGTCTATGCGTCGCTCAGAATGCAGGATCAAAACCCTAAGTATGGAGTGGCGGTACAGGTAAGACGGCTTCCAGGCCTTGCTATTGAGCTTGAAACCCAGTGGTCTACCAGCTTCGAGCGCGCCCTCCAGCGCGGCGCATATGCAGCAGTAGCGCATATCTTGCCGCAGACAAAGGCATGCGGCAAGGTTCCATGGTCCTCGTGGCGTAACAGGGTTATGCCGGTCACGCTTTTCCGCGATTACCAACGGGCAAAGAAGATGGTTGCCGAGCGGAGATATGACGAGGCCCTGAGTCTGTACCACAGAGCGCTTGTTATAGACGCCAATAACATTGACATGCGGTATGATGTGGGTCAGTTGTATGAACGCCTAGGCCTATATCCTGATGCCCTCTACACGTATTTTAAGCTCGTCGATCAGCTTTTCCCCAGAGGGATGCATGTGCGATGGCCGCGTATACGAATATACAGAAAGGGCAAGCGCGACCCCTTCGTGATTTGGTATAGGTATGTGATCGTGCTAGCGCTTGGTATTCCGCTAGCTCGGGAACTACTCTATCCAGACTGGCCTGAATTGCGAGAATGGCTAGCCATCGAGCAACAGGGAGCTATGAGGGTATCGCAGATGAGGACCGGTCATACGGCGCACGTAGAGATGCGTCCACTGCGAACAGTAGAACTTCTAGAAATACGGCGGCTAATCGCGAGCAGCCTGAGAGAACGCTATCCAGCGACAATGTCTTCCTTGACTTCGAAGAGGATCTGGGATCAGCTTCTCCAGGCCCCAGCTCGCAGTGCTGACCCTGAAAAGCGCATTGTGGCACTTGAACGCTCTATGCTTGAATGCGCGGAGCTGGAAGCGCAGAGGCTCGCGATTTCGCTAAAATGGTCAATTGGGCGATATCTCGGCCTACGGGGTTCTGCCTCCCTTACATTGACGGCGGTCCGGCAAGCTCAACTCACTATCCGGTACAGACTAGCTTTGCTCGACATGCCACTTAAAAACGGTTGGACGCCCGGACGCATTGAGACTGAACTAGAAACAATAGGATATATTGCGGAACGATCGACAAATTGGCTTGAACATTACAATGCAGCGTGTCTATACGCTCTAGTGATGGCCGTCGATAAGCGAACTGGCGGTACGCAGGAAATTCCGTCGTATCGAGACCATGCCTACGCCGCGGTTTCTGAATTGGAACTTGCCCTGCGCTATGGCGAAGACATTGACTTCTTGAGGACTAAGCGATATTGGCTGCAGGCGGGAGATCCGGATCTTGTCGGATTGCGTGGCTATAAATGCTTCAGGGCGTTTGAGACTAGAGTTTACGGACGACCACTGCCCGCAACCGTAAACGTCCCTAAATATGAGTTGTATCTACATCTTAGAGCTCTCCTTCAAGATAGCGCCGGCCATGTAGAAAGAGAGTGGCGGCGGCGTGCGACAGGTAATGCTGGAAAAGTGACGCATGCGAGATTTGAGGAATGGTGGCGTCAGGAAGAGCACGCTTGGGAACTGGCGATCCGACTTGGGCGCTTCTATCGGCAATGGCAGACTCGCAGAGAAGCAGTCGAAAGCCGCCGTAACTGGATTGAATCATTCGGCCGCGAGGTGCGGTCGATATCATATCCGAACATCCATGATCCTGTATATGTACCTGACCTCGGAGATTTCAATGCAACCCAACACGTGATCAATCAGACGGATGCTATGTTCAATTACCTAGGCTACCAATGTGGTCGGCTCGCGAGAGATCAACAGAATGTGAACGCCTCGAATATAATGGCAAAGACTCGCCAGTGGGCTGCTTATGCAGTACGATGCGCACAGACTGTACCTGAAAGCGATCTTCTGGGCAAAGAAGTCGTCCAGGCCTGTGAGATGCGCGCCGCAGTTTGGTCTGCGCTGAGGCAATGGGCAGGGGCACCAGACGGCGAGCGTATGGCCAAATTCGCTGAGGCAGTCCGAAAACTTAGGAAGCCGCCACGGCCGACTCCATTCAATTTTTCCGCTTTGTAGTTGCTGGCTCTATACCTCATTCCTCTCTGGCGCAGGCCGACGGGCCTCGTCGCTGCTGGGCGGGGAGGCCGGAAGCGATGGGAGCCGTGCCAAACCAGGTCAGGTCAGCGCCCGCGATACCCGCCAAGATCAAATCGTGGCCCAAGTCAGGCCGACCTTGTTGAGGCGGTCACCAACCCCCTCTACGTACCGGGCACCGAGCCTGCTGACGATCACGAAATTCCCTAGTCAGGGGGCCGCCTCGATCAGGTAATTCCCTACCCCCTCGATCAGCGTTTTCCCTAGGCGCCGTGGGCGCGGGGGTTCCGTTCCTGGTCCTTCGAGCTGAATGTGTCTTTCGTCCGCTTGTGGACGGAGGACCGAGATGGCAAGGAGGACGTTCACGATGGTCGATGTCACGGAGATCCTGCAGCACTGGTACGCGGGCCGGCCGAAGGCCGGGGTCGCGCGGAGCCTGGGGGTGGATGTCAAGACCGTCCGCCGGTACGTGGCCGCGGCGGAGGCGGCCGCGATGAGCCCGGGCGGGCCGCCGGTGTCTGAGGAGCAGTGGCGGGCGCTGGCCCGGGGCTGGTTCCCGCAGATCGCCGGCACCGGGATCCGTCAGGTGTCGTGGCGGGAGATCGCGGTGCACCATGACCGGATCGCCGAGCTGCTGCCCGTGGTGCCGGTGTCGGTGATCCACCAGCGGCTGGCCGGCGAGCAGGGCCTGGAGGCGAGCGTGGCCAGCGTTCGCCGGTACGTGCGGGCGCACTTCCCGGCCGGGGCAGGGGCCGGCGAGGTGCGGATGCACCGTCCGCCGTGCGCGCCGGGCGCCGAGGCCCAGGTGGATTACGGGTACATGGGGATGTGGCCGGACCCGCAGTCGGGCCGGCGGCGCCGGCTGTGGGCGTTCTCGATGGTGCTGCCGTACTCGCGGCACCTGTTCATCCTCCCTGCGGTGAGCATGACCCAGCGGGCCTGGACCGAGGCGCACGTGGCCGCGTTCGAGTTCTTCGGCGGGGTGCCGGCGAAGATAACCCCGGATAACCTCAAGGCCGGGGTGTGCAAGCCGGACCTGTATGACCCGAAGATCAACCGCGCCTACGCTGAGCTGGCCCGCCACTACGGCGTGCTGGTCGACCCGGCGAGGGCCTACCATCCCCGCGACAAGGCGGTCATCGAGGCGCACCAGCGGTACATCCGGTCGAGCTTCTTCGCCGGGCGCAGCTGGAGCTCGCTGGCGGCGATGACCGCCGACGCGCAGGCCTGGTGCGTGCAGGTGGCCGGGCAGCGCCGTCCCCGGCCGCTGGAGGGCCGCACCGTGGCCGAGGTGTTCACGGCCGAGGAGGCGCCCGCGCTGCGGCCGCTGCCGGAGCAGCCGTTCGAGCCGGCTACCTGGAGCCGGCCCAAGGTCGCCCCGGACGCGCACGTGATCGTGGGCCGCACCCTGTACTCGGTGCCCTACCGGCTGATCGGCAAGCGGCTGGACGCGCGGGCCACCGCCGGCATGGTGGAGTTCTACCTGGACGGGGAGCTGGTCAAGACCCACCTGTTCACCCCGCGGGGGCGGCGCACCGACTGGGCTGACCTGCCCGAGCACAGGGCCGGGTTCTTCATGCGCACCCCGGCCTGGTGCCAGGCCCAGGCGGGCATGACCGGCCCGGCGTGCGCCGCCCTGGTCGGGGAGCTGCTGGCGGTGAACGCGCTGTTCCGGCTGCGGCAGGCCCAGGGCGTGCTGCGGCTGGGCCAGCGGTACGGCGACGGCCGGCTGGAGGCCGCCTGCGCCCGGGCCATCGAGGCCGGCGACCCGTCCTACCGCACGGTCAAGGGCATCCTGGCGGCCGGCACCGAGCACGACGGCGTCCAGCTGCCGCTGCCCGGCATCGACGTGCCAGCCTGGCTGCGCGGCCCGGCCGCATTCGGCGGTGAGCAGCCATGACCGCCGCCGGGAGCCCGGCCGGGCTCGCCCCGGTCCTGAAGGCACTGGGCCTGTCCGGCATGCTGGACACGATCGATGCCCGGCTGGCCGAGGCCCGCGCCGGGACCCTCGGGCACGCGCAGTTCCTCCAGGTGCTGTGCGAGGACGAGCTCGCCCGCCGCGATGCCGCCAAGATCACCCGGCGGATCAGGGCGGCCGGCTTCCCCGCCGGGGCCACCCTGGAAGAGTTCGACTTCGGCTACAACCCCGAGCTGCCCGCCGCGGCCATCCGCGACCTGGCCCGGCTGGAGTTCATCGGCGCCGGGGAAGGGATCATCGCCTACGGCCCGGTCGGGGTGGGCAAGTCCCACCTGGCGGCCGCGCTGGGACACCAGGCCTGCCGCCGCGGCTACGACGTCGCCTTCACCACCTGCTCCCGGCTGCTGGCCCACCTGGCCGGCGGGCACGCCGACCGCAGCTTCGAGGCGCGCGTCCGCAAGCTCGCCAGGACCGCCGTGCTGATCTGCGACGACTTCGCGATGAGAGAGT
>NZ_JASIAL010000152.1:0-9630 GCF_030042015.1 Trebonia sp. | reverse complement strand
GCGCCCGCCGGGCTGCGCGACGAGGTCGCCGCGACGCTCACCGCGGCGCTGGCCGACCCGGAGGTGGCCGCCGGGTTGGCGGCCGGCACGCTGACCCACGCCGCCCAGTGGGCCGGCTTCGGCGCTGCCCTGCCTTCGCCACCCGCTGACGGCGAGCAGGCCGGCACCGCGCCCCCCGTGCTCTCCGTGCTCTCCGTGCCTGAGGCCGCCGTTTTCGCGCTGCCGGTGCCCGAGCGAGCCAGCAGGCCGCAGCCGCAACCGGGCGGACCGCGGGCAGCGAGCGGGAGCGGCGAAACGAGCCTGCTGGCCGAAGACAGCGCGCCAGAGCACGGAAGGCCGCCCGCCGCGGCGAGGGAAAGGGCGCAGCAGCAGGCGGCGGAGGCGGCGGAGGCGGCCGCACGGCGCCGGAAGATCTTCGAGGATGCCGAACGAGCCGTGGCTTCTGCCGCGGCGGCGGCCGCCGCCGCGGTGGCCGCGGAAGACCGGCTCGAGGAGGAGGTGCGCGACCTCGAGCAGCGTCTCACCCGGGCGCGGGCCGACCTTGCGGACGCCCGGCTTCGTGCCCGCCGCGCCGAAGCGGCCGACCGCAAAGCCCGCCAGGCGCTCGACCGGCTGCCGCGCCCCGGCGACGACGCTCCGCACGGCTGAGGCCGGCGCGCGGTGGGCGGCAACCCTCGTTCCGGCTTGGGGCGCACGGGCCGCGTCGGCGGCGCGTGCGCCCCACCAATCCGGTGAGTCGCTCGATCCTCGATGTGGCCGGCTGCGGACGCGATCCGGCAGCCGTCGCCCTGGACCCGGTTTGGCGGTGGGGCCCACAGCGCTGGCTCTACTGGTGGTGGGGCCCCCTGCACCAATGACGGCGCGAAAGCCCCGCGCCGGATGAGACGCCGGGGAACGCTGGTGCGCCTGATACCCGCGCCGCCGCCGCTCCAGCGGCCGGACTTCGCTGGGCGGGCGAGGGGCTCAGCGGTGGGCCGTGACGACGCCGTTGGACTTGAGGAACGTGGTGTTGCGTTCGTCTAGTGCGGCGTAGGCGGCGTTCTCGTCGGCGGCGTACTCGATTCCGGCCGTCTGCCGGCCGGACGGGTCGGTCTCGGCGCGGTAGGCGACCGTGGCGTTGCCCTCGAGAACCGGGAACCAGTCGCCGCCGCGGACCCGGAGCCACGCCGCGGCCACGCCGCCCGCGTTCCTGACCACGAGGCGCCGCTGCGGGTCGAGGCCGGTCACCCGCGAGTACACGGCGCGGGACGCGACCACGCCTGAGCCGCAGGACGGCGTGAGGCCGGCGCCGCGCTCGAAGGTGCGGACGAAAACCTCTGGAACCAGGGGGGCGGGCGGGGTGAGCGGGAGCAGGAACGAGACGTTGGCGCCGCCAGGGAAGACCTCGGCGGCGCGCTTGCCCGCCTCGATCAGGTCCGGCTCGCGGTATTCGGCGACGACGGCGATCACGTGCGGGTTCGGCACGGTGACCGCGGTGAAGTCCGCGAACGGGGCCGGCGGCGGCGCGGCGAACGCCACCTGCGGGAGCTCGAGCAGCACCTGGCGGACGCCCTCGGGCGTCGACGCCGCGCGGCGGACCGTGTAGGAGCGGCCGCCGCTGGCGACAACCTCGGCTTCGGTGCCGCGCAGGTCGAGGAGCAGCCGGCCGAGGCCGCGCATGCCGTTGCCGCAGAACTCGGCGGACGAGCCGTCCGGGTTGAAGAACCACGCCTGCGTGACCGGGGCGCTGGCGTCGAAGAGGTAGATCCCGTCGCTGCCGCCCGTCCACGCGTCCCCGTCGCAGACCCGGCGGACGAACTCGCGCAGCTCGGCGTCCGACGCCCACGACGACGGCGCCGCGTCGGCGGCGAAGATCTCGTTCAGCGACCCGTGGGTCTTTACCAAGCGCATCGCAAGCGAGTGTAGCCGGGAGTGGAACCACGGGACCGTTCGGGATAAGCGGGCGCGGGAACCCCTCACATGCCGAAAGCGGGGTACGTCGAGAAGCGGGCGCCTGCCGCGAAGTTGCGGACGGCCACCCTGGCGCGGTCGATCATGTTCGCCGGCAGGTCCGACAGCGGGAACCAGCCGAGATCGCTGTAGCTTTTCGTCGCTGCCCCGGTGTCGCCCTGCCAGCCGCCTGCGGTGAGGAAGAACGCCATCCGGCCGGCCCCCGACACGTCGTGCATGACGTGCGCGAGCGACACCCGGGCCGGGTCGAGCGCGATCCCGACCTGGGCCGCCGCCACGCGGACCGCCGCCTCCACAAGCGTCTCGCGCTCGGCCAGGCGGCCGGACGGCGGCTCGTAGGCGCCGTCCCCGTACCCGGTATTCGCGCGTCTTCCCAGCAGCACGTCGCCGTCCCGCAGCAGCAGCAGGTGGACGTCGACGATCAGCTGGAAGTGCCGGCCGTGCCTGGCCGCGTCTGCGGCCGCCGGCTGCGTGAGGGCTTTGGCCATGGCTGGATGTCCTGCTCGGTTCGCCATCAAGATTCCCCGGGATCCGGACTGCGGATTGCGCCGTCCTGGGACAGGTAACGTACTCCTGGCACCCTGTGGATCGCCATGTGCACAAGCAGTGCACAAGCCCGCATTGGCTGTGGATGTCCGCCCTGTCGGCAGGCCGTCCGCTGTGGACTTCTCGGCCCTTCAGCCCGGACGGCCTTGGGCTGCGGGCTGTGGAGGTCCTGGCGCGGCTGTGGACGACGGCGGCGGAAAGAATCTTGCCGGATCCTTCAGCCGCGGTCGTCGCCGCGGCCGCGGATCACCCGCACTTCCTCGTATATCCGGAAGATGACGGCGAAGAACTCAAGGACGACCCGGTAGGCGCCGAGCGTCAGCAGCACGAAGATCGGGTCGATGACGACAAGCGTCAGGATCCCGCCCGCCATGCCACCGTAGTGGAAGCCGATGCGCAGGAAGATCAGCGCCCAGAGCACCGTCCAGATCGTGACGAGGACGTAGAGCACCTTGATGATCTTCGGCGTGACGAAGGAGGTGAAGCTGAAGTCGAAGAGCGAGCCGAAGAACCCCTTCTGGCCGCTCGCCCTCGCCGTCGCGGCAGCCCCCGGCCTGCCCGCGGCCGCCTGCCATTGCGGGGCCGCCTGGCCTTGTGAACCCGGGTAGCCCTGGTCGTGGTACGCCTGGTTCTCGTACGCCTGGTCCTGGTACGCCTGGTCCTGGTCGTAGGCCTGGTCCTGGGCGGCGTAGGACGGGCCCGGATAGCCTGGCGCGGGCTGTGCGTAGGACTGGCCGCCGGGGGGCGGGTACCCGTACGTGTCCTGCTTGTCGGCAGACGGCGCGGGGAACGCCTGCCAGGGAGGGTCTTGCGGCTGACCGGCCAACGTCTGCTCCGTGGGGGTTGAGCTAGCGGGGACAAGGATAATCGGCGGGCATCGGTCTCGCTCCGCTATCCTGCCACACTCTGCGACGGGCGTGCCCGTCCGCGATGAGTCTCCGGGGCGCGGGCAGTCACTATCGTGTAGACCTGACTCAGGGGATGGTGACGGATATGACGCAGGTGCGGGTGCTCGCCGGGACGCGCAAGGGAGCGTTCGTGCTGACCTCGGACGGCAGACGCGACAAGTGGTCGGTGAGCGGGCCGCACTTCGGGGGGTGGGAGGTTTACCACGTGAAGGGCTCCCCCGCCGACCCGAACCGGCTGTACGCGTCGCAGAACACGGGATGGTTCGGCCAGCTGATCCAGCGCTCCGACGACGGCGGCGCCAGCTGGCAGCCGGTCGGCAACGACTTCTGCTACGCCGGCGACCCGGGCACGCACCTGTGGTACGACGGCACGCGGCGGCCGTGGGAGTTCAAGCGGATCTGGCACCTGGAACCGTCGCCGGCCGATCCGGATACCGTCTACGCCGGGGCGGAGGACGCGGCGCTGTTCAAGTCCGTGGACGGCGGCGTGACCTGGACCGAGATGAGCGGGCTGCGGCTGCAGTCGTCGGCGCCCGGGTGGCAGCCGGGGGCGGGCGGGCTCTGCCTGCATACGATCATCCTGCAGGGCACGCGGATGTTCACCGCGATCTCCGCGGCCGGCGCGTTCCGGTCTGACGATTCCGGTGAGACGTGGCGGCCGGCCAACCGGGGGCTGCACTCCGAGGGCATTCCCGACTCCGATGCCGAGGTGGGGCACTGCGTGCACCATGTCGAGGCGCACCCGTCGCGGCCGGACACGCTGTTCATGCAAAAGCACTGGGACGTGATGCGCTCCGACGACGGCGGGCTGTCGTGGACCGAGATCAGCGGGAACCTGCCGACGGATTTCGGCTTCCCGATCGGGGTGCACGCGCACGAGCCGGAGACCGTGTACGTGGTGCCGATTACCAGCGACAGCCTGCACTACCCGCCGGACGGGTCGCTGCGGGTGTGGCGGAGCCGCTGCGGCGGCGGTGACTGGGAGCCGCTGACGCGCGGGCTGCCGCAGCAGGACTGCTACGTGAACGTGTACCGCGACGCGATGGCGGTGGACACGCTGGACTCCTGCGGGGTGTACTTCGGCACCACAGGCGGGCAGGTGTACGTGTCCGCCGACGCCGGCGATTCGTGGTCCCCGATCGTGCGGGACCTGCCCGCGGTGCTGTCGGTCGAGGTCCAGGTCGTGCCGTGACCGCGGTCCGTGTGGTGCTGCCCGCGCACCTGCGGACCCTCGCGGGGGTGCGCGGCGAGGTTCGCGTTCCCGTTCCTGCTTCCGTTTCCTGGTCCGGTTCGGGTTCCGGTTCCGCGCCGCTCACCCAGCGGGTGATCCTGGACGGCCTGGAGGCTTGCTTCCCCGTGCTGCGCGGCACGATCAGGGACCGGCGCACCGGCCAGCGGCGGGCGTTCATCCGGTTCTACGCCTGCGAGCAGGACCTGTCCAACGAGCCGCCGGACGCGCCGCTGCCGGACAGCGTGGCGGCCGCGGTCCGCGCCGGCCGCGAACCGTTTCTCGTCGTAGGCGCGATGGCGGGCGGATAATGACGGCGTGACAGCTGCCCGCACCTTCCTCGTTACCGGCGCCAACACAGGGATCGGGCTGGCCACCGCGATCGCGCTGGCGCGCGACGGGGGCCAGGTGTTCATCGCGTGCCGGTCGCCCGAGCTTGGCGCGGCGGCGGTGGCGCGGGTCAAGGCGGCGGGCGCTTCGGGCGTCGCGGGCGCGGCGGGCGCGCTGGGCGCTTCGGGCGCTTCGGGCGACGATCAGGTGCGGCTGCTGCCGCTCGACCTGGCCTCGCTGGCGTCCGTCCACGCCTGCGCGGCCTCGTTCCTCGCGCTCGACCAGCCGTTGCACGTGCTGGTCAACAACGCCGGCGTGGGCGGGCAGCGGGGGCTGACCGCGGACGGCTTCGAGCTGCACTTCGGCGTGAATCACCTGGGCCACTTCGCGCTGACCATGCTGCTGCTCGAACGGCTGAAGGCGAGCGGGCCAGGCGCCAGGATCGTCAACGTGTCAAGCGACGCGCACTACGGCGCGCCTGGCATCGACTTCGACGCGCTGCGGCGGCGCACTCGGTCGTTCACCGGCCAGCGTGAGTACGCGGTCTCCAAGCTGTGCAACGTGCTGTTCACCCAGGAGCTGGCCCGGCGGCTTGACGGGGTGGGCGTGAACTCGTACGCGCTGCACCCGGGGGTGGTCGCCTCCGACATCTGGCGGCGGGTGCCGTGGCCCGCGCGCTCGCTGGTCACCAGGCGCATGCTCACCACCGGGCAGGGCGCCGTCACTTCGGTGTACTGCGCCACGTCCGACGCCGTGGCGGCGGACAGCGGCCTGTTCTACGACAAGTGCGCGGTCCGCGCGCCGAGCCGGGTCGCCACCCCGGAACTGGCCGAGCTGCTGTGGAAGTACAGCGCCGAGTGGACCGGGCTGGGCTGAGCATGTCGCCGACCGGGCGCGTCGCCCGTGCGGGCGCGTCGCCGGCCGGCCCGGAGCGACGACTGTGACGCGGGGGGTGACAAGCTGAGCAGATGGATCTTCCGGTGATGCCGCCGGTGGCGCCGATGCTGGCCAAGGCGGTCGACGCTATTCCCGACGGCGACTACGTCTTCGAGCCGAAGTGGGACGGGTTCCGCTCGATCGTGTTCCGCGACGGCGGCGAGGTGGAGATCGGCAGCAGGAACGAGAAGCCGATGACGCGCTACTTCCCCGAACTGGTGGCCGCGGTGCTTGAGAACCTGCCGCAACGGTGCGTGATCGACGGGGAGATCGTGCTGCCTGACTACGCCACCGGGCGGCTGGACTTCGAGGCCCTGCAGCTGCGCATTCACCCGGCGGCCAGCCGGGTCCGGCTGCTCGCCGCGCAGACGCCGGCGCACTTCGTCGCGTTCGACCTGCTCGCGCTGGGCGCTGCCGACTACACGGACCGGCCGTTTGCGCAGCGGCGTGCTGCTCTGCAGGCGGCGCTCGCCGGCGCCGAGTCGCCGGTGCACCTGACGCCCGCGACCACCGACAGGGCGCTCGCCGCCCGGTGGTTCAGCCAGTTCGAGGGGGCGGGCCTTGACGGGCTGATCGCCAAGTCCCCCGAGCTGACGTACCAGCCGGACAAGCGGGTCATGGTCAAGATCAAGCACGAGCGCACCGCGGACTGCGTGGTGGCCGGCTACCGCCCGCACAAGACGGGGTCCGATGCCGTGGGGTCGCTGCTGCTCGGGCTGTACCGGGCCGACGGCGGGCTCGCCAGCGTCGGCGTCGTCGGCGCGTTCCCGATGGCGATGCGCCGGTCGCTGCGCGCCGAGCTCGACCCGCTGGTGACGACGTTCGACGGGCACCCGTGGAACTGGGCGCGGCCCGCCGAGGGCGCCCGCACGCCGCGCAGCGCCGAGTTCAGCCGGTGGAACGCGGGCAAGGACCTGTCGTTCATCCCGCTGCGCCCGGAGCGGGTCGTGGAGGTCCGCTACGACCACATGGAGGGGCCGCGCTTCCGGCACACGACGCAGTTCGTCCGGTGGCGCCCGGACCGGGACCCCCGCTCGTGCACGTACGCGCAGCTTGAGGAGCCGGTCAGCTACAGCCTCGCGGAAATCTTGCCCGAGAAACCCGCTATCCCGAACGAACAGGGCTGACTGTCGTGCCAGATCCCAGGACCGTCGTGGAGGTGGCCGGCCGCCAGGTGCCTGTGTCGAATCCGGGGAAGGTCTTCTTCCCGCGCACAGGGCACACCAAGCTGGACCTGATCCGGTACTACCTGGCGGTCGCCGACGGGGCGCTGCGCGGCGTGGCCGGGCGGCCGATGGCGCTCAAGCGGTTCGTCAACGGCGCCGAGGCCGAGCCGTTCTTCCAGAAGCGCGCGCCGGAAAAGCGCCCGGACTGGATCGAGACCGTCGAGCTGCGGTTCCCGTCCGGGCGGACCGCGGACGAGGTCGTGCTGCACGACCCCGCGGGGCTGGTGTGGGTGGCCAACCTCGGCTGCATCGACCTGAACCCGCACCCGGTGCTCGCCGCCGACCTCGATCACCCGGACGAGCTGCGCGTCGACCTCGACCCCGTGCCCGGCGTGGAGTGGGCGCAGATCCGTGACGTGGCACTGGTCGCCAGGTCCGTGCTGTCAGATTTCGGGCTAACCGGCTGGCCGAAGACCTCGGGATCGCGGGGCATGCACATCTACGCCAGGATCGAGCGGCGCTGGCCGTTCGCCGACGTGCGCCGGGCCGCGGTCGCGGTGGCCCGTGAGATCGAGCGGCGGGCGCCTGACCTGGCGACGTCGAGGTGGTGGAAGGAAGAGCGGCACGGGGTGTTCGTCGACTACAACCAGAACGCCAAGGATCGGACGGTCGCCTCCGCCTACTCCGTCAGGCCGCTGCCTGACGCGCGGGTTTCCACCCCGCTGACCTGGGACGAGGTGCCTTCGTGCGACCCGGCTTCGTTCACGATCGACACGGTCCCCGCGCGGTACGCAGCGGTTGGCGACCCCTGGGCGGGAATGGACGGCGCCGTCGGGTCACTGGACGGGCTGCTCGCGCTTGCGGCCCGCGACGAGGCGGCCGGCCTGCCTGACGCGCCCTGGCCGCCGCACTATGAGAAGCAGGCCGGCGAGGCGCCCCGCGTGCAGCCGTCCAAGCGGCGCGGCTCGCCGGACGGCGCCGACCGCGGCGCCGCGGGCGCGGACGCCGCTGGCGTCGCGCCCGGTCCCACCGGGCGGCGCCAGTCCACCAAGCCGCTGATCGAGATCGCGCGCGCGGCCACCAAGGCCGAGGCGATGGAGGGCCTGAGGCGGTGGCGGGCGCGGCACGCCGGCGTGTGGTCGTACCTGGAGCCCGCCGACGTGCTTGTCGACTCGATGCGCGGCCGCAGTTCGACATGGACGCGGATCCGGCTCAACCTGCAGCACGTGCCCGCGGCCGAGCGCCCGCCCCAGGAGCCCCTCGAGGTGGACTACGACCCCTGGCAGCGGCAGGGGCCGTAACCGGGGACCGGTCAGTCGGCGCCGACCTCCGCGACCGGCTGGCTGACCGCCGCCGCGGTCCCCCGCGGCGTGACGAGGTATGCCCCAGCGCAGACCGAAACGATCGCCGGATCCGCCGGTATCCGTGCCCTGGGTGGTGCGACGTCAGCGCGCGCGTTCGGCTGGCACGCTACTCCGAGTCATAGCGGAAGCCGCCGAGAAAGCGCCGGAAAAGCCCGCCCTCGCGCTGCAGCGGAGCGGCAGGCGGCGGAGCCTGCGGCAGTTCCTGGCCGACGGGCTCCCGGTAGTCGGCCCGCGCGATGGCATCCGCGACCTGCGCTTCGTCGAATGCCTCAGAGCCCGGGATCTCCGGGATGAAACCGATCAGATCGCCGTCGAGCAGCACCTCGGCCGCCAGGGACGTGGTGCCCTCGTTACCCCAGATCGCCTCGCGCCCGCCGCCGAGCACGACACGGACTCCGTAGACATCAATTCCCGCGTTTTCCAGATGCGCGTCAATGCCGCGGTCCCTGAGAGCGTCGGCGACCCGCCGGGCACGGTTCTCGTCCATGCACTTAACCTACCGCTCTCGCCCCCGTGACCGGCCTCCCACCGCAATCCCGGCGCGCCGGGTAGCCCGCGAGCCCGGTGCGGCCTCTGCGGCTGGCGGCGAAGGCGGCGCCGCCGGGTGAGCCCGGGTCTGGCCTGGCACGCGCCGGGCCGGGATAACGGGAAGGGAAAGGCCGCCCCCGACCGGCCCTTTCTTTCCCAATAATCTGCCTGTCCGGAATGTCCGGTTCCGGATTTCGGGCATGGACCGTGGTAGAGAGCCTGACGCCGGGAGTCCGCGGTCAGAACTGGGCCTTGAGGTCCTCGATCTCCCGGGTGCGGGCGAGGAGCTGGGCGTAGGCGGGCCGCTCGCGGATGCGCGCCAGCGCCCAGCGCACGGCTTCGGCCCGGCTGCTCGCGATGCCCGCCGAGATCAGCGTGTCCAGCGTCTCCAGGTCATCTGGCGCAAGCCGCGCCATCACCGGGGTAAACCCGGGGGCGTCGCCGAATCCCACGCGGCCGCGGAGCTGGATCACCGGCGTGGGCCCCCTGGTCTCGCCCTCGGACTCCCCGCGGTCCCCCGTGAACTGAAGCGTGATGCCGACCGGCAGCTTGTCCAGTTCGCGCCGCAGTTCGTGGAGCGTCTGGCGGTGCGCGTCGTGGAACGCATGGAACGCCTGCCTGCTCTCCTCCTCGCCCTCCGGCAGGTCGAGGACGACGCGGGCCAGCAGCTCGCC
>NZ_JASIAL010000151.1:0-7416 GCF_030042015.1 Trebonia sp. | reverse complement strand
CCGGGCCGCCTGTACAACTATCTGCAAGAGAGATGACGTATGCCAAAGAATGTCAGGTGCTCCAGGCGGTTCACTAAGTCTCAACTGTCGCGCGTCAAATGCTTGCAGCCTTGAAGATGGTTCACCCCGGCCGCGACGGAGGAGCGATTTGATCACCCCACGGCACTCTTCGTGGCAAGTTAGTTTGCCCTGACGCTCGACGGCGAACGGACAGTCGCTGTGTCGGCGGGTCGGCTCGCAACTGTCTGCATATCGCACAAGGGAAACGATGATCAGGTCAGACTCGGCAGACGGCATGGTTCCCATCTTGCCCCCTCTGGTCCGATCTCGCGAACTGGATGGACGCCCAGGGTAGCTACAACGTATGTAGGTAGGTCTGCAAGGAGGCAGGCGGACTGAGACTATGCCTGGGACATGCGGGGGATGAAACCTGGGCGCTGGTCGACGCAACCGCACACTGTCCCAGGTCACGGGGAGACTTCGGAGCCATCTGTGACCGCATGGAAAGCGGAAGGTGGGGACGGCAGCGGAGTTGTCGTGTAAGGGCTCACGACACGCCTGACACTTTGTTCTCAGGAGATGCTTGACGACCCTGTCCCGTTTCATGATCATTTCTGCGCATGGAGGGAGCGGGGGATTCTTCTGCGCAGGGGCCGGGCTGGCAGGTCGAGCACCGGTACCGGGCGGTGATGGAGGTGCTGGACGGGTCGCCGGTCAGCGAGGTGGCGGTCCGGTACGGGGTCTCGAGGCAGTCGGTGTACTCGTGGCGGGACCGGTATGCGGCGGGCGGGATCGACGGGCTGCGGGACGGGTCGCGGCGGCCGCGGACGTCGCCGTCGCGGCTGCCCGCTGAGGTCGAGGCGCTGGTGTGCGAGCTGCGGCGGACCCATCCGCGGTGGGGTGCGCGGCGGATCGCGTTCGAGGTAGGCCAGCGGGGCGCGGACCGGGCTCCGTCGCGGGCGACGGTGCACCGGGTGCTGGAGCGCAACGGCCTGGTGGTCCCGCAGGCGCAGCGGCACAAGCGGAAATACAGGCGGTGGCAGCGGGAGACCCCGATGGCGCTGTGGCAGCTGGACCTGGTCGGCGGGGTCTACCTGGCCGGCGGGCGGGAGTGCAAGCTGCTGTCCGGCATCGATGACCACTCAAGGTTCGTCGTGTGCGCGGCGGTGCTGGCGGTCCCGTCGGGGCGGGCGGTCGCCGACGCGTTCACCGCCGCGATGAAGGCCTACGGGGTGCCGTCGGAGGTGCTGACCGATAACGGCAAGCAGTTCACCGGCCGGTTCACCAGGCCGCGCCCGGCCGAGGTGCTGTTCGAGCGGGTCTGCCGCGAGCACGGCATCACCGCCAAGCTGACCGGTCCCTACTCGCCGACCACGACCGGGAAGGTGGAAAGGTGGCATAGGACGCTGCGCCGCGAGCTGCTCGACACCTGCGGGCCGTTCGCCGACCTGCCCGCGGCGCAGGCCGCGATCACGGCCTGGGTGCACGCCTACAACCATGCCCGGCCGCACCAGGCGCTGGACATGGCCACGCCTGCCAGCCTGTTCCGCCCGGGCGTCTCCCCGGACCGGGAGCCCGCCGCGCCGCGGGCGCGGCAGGACCCGGGGCCTGCGGCGGCAGCCGGGCCGCTTCCGCGCCTGGTCTTGTCGCCATCAGGCGCCGCGGTGGAGTTCGAGACGGTGATCTCGCCCGCCGGCGTGCTCAGCGTGCTGCCCCGGGTCCAGCGGCTCAAGCTGGGCCCGGCCCTGGCGGGCCAGGTCGCCCGGGTCTGGGCTGATGAGGTGACCGTCCACGTGCTCATCGGCGGGCAGCTGGTCAAGACCGTGCCGTCCAGCCTGGACGCAGAGGACCTGGCCGAGCTGCGGATGCGCGGCGCCGCCCCGGCCGGGCCTCCGCCTGCGCTGCCCGCCCCGGGCCGCGCCGCTGCCCTGCCCGCCGGCACCGTGATCGAGGTCAGCCGGGCCGTCGACGTCAACGGAACCGCAGACCTGGCCGGGCGCAAGGTCCAGGTCGGCGCCGAGCTGGCCGGCACCCGCGTCACGCTCCGGCTCGACGGGCACCTCCTCCACGTCATCGCCTGCGGCGCCCTCGCCAAGACCCTTCCCTCGCCGGTCGCCGCCGACGATCGGGCCGGGCTGCGCGGCGCCCGGATCGCGGACACCCCGCTGCCCGCCCCGGCACCCGGGGCGATCAGCGTCCAGCGCAAAGTCCCGCGTGACGGCGTCATCATGGTCACCCGCCAGCGGCTCCGCGCCGGGACCGCCTACGCCGGGAAGATCGTCACCGTCCACGTCGAGGACACCCACTTCCGCGTCACCTGCGACGGCACCGAGATATCCCTGCACCCCCGCAGCGAGCAGCGTCCCGTCACCCGGTGGAGAGCCAAGATCCACGCCCCGAAACCCGAGGCCGCGTCCAGCATGTCCTGAGACTTGTCAACAAACTGGTGAGCCGAAGTTGTCAAGAATGTCCTGAGACCAAACACCACACGGAGTACAGCAACCCGGGCGCGCTACGGCCACTTTGAACAGTCGTCCCAACACCCGCCACGCTGCATCGCCTGACCACGAGCAGGGGGCGCGCCGGTAGTTTGCATCCAGCGTGCCCGTGCCAGCCGCGTGCCAGAACGGGGCGAAAACCAGAGACATTGACCGGCACCAGGACGACAACGAAACCGGCCATGACCAGCATCGCAGCAGTTGACTTCCGACCCGGAATCGACATGGTAAGGAGAAGGTCTATTACGTTGCCTATCGAGGTTCCAGGGCTGCCCGCTCGTTCCTGAACCATCGGCCACCATTGGCGTCGGTGAACTCGATGCCTACCAGGTAGACCTGATCGTTGCAGACCTCAGACTGATTGCGGACGCGTTCAGGCAGCTCTTGGTTCCTCCGCTGGCCAGGCGGTATCACACGGATGGTGTCTATCGAGGCATAGCGCTGCTCAGTGGTCCATGGGCTGCCGTCACGTCGATCATTTACCCAGTAGTAGAAGATGCGTACATCAAAAATCGGCAGCTCCGAGGCGTTCTGCACGGTGCCGCCCCAGACTTCATTGATCACCCTCGCCGGATCGCGTTCAACTTCGTCGGGTCTGATTACTTCGAAGAAGTTGAAGTAAGCAGTCACCTTACTGGCCTGCGCGCGAAGGTCAGCGTCGCGCCGCGCGGCCAGTTCCTTGGCGGCCTGCCTGCGTTCGGCAGCAGCCTGCAGCCTTTCCTCTGACGCCTTGATGTCGCGTAGGTTTTCGATTTTGAGCAGGTCGTATGCCACCAATCCTGCGAACGCAGCCGCGAGGAAAGCCAACAACGTGGTGATGGCTAGGATCCATGTTGGGACGTCTCCCCAGTCCAGATGGTGACGGAACAAGATGCCGAGCAGCACGAGCAAGGCGAGAATGACGCAGATTGTTCCTCGGACTTTACGGCTGAACATGGCCCTAACCCTTGCACCCGGATCAGGAGAGATCACGACTTCGCCAGGTGGTGCCTCGTAATGAACACTCATGGCGGGAGGGTACAACCTAAGGTCAACACCGACGTGTGGCGAGCGCTGGCGTGCCCGTCACGTGCCCGTTCCGGGGGTCAAGACCGGTACCTCGGGGGCACTCACGGACACTCAGTCATGGCGGCTGACCTGCAACGTGCCGGTCACTGGGGCATGACAATCCAGTTCCCAAGCTGACAGTCCGATCCGAGCTAGTGTGCCGCGGCACACTAGCTCGGATCGGACTGTCAGCTTGGGAACTGGATTGTCATGCCCCAGTGACCGGCACGTTGCAGGTCAGCCGCCATGACTGAGTGTCCGTGAGTGCCCCCGAGGTACCGGTCTTGACCCCCGGAACGGGCACGTGACGGGCACGCCAGCGCTCGCCACACGTCGGTGTTGACCTTAGGTTGTACCCTCCCGCCATGAGTGTTCATTACGAGGCACCACCTGGCGAAGTCGTGATCTCTCCTGATCCGGGTGCAAGGGTTAGGGCCATGTTCAGCCGTAAAGTCCGAGGAACAATCTGCGTCATTCTCGCCTTGCTCGTGCTGCTCGGCATCTTGTTCCGTCACCATCTGGACTGGGGAGACGTCCCAACATGGATCCTAGCCATCACCACGTTGTTGGCTTTCCTCGCGGCTGCGTTCGCAGGATTGGTGGCATACGACCTGCTCAAAATCGAAAACCTACGCGACATCAAGGCGTCAGAGGAAAGGCTGCAGGCTGCTGCCGAACGCAGGCAGGCCGCCAAGGAACTGGCCGCGCGGCGCGACGCTGACCTTCGCGCGCAGGCCAGTAAGGTGACTGCTTACTTCAACTTCTTCGAAGTAATCAGACCCGACGAAGTTGAACGCGATCCGGCGAGGGTGATCAATGAAGTCTGGGGCGGCACCGTGCAGAACGCCTCGGAGCTGCCGATTTTTGATGTACGCATCTTCTACTACTGGGTAAATGATCGACGTGACGGCAGCCCATGGACCACTGAGCAGCGCTATGCCTCGATAGACACCATCCGTGTGATACCGCCTGGCCAGCGGAGGAACCAAGAGCTGCCTGAACGCGTCCGCAATCAGTCTGAGGTCTGCAACGATCAGGTCTACCTGGTAGGCATCGAGTTCACCGACGCCAATGGTGGCCGATGGTTCAGGAACGAGCGGGCAGCCCTGGAACCTCGATAGGCAACGTAATAGACCTTCTCCTTACCATGTCGATTCCGGGTCGGAAGTCAACTGCTGCGATGCTGGTCATGGCCGGTTTCGTTGTCGTCCTGGTGCCGGTCAATGTCTCTGGTTTTCGCCCCGTTCTGGCACGCGGCTGGCACGGGCACGCTGGATGCAAACTACCGGCGCGCCCCCTGCTCGTGGTCAGGCGATGCAGCGTGGCGGGTGTTGGGACGACTGTTCAAAGTGGCCGTAGCGCGCCCGGGTTGCTGTACTCCGTGTGGTGTTTGGTCTCAGGACATTCTTGACAACTTCGGCTCACCAGTTTGTTGACAAGTCTCAGGACATGCTGGACGCGGCCTCGGGT
This sequence comes from Trebonia sp., assembly GCF_030042015.1. GTDB lineage: Bacteria > Actinomycetota > Actinomycetes > Streptosporangiales > Streptosporangiaceae > Trebonia. The sequence goes on along the minus strand of NZ_JASIAL010000151.1, from coordinate 2,401 downwards.
TTCGGGGCGTGGATCTTGGCTCTCCACCGGGTGACGGGACGCTGCTCGCTGCGGGGGTGCAGGGATATCTCGGTGCCGTCGCAGGTGACGCGGAAGTGGGTGTCCTCGACGTGGACGGTGACGATCTTCCCGGCGTAGGCGGTCCCGGCGCGGAGCCGCTGGCGGGTGACCATGATGACGCCGTCACGCGGGACTTTGCGCTGGACGCTGATCGCCCCGGGTGCCGGGGCGGGCAGCGGGGTGTCCGCGATCCGGGCGCCGCGCAGCCCGGCCCGATCGTCGGCGGCGACCGGCGAGGGAAGGGTCTTGGCGAGGGCGCCGCAGGCGATGACGTGGAGGAGGTGCCCGTCGAGCCGGAGCGTGACGCGGGTGCCGGCCAGCTCGGCGCCGACCTGGACCTTGCGCCCGGCCAGGTCTGCGGTTCCGTTGACGTCGACGGCCCGGCTGACCTCGATCACGGTGCCGGCGGGCAGGGCAGCGGCGCGGCCCGGGGCGGGCAGCGCAGGCGGAGGCCCGGCCGGGGCGGCGCCGCGCATCCGCAGCTCGGCCAGGTCCTCTGCGTCCAGGCTGGACGGCACGGTCTTGACCAGCTGCCCGCCGATGAGCACGTGGACGGTCACCTCATCAGCCCAGACCCGGGCGACCTGGCCCGCCAGGGCCGGGCCCAGCTTGAGCCGCTGGACCCGGGGCAGCACGCTGAGCACGCCGGCGGGCGAGATCACCGTCTCGAACTCCACCGCGGCGCCTGATGGCGACAAGACCAGGCGCGGAAGCGGCCCGGCTGCCGCCGCAGGCCCCGGGTCCTGCCGCGCCCGCGGCGCGGCGGGCTCCCGGTCCGGGGAGACGCCCGGGCGGAACAGGCTGGCAGGCGTGGCCATGTCCAGCGCCTGGTGCGGCCGGGCATGGTTGTAGGCGTGCACCCAGGCCGTGATCGCGGCCTGCGCCGCGGGCAGGTCGGCGAACGGCCCGCAGGTGTCGAGCAGCTCGCGGCGCAGCGTCCTATGCCACCTTTCCACCTTCCCGGTCGTGGTCGGCGAGTAGGGACCGGTCAGCTTGGCGGTGATGCCGTGCTCGCGGCAGACCCGCTCGAACAGCACCTCGGCCGGGCGCGGCCTGGTGAACCGGCCGGTGAACTGCTTGCCGTTATCGGTCAGCACCTCCGACGGCACCCCGTAGGCCTTCATCGCGGCGGTGAACGCGTCGGCGACCGCCCGCCCCGACGGGACCGCCAGCACCGCCGCGCACACGACGAACCTTGAGTGGTCATCGATGCCGGACAGCAGCTTGCACTCCCGCCCGCCGGCCAGGTAGACCCCGCCGACCAGGTCCAGCTGCCACAGCGCCATCGGGGTCTCCCGCTGCCACCGCCTGTATTTCCGCTTGTGCCGCTGCGCCTGCGGGACCACCAGGCCGTTGCGCTCCAGCACCCGGTGCACCGTCGCCCGCGACGGAGCCCGGTCCGCGCCCCGCTGGCCTACCTCGAACGCGATCCGCCGCGCACCCCACCGCGGATGGGTCCGCCGCAGCTCGCACACCAGCGCCTCGACCTCAGCGGGCAGCCGCGACGGCGACGTCCGCGGCCGCCGCGACCCGTCCCGCAGCCCGTCGATCCCGCCCGCCGCATACCGGTCCCGCCACGAGTACACCGACTGCCTCGAGACCCCGTACCGGACCGCCACCTCGCTGACCGGCGACCCGTCCAGCACCTCCATCACCGCCCGGTACCGGTGCTCGACCTGCCAGCCCGGCCCCTGCGCAGAAGAATCCCCCGCTCCCTCCATGCGCAGAAATGATCATGAAACGGGACAGGGTCGTCAAGCATCTCCTGAGAACAAAGTGTCAGGCGTGTCGTGAGCCCTTACACGACAACTCCGCTGCCGTCCCCACCTTCCGCTTTCCATGCGGTCACAGATGGCTCCGAAGTCTCCCCGTGACCTGGGACAGTGTGCGGTTGCGTCGACCAGCGCCCAGGTTTCATCCCCCGCATGTCCCAGGCATAGTCTCAGTCCGCCTGCCTCCTTGCAGACCTACCTACATACGTTGTAGCTACCCTGGGCGTCCATCCAGTTCGCGAGATCGGACCAGAGGGGGCAAGATGGGAACCATGCCGTCTGCCGAGTCTGACCTGATCATCGTTTCCCTTGTGCGATATGCAGACAGTTGCGAGCCGACCCGCCGACACAGCGACTGTCCGTTCGCCGTCGAGCGTCAGGGCAAACTAACTTGCCACGAAGAGTGCCGTGGGGTGATCAAATCGCTCCTCCGTCGCGGCCGGGGTGAACCATCTTCAAGGCTGCAAGCATTTGACGCGCGACAGTTGAGACTTAGTGAACCGCCTGGAGCACCTGACATTCTTTGGCATACGTCATCTCTCTTGCAGATAGTTGTACAGGCGGCCCGG
>NZ_JASIAL010000150.1:0-4570 GCF_030042015.1 Trebonia sp. | reverse complement strand
GCCGCGGCTTCGGCGTCCTTGCCGGTCAGGTAGCCGGGCTCGCCGAGCTGGGCGGCCAGCCAGGCGGCCTCCAGTTCGGAGGCGCCGGGCAGGTCGCGCAGCGCCGACAGCGGCACGTGCACGTGCACGTGGGTGTCAGCGCCGGCCCGGCCGGGCACCATCTTGGCCCGGATCAGCAGCTCACAGCCCTCCTGCAGTAGGGTGGGCTGCCCGGCGAGGTCCCGCTTGGCGGGCCTTTTCCGGGCAGCCTCCCTCCGAACCCGGCGTGCGCCGTTAAGCGCACCGGGCTCTCCAGCGATTTATGCCGCGTTCGCGACGGGGTTCGCGTGGATGTAGGCATGGCATGGGGCGCAGACCACGAGGGTCTTGCGCCGCATTTTCGCCATGAGGGCCGCCCACGCGGGCTGACCTGGTTCCGGTTTGCCCAGGTGGCTGAGCGCGGCGACCTGGTGGATGGCTACCGTGGCGCCGCGTTCGCACAGCTCGCACCAGTGCGCGCGGAGCCGGTGGATAAGCTCCTTGCGCGGGGTGATGACCGGGACCGGGGCAGGGTCGCGGATGACCGCGCGCCGGTCTTGCCGCAAGATGATCCCGCCGAATCGTGCTACCAGGTCTTTCCTGCCCTCCCGCGTCAGCCTGGCCTCGAAGCAGGTCCGGGGGCCGTCGCTGGTGATGACCGTGGTCTTGTACCGGGCGGCCATCTTGGTGACGGTGGACTTGTGCTTGGCGGCCAGCGTTTTCAGCATTGATGTCTCGGCGTACCAGCGCAGCCGCTGGAGCCGCCCGGCATCTTGGGCGAGCCGGTAGTAGTTCACGACGCCCCGGTATTCGGCTCCGTAGACCCGCACGATGTCGTAGTCGGGCAGGTTCTGGAGCCGGGGCCGGTGCCATGGTTTGCCGTGGTACCGGTAGCGGGCGCACTGGGCCTTGATCACGTCCGGCGGGACCCGCAGCGCGATAGCCCCGTTAGCCGACCGGCGGCCATAGGTGATCCTGGTGTTGCGGTGCTGGACGGTGATGTCGTAGCCGAGGAACCGCGCCGGTGTTGTCCTGGCGTGGGTGATCAGGGTCTTGTGCTGGCTGAGTTCCAGTCCGAGGGTCTCCCGGAGGAACGCTGCCAGCCTGCCCTTGATCTGCTCGGCTTCGGCCCGCGGCCCGGCCAGTCCCAGCAGGTGGTCGTCTGCGTACCTGAGGTACCGCAGCCGCCGGAAGCCGGGGTCTGCCGGGTCGCCGACGGGGAGCGCGCGCAGCTGCTGTGTCAGGTCCCGGGCCGCTGCCCGGTCCCCGTGCCGCCGCGCCATTGCCAGCCGTTTCGCCGTCTTGCGGTAGGCGGGATTGCGTGCCCGGCTGGCTCCCCGTGTGTACTGCGGGATCAGTTCCTGCTCGACGAATCTGTCGAGCTTGTCCAGGTAGATGTTGCTCAGGATGGGGGATACCACGCCGCCTTGCGGCGTGCCGCTGAGCGTGTCGTGGTATTCCCAGTCTTCGAGGTACCCGGCTTGGAGCATGTGACGGATCAGCCGGAGAAACCGCTGGTCACCGATCTTTTCCGCGAGGATCTTGAGCAGGATCTGATGATCCAGGGATCCGAAGCAGTCGGAGATATCTCCCTCGATGAACCACACGGTTCCGGGCCAGGTGTCGCGGACCTCCCGCAAAGCGGTGTGGCACCCGCGTCCCTTCCGGAATCCGTGCGACCGGCCGGAAAACTGCGGCTCGTAGATCGCCTCCAGCAGGAGGCGCACCACCTCGCCGACCAGCTTGTCAGACCATGACGGCAGGCCCAGAGGCCGGAGCTTCCCGTTCTTTTTCGGGATATAGATGCGGCGGGCCGGGGAGAACCGGTACCGCTCGTGCCGCATCAGCTCGATGATCTGGTCGATCTTGCCCTCGGACATGCCATCGGCGGTTTCCGCGCTGGCCCCCGGCGTCATCGCTCCCTGGTTGGAGTAGATGTTCCCGTAGGCCAGCAGGTACAGATCCTTGTTGAACATCTGCCGGTACAACTGCATCAGCGGCAGGCCCTTCCTGCCGCGGTCGCGGAGAACGCTCAGCACCACTGCGGCTTCCTGCATTACGCATCCCTCATGGTCTGGAGCCCTCAATCGCCTGTGCCCCTTCGCCCTGTGGACCGGCTTTCCCGGTCACCAGATTGGCCGGACGTCACCCCGGCGACTACTACGGGCACTCCGTCGCCCGCCAGGCTCGCGCCCGCCGGGTCGATCCCACGTTCACACTGCCGTACGTATCTAGCGCGACTTAGGCGTCCCGTCCGTCTCCTTCAATGCCCTCACTGGGCATCGCTCCAGCACCCCGGAGGATTACCGCAGGCACGCCGTTTATCCTGCGGCAGGGGCCGGCACCGGTTTCAGGCGTCTTTCCGGCGGGCGTCCACTTGCGCCTTCTGGAAACTGGGATTCAGGCAATCAGGCTTTCGCCATATCGCGCGGGCCTCCCGGCACGTCGCCCCGTACGCCTGGGCACGACTGCCGGTTTACTGGCATGCTGCTGTCCCCTTCACCTCACGGATCCAGGTAAGCCATCAGACCCACGGACACCTCCTCCAGTCCGCGCCCGCTACGCGGGCGATACGGCAGTGCGCCTCGTGGCGCACGCGCGTCGTGGAAACGCTGCCCCTCGGTGCGGTGATCTTCGGGGCCGGCCTTCTTGCCGAGCGCCTCCAGGACCGCCTGGACGGCGGCGCCGCATTCGGGGGTGAGGTTGCCGCGGAGGACGGCGGCGCCGCCGAACGTGGTGCCGACGGCCAGGTAGCGGTCGTCGAACCCGCCGTCGTCGTCGTCGGGGTCGGGGTGCTGTGCGCGCCATTGCTCCCAGGCGGCCGCCGCGATCAGCGCCAGGTCCTCCGGCAAGGCGCCCGCGGCCGCGGCCTGCAGCAGGATCGTCCCGGTCTGGGCGCGCAGCTCCTCGGGGAGCTTCCTGGTCAGCTCGGTGATCTGCAGCCCGCAGGACTCCGAGACCTGCCCGGCGGCCATCGCGCCGGCCACGCCGGGGTGCGCGCTGAGCCGGCGCATCTGCCGGACCGCGGCCTTGGCGTCCTTCCTGGTCATCTGGGTCCTGGCGGCCAGCCACGAGGCCGGGGTCCCGTACCCGTCGGCGTCGTGGGCGCCGGCCGCGTCGAACCGGCGCAGGAAAGCGGCGTGCGCCGCGGCGAACCTGGCCCGCAGCCCGCCCAGCGAGACCAGCACCTCCCCGATGGCAGCGGTGTCGAGATCGGCGGCCGCCGGGGAGTTCAGGAAGTCCAGCCCCGCACGGGTTACCCGCAGCGCGTCGTGGAAACGCTGCCCTTCGGTGCGGTGATCTTCCGGGCCGGCCTTCTTGCCCAGGGCCTCCAGCACCGCCTGGACGGCGGCGCCGCATTCGGGGGTGAGGCTGCCGCGGAGGACGGCGGCGCCGCCGAACGTGGTGCCGGCCGCCAGGTAGCGGTCGTCGAACCCGTCATCATCGTCGTCGGGGTCGGGGTGCTGGGCGCGCCATTGCTCCCAGGCGGCCGCCGCGATCAGCGTCAGGTCATCCACGGACGCGCCGGCCGCCGCGGCCTGCAGCAGGATCGTGCCGGTCTGGGCGCGCAGCTCCTCGGGGAGCTTCCTGGCCAGCTCGGTGATCTGCAGTCCGCACGACTCGGAGACCTGCCCGGCGGCCATCGCGCCGGCCACGCCGGGGTGGGCGCTGAGCCGGCGCATCTGCCGGGCCGCGGCCTTGGCGTCCTTCCTGGTCATCTGGGTCCTGGCGGCCAGCCAGGAGGCCGGGGTCCCGTACCCGTCGGCGTCGTGGGCGCCGGCCGCGTCGAACCGGCGCAGGAACGCCGCGTGCGCCGCGGCGAACTTCGCCCGCAGCCCGCCCAGCGAGACCAGCACCTCCCCGAGGGCGGCGGTCGCAAGCTCATCACCGGCCGGGGAGTTCAGGAAGTCCAGCCCCGCGCCCAGCAGCCGCAGCGCGTCGGCAACGCTGCGCGGCGTGCCGCCGTTCTCGCCTTCGCTTCCGGTGCACATGCTGGATCACCCCCGAACCGGGTCTTCTTCTCAGGCTTACCTCGATTATAGCACACCCGTTCTATGTAGAACAATAAATGATACAAGATCGTTTTCGAATTTCCTGGGAGTTCGGCGGCGTCGGTCCGGGAGTGGATGTGCTGCTGCGCGAGCGGCCACTCGAACGCGGTGTGCTTTCCTCCTCATTGGGCTGTCTGCCGGGCGTCGTTTCTGTCCAGGAAGATGCGGCGCGTGACGCGCTGCAGGTATTCCTCCCGGTTGAGCGGGTTATCGTCGGTCCGGGGGCGGGTAGGGGGCGGGCCATGGACGGGTTCGTAGTGGTCGAAGGTGGTTTCCAGGACGCCTTCGCCACGGGTGAGGTACGGGATCTGCTGGCGCAGCTCGTGGACCTGGGCCGCGGGGATGTCCCCTTCGACGGTGCACCAGGGACCCTGGGTCGAGGTCATCCCGGGGACGGCGCGCAGTTTCGCCAGGGCAGGCAGCACGGTGCTGAGAGTGTCGGCGGGAGTGTCCAGACGGAACCGGTGGACGGGCTCGCAGACCTGGGTTCCCGCCCGTTG
>NZ_JASIAL010000002.1:0-11307 GCF_030042015.1 Trebonia sp. | reverse complement strand
TGGTCGGCATCGCGGAGCGTCCGGATGAGATCGTCGCTCACGGTGACATCGGCGGCCGGGATAACGAGCAAGCCGTCCTCGTCCGTTAGGTAGTCGTTGGCCAGCGGCTCGATATGCAGCCCGGCGCCGTCCGGGGTCACTTCGACCTCGCCAGGCACTAGGCCCAGGCTGTCCCGCAGGACCTTCGGAATAACCAGCCGGCCTGCCTTGTCGATGGCTGCATGCATACCATAGAGGGTACCATTGAAATGGATAGAACGGAGCGTGAAAAGATCCGGCAGACCGTACCGTCATGGCGCAAGTTCCGTTCCCTGTTCCCGAGCGCCGCGGCGGCGAGCAGGGTCATATACGCTATTGACGTATACTTCTTTCATGGCTATGACGACCATACGCGTAGAAACTGAGCTGCGGGACCGGCTCGCCGCGCAGGCCGCGGCGAACGGCCGGAGCCTGGGCGCTGAGCTGCGGGCGATGATGGACGAGATGATGTGGCAGGGCATCGAAGCCGGCTACCGCAGGCTGGCTGCGAGCCGGGAGGAGATGGCGGCGTATCAGGCCGAAGCCGCCGAGTGGACATCGGCGGGCCTCGGTGACCTAGCCTCCACCGCCGCCGACGAGTACCCGGAATACAACTCGTGACCAGCGGCGAGGTACTGCTGTGCGACCTTAGTCCGGTAGCCGGGCGGGAACAGGGCGGCATCCGTCCGGTCGTGGTGGTGTCGCACCACCGGTACTCGGTGATTCCCGGGCTGTTCCTCGCGGTGCCGCTCACCAGCCGGGACCGCGGCCTCGCTCATCACATCGAGGTCCCAGCGGACCACCGAACCGGCCTGAAGCAGATCTCCTATGCGATGACCGAGCAGGTCCGCGCCATGTCCGACCAGCGAGCCGGGCGGCCGCTAGGCAAGGTCAGCGACGAAACGCTGACAGCGATCAGCCGCTACCTGCACCTCTTCATCGTCTTAGCGGCTCGCCGCGGCCTACCAGGCGCAGGTGAACGGCGCCTGGTCCGGGTGGACCTCCCTGGGCACGGCTTAGCTTAGCTCTTTTCCCTTGGGTCAGCGCCTGACCAGGCGGCGCGGAGCAGGCGGCGCAGGTCCTGCCCGGTCACCGGGCGCGGGTTGGTCGGCGGCACGGCCGGCAGGATCGCTTCGGCCGCCGCGGGAATGGCGTCCTCGGTGAAGCCGTAGTCGGCCAGCGCGCGGGGAGCGTCCAGCTCGCGCCGCAGGTCCTGCAGGCCGTCGATCGCCCGGCTGGCGCCGAACGCCTGCGCCATCCGCCGCTCGGCTTCGGGGGCGGCGGGCGCGTTGAAGGCGAGCACGTAGGGGAGGACGACCGCGTGCGTCTGGGCGTGCGGCAGGTTGTACGCGCCGCCGAGCACGTGGCAGATCTTGTGATGCAGCCCCGAACCCGCCGACGCGAACGCGGTCGCGGACAGGTAGGCCGCGTACAGGGCGTGCTCGCGGCCGTCCAGGTCGAACGGGTCCGCGACGACCCGTGGCAGGCCTTCGGCCAGCGAGCGGATGCCCTCGGCGGCGAACGCGGCGTTAATCGGGTCCGCGTTCGGCGCCCACATCGAGTCGACGCAGTGCGCGAGCGCGTTCAGGCCCGACGCCACGCTCATCGGGACGGGCAGGGACAGGGTCAGCGCGGCGTCGTAGACGATGACCTTCGGGAGCACGACGGGGTCGATGCCCGTGGTCTTGCGCGCGCCCTCGGTCAGGCCCCACACCGGGGTCGCCTCGGACCCGGCGTAGGTGGTGGGCACCGCGACGACCGGCAGGCCGGTGGTCATCGCGACCGCCTTGGCCAGGCCGGTCGTCGACCCGCCGCCGACGCTGACGAGGACGTCCGCGTTCGCTGTCGCCGCGGCCTCGCGGGCGTGCTCGGCGACAGGGACCGGGACGTGCATCACCACGTCGTCGTGCCAGATCGCGATCGGCAGGCTCTTCGTGATCCCCTCGGCGAGGTCCTTTTCGGCCTCGGCGGCGATCACCATGACCCGCGACGTGTTGAGGTTGGCTATCTCGCGCTGCAGGCTCGCGGCGGCCTCGCCTGATCCGAAGCAGACCCGCTGCGGCAGGTTGTCGTGGACGAAACGCATGTGCTCTATCTTCCGCTGCCGGCCCGGCCGGGTCCACGCCCCGCTAGCTGCCGCGTGCGCGCCGCGCTGGCATCGCTCACAACCGGACTTTTCCTGACACGATCCGCATAACCGGGTTCGCGGGCGTCGAGATCACACATCCTTGTGTATAGGCGATGCCTGCGATGCCACAGCTGAGCCAGCGATGATCTCATGTCACAGGGGGTGGTAAGGCTGCGGGTCGACCGTGAGCAGCCGGCCTCTCCCGCTTACACCGGCCCGCGCACCGGCGCGCAGCTTGCCGGGCTCGGGCATCTGCGGACCGTCGCGGGTGAGCAGGCCGAGGCGACCGCTTTGGGTATCGCGCCCAAGGTCAGGCTGCCGCCATGGGTCACCGGTGAGCTGCCGCTTCCGGCTCGCGAGCCGCGCGGCTGGCTGGCCACCCGCCTGCCGTGGCAGCTCTTCGTGATCCTGCTCGTTCAGGCCGGGCTTTCGCTGCGGCTCGTCTGGAGCAACACGGCATTTCAGGACGAGGCGCTGTATATATGGGCCGGGCGCCTGGAATGGTCGCATTGGCTGCGCGGCACGCCGGTCCCTGACTTCCCCTCGTACTTCTCAGGCGCGCCTGTCGTTTACCCGCCGCTGGCGGCGCTGGCGGCTGTCGACGGCCTCGCCGGCGCCCGGATCCTGTCGCTTTGCTTCATGCTGGCGGCGACGTGCTGCCTGTACGGCACCGGCGGCCGGCTCTATGGCCGGATGGCCGGCATCGGCGGCGCCGCCCTGTTCGCCGTCTTCGGCATGACGCAGGTGCTCGGGGCGTTCGCCACCTACGATGCCATGGCCTTGTTCCTGCTGGCGGCCGCGAGCTGGCTGACTGTCCGCGCATCGGGACGCGTTGGCGAGTTCCTGCTGATCCTCGCCGCGGTGCTGATCGTGCTCGCCGACGCGGCGAAATACGCGGCGGTGTTGTGGGACCCTGTTGTTTTCGCGCTAGCGGGCCTGGTGGCTCGCGGCGGCGTTCGCCGGGGGATCTTCCGCGGCCTCCGCCTTACCGGATACGTGGCGATCCTGCTGGCCTGCGCACTGCACGTCGCCGGATCCCAGTACGTGCACGGCATCATGTTCACGACCGTCGCCAGGAAGCTGCCGTCGAACTCCACCCCGGAAGCCGTCTTGCTGATGTCCTGGGGCTGGCTGGGCGCGCTGGTGGTGATCGCCGCACTCGGTACCTTCCTTTCGCTGAGCGATGGCAGGCGCAGGTTCACCCTCGCGGCAGTGCTGCTGGCCGCCGCCGCGCTGGCACCGCTGGAGCAGGCCAGGATCGCCACCACGACGTCCCTGCACAAGCACGTGGTTTTCGGCGCGTGGTTCGCCTGCATCATCGGCGGGTACGCGATCCAGCGCATGTCGCGGATCGATGTCAAGCCGGCCTGGGCCGCGGCGATGACCGCGCTCGCGGCGGTCGTCCTGGTCATTCCCGGGCAATCCCAGGCGGACTTCCTTTACGCGACGTGGCCTTCGTTCAGCAAGACGATGCCGGCCATGGCCGCCGCCATCTCCGCGGACGGCTGCCCGTGCCTTATGTACGCGACGAGCGTTTCGCAATATTACCTGCAGCTCAGCGCCACGCAGGTGACCTCTCCGGCGACCGCGGCTCTCGACGGGCTGACCGGACTGGCGGCGGCGTCGGACGGGATCGCCCGGGGCTATTACGGCGTGGTCGAGATAGACGCTAATGACCTGCTCGCGCCGCAGGACTACGACATCGTCAGAGCTGCCCTTCAGCACTCTTTGTATTACCGGCGGGTGTCCGTTGTCCCGTGGCCCGGGCATGCGGCGACGCCAAGCGAAGTATGGGAAAGGGTGATCCCGTGAGCACTTTCATTCACATTGAGCTCGGTGTCCTGGGATTCTGGACGGCCGTCGCCGTCGTCGTCTGCATGGCGATCCGTTTCGGCTGGCGCCGCGGCCGGAAGGCGGGTGACGTGTGACGCAAATCCCGCGTGTCACGTTCCGCGTTTTCTGGCGCGTCCCCTTGTTCCTACTCGCGGTCACGCTGGTGGTATTCACGGAGGCGGTCCGCAGGGCGATTATCCCTGAGCACGGCACAATGCAGATAGCCGTGATCGCTGTCTGGATCCTGATCTTCGGCTACAACCTGGCTATCTATGCGCTGGCGTGGCTGGAGAGGCCTTACACGGTGACGCCGCGGCAGCAGGGCGTTCTGGACAGCCTGTGGGTCACCGTGGTCATTCCCGTCTTCAACGAGGATCCGGCCGCGCTTGACCTGTGTATCCGCGCGGTCATGGAGCAGGAACGCCTTCCGCAAGAGGTTGTCGTCATCGACGACGGGTCGACGGTCGCTTACCCAGGGGTGCGCACGTACTGGGGGCAGATGAGGCCATACGGCGTGCGCTTTCACTGGCTCCGCCAGCCGAATTCCGGCAAGCGGCACGCCCAGGCGATAGCGTTCAGGAATAGCACGTACGCGCACATTTTCGTGACGCTGGACTCAGACACCGTCCTCGAACGCCGGGCGATCGGCGAAGGCCTGAAGCCGTTCGTCGACCGGAGAGTGACCTCCGTGGCCGGGATCGAGATGGGCCTGAACATGAAGCGGAACTGGCTTACCCGCATTGCCGCGTGCCGCCAGCTCATCTGGCAGGTGACCGTGTGCGCGGCGCAGTCCGTGCGCGGGCAGGTGCTGGTCAACCGCGGGACTTTCGCGCTGTACCGGGGCGACGTCGTGCGACGGTACCTGACGGCTTATGAGTCGGAGACGTTCTTCGGCCGTCCGGTCAGCATGTCAGACGACTCCTATCTCACGCTCTTCAGCCTGCTCGAAGGACGGACGGTTCAGCAGCCGACGGCGGTGCAGTTCACGCTTTTCCCTGAGAACCTCTCCCACCACATGCGCCAGTGGATGCGGTGGATGAGAGGATCGACCGTCCGCAGCATCTGGCGGATCAGGTACCTGCCGGTGGCCTCCCTGGGCTGGCTTTTCACGGTGGCCTCCGTATGGTCGCTCTTCGTCTCGACGACCATGGTGATCGTGAGCCTGGCGTACTGGCACGCCGGGCTGCACGTGATACCGCTGATGCTCTGGTCGGCGGCCACCTTCGCTTACGCGGGTTCCATGCGGATATTTCAGTACCGGCGCAGCGACGACAGCATGGCCGATCTTCTTGACACGTTCTGCGCCAGCATATTGGCGGTCGCCTGGTCAATGACATTTCTCAAGATACTTCGCCTGTACGGCATATTCACGTGCAAGAAGGCGGCAGCGGGATGGGGCACCCGGCAGCAGAAGGCAGAGGTCGCGGTATGAGCGGCATGCGGAGCGGCATGCGCCGGGCCATTTGCGTCCTGGCGATAGCCACGGCGGCAGTGCTTCCCGTGAGCGCGTGCAGTGCCGTCAGCCAAGTCGCGGACAAGGCCGCGGCTCAAGCGGACCCGAGGTCGATGCCGGCGATTGCCCAGATGCAGCTGGGGAAAAAGATCATCGGTTACACGACACCCAATTTCCCGCACGACGTGGCGACGTTCCGGCAGCTGGAGAAGGAAACGGGAATACCTGCCGAGATCGCGTCGTGGTATACGCCGATGACGCTGGCCTTCCATCCGGCCACGGTGGCCAAGATCAGCGCGCAGGGGGTCCTGCCCCTCGTGCAGATCGACTCCGACACCATTCCGCTGACGCAGATCACGGCCGGCAAGTGGGACAAGCATTTCATTGCTTACGCGCGCGCGGTGGCCGCCTACTCCTCGCCGATAGCCATCGACTTCGATCACGAGTTCAACGGCCCCTGGTGGTACTGGGGTTATACGCACACGTCCGCGGCGACGTTCGTGGCCGCGTGGCGCCGCATCGTGACGATCTTCAGGGAGAACGGTGCCAGGAATGTGCTCTGGATATGGAATCCGAACGTCTCGCTGCCCAGTACCACCGCGCTTAAGCCGTGGTATCCGGGAAACCAGTACGTGACGTATGTGGGGCTCGACGGGTACTTCCTCACTGTCACGGACACGTTCAGCTCGGTGTTCGACCGGACGATCAGCCAGCTGAGCGCCTTCACTGACAAGAGCATCCTCATCACGGAAACCGGCGCGAACCCCGGGCGAGAGCGCGTCCCGCAGATCGACAGCCTGTTCCACGGCCTGGAGACGACGCCGAAGATCATCGGCTTCATCTGGTTCGACTACAACAAGTACGCCGGCCATGACTGGCTCCTGCAAGGCGACGCGAACGCGCTCGCGGCCTTCCACGCGGACGCGGTGAAGTACCAGAAATCCTGAGTGAGCGCCTACGGGGGCAGGGCGGTTATCGGGAAGGCTTTTCGGAGCTGGGGGGCCGAGGATCTTTCCCGTTCCCTCGTCGGCGGCGCCGGGACGAGGGCGGTGCGGGAATGGTGGTACCAGCGGGGCTGGGGTTGCCTGCGAGGCGGGCCCGGGCCGGGCCTCGCTCAGCCGCCGAGGCGGCGGGTGAAGCCGGGCGGGATGACCAGGTCGTCGGGCGACAGCTCGGAGATCGACGAGCGGCCGAGGCCGAGCAGGCAGGCGTCGATGCCGCTGCGCATCAGGTCGAGGACGTTCTCCACGCCGGCCTGGCCGGCCGCGGCGAGACCCCACAGGTAGGCGCGCCCGATCAGCACCGCGCGGGCGCCCAGCGCGAGGGCCTTGACCACGTCGCCGCCGCGCCGGACGCCGCCGTCGAGCAGCACCTCCACCTGGTCACCGACCGCGTGCGCGATGTCGGGCAGCAGCCGGATCGTGGCCGGCGTGCCGTCCAGGTTGTTGCCGCCGTGGTTGGAGACCGAGATCGCGGTCACCCCCGCGTCGACGGCGCGCTTGGCGTCGTCGATCCTAGTCACGCCCTTGAGCATGAACGGGCCGCCCCACTGCTCGCGCAGCCAGGCCACGTCGTCCCAGGACGGCGGGGTCGTGCCCATCCACTGCCCGTAGGCGCCGAAGAACGTCGGCGTCGGCCCGCCGTCGGCCGGCAGGTTCGGCACGGTCAGGTCGGGGAACTTCCCCGTCCTGGCCCACTCGAGGAACCAGGCCGGGCGGGCCAGCCCTTCCGGCGCCATGCGGAGCATCTCGCGCAGCGTCATCTTCTCCGGGATGTGCGGGCTGCCCCAGTCCCTGCCGAACGAGAACGACCAGTCAAGCGTGGCGATCAGCCCGACCGCGCCGGCCTTGCGGGCCCGGTCCATCCGCGCCGCCAGGTCATCGCGCGAGCCTACCCAGTACATCTGGAAGAACGTCCGCGGGTTCGCCGCCACGACCTCCTCGATCGGCTTGCTCGCGAACGACGAAAGGCTCATCACGGTGCCGCGGGCGGCGGCGGCCCGCGCGACCGCGACCTCGCCGTCCGGGTGCACGGCCTGCACCCCGGTCGGCGAGATCACCACGGGCAGTGAAATCGGCTGGCCCAGCACGGTCGTGGCCATCTGCCGCGCGGCAGGCAGCCCCGCGACATGCGGCGCGAACCCCAGCTCGGAGAACGCCGCCACGTTGTCGCGGCTGGTCACGCCCGCCTCGGCGCCGGCCACCAGCGCGCCGTACACCGACTTGGGCAGCCGCCTCCTGGCGCGCCGCTGCGCGACCGCGACGGTCTCGAACCACTTGTTAGCCATAACCTCATCACGACCCTTTTGCCAAATTCCGAAACCGCGCGGGACGCGGGCTTACAGCGCGCCCTTGCCCGCCAGCCCCGCCGGGTGCGGGGCGAGCGCCTGCACATCCAGGGGACCGGCAAGCTTGCCCTCCAGGGCGGCCCGCAGGTCCGCGAGGCCGGCGCCCTTGATGTGGGTTTCCACCGCGTCCTGCGACGCGTACTTCTCGATCATGACTAGGCGGCCGTCTTGCCCCTCGTGCAGCGCGTAGAGCTCACAGCCAGGCTCCTCGCTGTGCACCTGGGCGATGGCGGCCTCGAAGGCCGCGATGACTTCGGCCTTGTGCTCGGGGGCCGGGAACGCGGTGGCGACGATGATGACGCTCATGGGGCTCCGTTTCTATCTGCTGAAGAACGAACTGAGGGCGGGTGCTACATCCCGGTAGGTGCGGACCTTCCGGAGCCGGCCGCGGCCTAGCCGGGCGAGGTCGCGGGCCAGGTCGGGATCCTGCTCGCCGGTCGTGTCGAGCAGGACGTCCAGCCTTGGCAGCCGCGCCGCGAACGGCCGGGGGTCGGGACCGGCGTTATGGACGCAGTCTGACAGCAGCAGCACCCTCGCGTCACGAGCCGGGACCCTGGCGAGCTCGCGCCGCGCCACTTGCAGCGGGAACGCCAGATTCGTCAGCCCGCGCGCTGGTATCGCCGCGATCGACGCCGCCAGTTCCTGCGGCGCGACCCGGCGCCCGAGGCGCGCCAGCACCGCCGCGTCCGACCAGAACGCGATCACCGCGAGGTCGTCGCGCGCCAGCTCCGCCGCGAGCGCGCCGACCGTAGCCGCCGCTGTCCGCACCCGCTCTCCCCGCATCGACCCGGAAACATCGACAAGCAGTGCTACCGAACGACGGGTCGCGACTGCCTCGCGCACCACGATGTCCTCGTCTTCTGGCACCGGGTGCTCCGCGAGCTGCTCCACCGTCCGGTCCATGTCGATGTCGTCAGAACCGCCCCGGTAGGGGACGCTCGCGAGCTCGCCTGCGCCACGGCGCGCGGTCAGGTCGCGCCGCGCCCGCGGCACCGCCAGCCGCGCGGCGATCTCCCGCGCCCGGCGCAGCGTCTCCGGATCCGGAACGGCGGCCGGATCGGTGATCGCGGCCAGCGTTCCCTCCTCCTCGTCGGTCGTGGCGGGCCCGCCGCTGCCCGCCGCCTGGGGATTCCTCCCGCTGCCTGGATGCCCGCCGCTCAGCACCGTCCCTGAGCCGCTGCCCGGCGAGACGTCGAGCAGCGTCGGCTCCCCGGTCAGCTCCTTCGGCTTGCGGCGCAGCGGCCGAAGGCCCCTGGCCGGATCGCGGCGCGCTGACGCCTGTCCAGGCCGGCGGACGGGGGAGTCCGCCGCTACGGCTCTTCAA
Source organism: Trebonia sp. (assembly GCF_030042015.1). Classification (GTDB taxonomy): domain Bacteria; phylum Actinomycetota; class Actinomycetes; order Streptosporangiales; family Streptosporangiaceae; genus Trebonia. The sequence continues at coordinate 2,204 of NZ_JASIAL010000002.1, read as the reverse complement.
CCAGGGGCCGCCGCCGCCGGCCCGAGCAGGAAGTGGTCTTCCCAGATCTGCCGCAGTACCTGCTCGGGGGCGGCGTCGACGGTCTCGTCGAGGAAGATCCGGCCGGAGAGCGCGACCACCATCGCGTCGTAGACCACGTCACGGTAGCGGGTTTCGTCTAGGACAGTCGCCACGGTCCGTTCGGGATAGAGCTTGAGAAGCTCACCGGTTACCAGCGTCAGGTCGATCGCGCCGCGGACGCTGCTGCCCTGCCTGATGTCCTCGTGCGAGCGGGTGGCCCTGGTCAGCGCCACCGCGTCCGCGACGAGCCGGTCATAGACGGCGGGCTTGAGCTCGGACAGCGGCGCGCGCAGCGCCACGATGCCCCGCTCGGCCTGCTCGTCCTGGTACGTGATCGCCAGCCGGCACAGCCGGTCGTGCACGGAGGTGGACAGCCGGGTCGTGCCGATGTTGTCGTAGGGGTTCATCGACGCGATGACCCGGAACGTGTCCCTGGCGACCACCTCACCGGCCCTGGGGACGGCGATGCGGCGTTCGGCCATCGCGGTGAGCAGGGTGTTCAGGCTGTCCTCGGGCGCCCGGTTGAACTCTTCTATGTAGAGGAACCCGCCGTTGCGCATCGCCTCGACCAGCGGCCCGTCGACGAAGTTGTCCGCGCTGTAGTCCTCGCGCAGCACCCGGGCCGGGTTGTGGTGCCCGACCAGCTTCGCCGGCGTCAGGTCCGCGTTGCCCTCGACGAACACGAGCGGGATGCCCCACTCGGCGGTGATCGCCCGCAGCAGGGTCGACTTGCTGGTGCCGGGCGGGCCCTCCAGGATGATGTCGCGGCCCGCCGCGACGGCCGCGAGCACAAGGTCGAGCTCCCGTTCCCGGCCCACCACGCGGGCGCGGACCCGGTCTCGGACGTGTGCCAGCGCGCCCAGGCCGCCGCGGCGCTCGCTCATCGGATCGTGTTCCCGGCGTCGACCGTGAACTCAAGCCCGGTCACGTACCGGGCCTCGTCGGAGGCGAGGAACAGCACCGCGTTGCTGATGTCCCGCGGCTGCGTGGTCTCCACGGGCAGCGTGTTCATGAAGATCGGGCCGAGGTCCGGGTCCCTGCCGAGCAGCGACTCCAGCCCGCCGAGCCCCAGGATGTCGACGGCGATGATGCCGGCGCCCTCTTCGGCGAGCCGGATCGCGTGACTGCGGCCCTGGCCGCGTCCCGCGCCGGTGATGAAGGCGACCTTGCCTGCTACTCGTCCTGCCATGATGTTCGTCGTTCTCCTTTTACCTGATGAAAGCGCCCGCGTCGACTGGCAGGGTCACGCCGGTGATGTAGCGGGCTTCGTCCGAGGCGAGGAAGAGCACCGCGTTGCTGATGTCGACGGGCTCCACCCACGGGATCGGCAGCGCGTTCAGCGCCTGGAAGACCGGTGCCGCGGACTCCCGGGTCGGGTGCGGGTTGTCGGGCTGGAACAGGCCCCAGACCTGCTCGTTCTGGATCATGATCGTGTTCACCGTGGTCGGGTGGACGCTGTTGACCCGGATGTTGTACTGGGCGAACTCGTTCGCCAGCGACCGCATGATGCCGACGACACCGTGCTTGGCGGTGTTGTAGTGGATGGAGTTGCCGAGCGCCTTGAGGCCGGCCAGCGAGCTCGTCATGATGATCGACCCGCCGTTGTTGGCGATCAGGTGCGGCAGTGCGACCTTGGCGGTGTTCCAGACACCGGTCAGGTTGATGTCGATCGTCTCCTGCCAGCCTGCGTCGTCGAGCTCGAGCGCGGGGCTGGTCTGGAAGATGCCGGCATTGGCGCAGACGATGTCCAGCCTGCCGAGCTGGGCGACGCCGTCGTCGAGCGCCTGCCTGAGTCCTGTGGTGTCCCTGACATCGGCCTTGTGCGCGACGATGCGCCGGTCGAGCGCCTCGACCTCCTTGACGGTCTCGGCCAGGTCCTCCTCGGTGGCGGGCGGGTATCCCGTCACGGACTTGACCGGCCCGGCGATGTCGATCGCGATGATGTCGGCGCCCTCCTGGGCCAGCCGGATCGCGTGGCTGCGGCCCTGGCTGCGCGCCGCGCCGGTGATGAAGGCGACCTTGCCTGCTACTCGTCCTGGCATGTGACAGCTCCCTTGCTGCTGCGGCTATTACGTCAGTGGGTGACGTAATAGATCACATGCTAATGTCAGACACTGACACAAACAATTGCTTGTGACGCAGGT
>NZ_JASIAL010000149.1:0-13980 GCF_030042015.1 Trebonia sp. | reverse complement strand
CGGCCTCGCCCGAGCCCCCGCCCTCCGCTCCGCCGCGCCGGGCACCGCTGCTGCTGCCGGCCGCCCTGCTGCTGACCGTGGAGGCGGCGGGCCTGGCCGTGGCGGGCGTGCTCACCGCCGCGGACACCGCGGCAGGGCGGGCCTACCAGACGTCAAGCGGGATCGCGATCACCGTACTTGAGTTCATCGCGGTCGCGGGGCTGGCCGCAATCGCCGTCGGGGTCGCCCGCGTGCGGCCGTGGAGCCGCACCCCGGCGCTGATGACGCAGTTCTTCGCCGGCGCGGTCGCCGCTTTCCTCTTGCAGGCCCACCGGTTCGACTGGGGCATTCCCGGCCTGGTGCTTGCCATCGCCGGCCTTGCCGCGCTGCTTGCCCCGGCGAGCGTGCGCGCCCTGTCCTACCCGGTCAGTCGTCGATCGTGAGCCCTTCGCGGAGCTGAGCGAGCGTCCTGGCGAGCAGCCGGGACACGTGCATCTGCGAGATGCCGAGCTCGGCGGCGATCTGCGACTGCGTCATGTTGCCGAAGAACCGCAGCAGCAGGATCTTCTTCTCCCGCGGCGGCAGCCGCTCGAGCAGCGGCTTGAGCGACTCCCGGTACTCGACCCCTTCGAGCGCATCGTCGATCATCCCGAGCGAGTCGGCGACGGCAGGCGCGTCCTCGTCGCCGGAGTCGGGCGCGTCCAGCGAGACGGTGGAATACGCGTTGGCGGACTCCAGGCCTTCCAGGACCTCTTCCTCGCTCATCTGCAGGTGCGCGGCCAGCTCGCTGACGGTCGGCGCGCGCCCCTCGCGCTGCGCGAGGTCGCCGATCGCCTTGGTGAGCGACAGCTTGAGCTCCTGCAGCCGCCGCGGCACCCGGACCGCCCAGCCCTTGTCCCTGAAGTGCCGCTTGATCTCGCCGACGATCGTTGGCGTTGCGTAGGTCGAGAACTCGACGCCGCGGTCGAGGTCGAACCGGTCGATGGACTTGATCAGCCCGATGGTCGCCACCTGGGTCAGGTCGTCCAGCCACTCGCCGCGGTTGCGGAAGCGCCGCGCCAGGTACTCGACGAGCGGCAGGTGCAGCTCCACCAAAGTCGCCCTGATCCGCGCGCGCTCGGGATCGTCCGCCGGCAGCGTGGCGAGCCGCTCGAACAGCTCGCGCGCCTGCGTCCGGTCGGGCGCGGAATGCTCGGCGCGCGGCAGGGGCGGGAGCTGTTCGCTGACCGCGACCTCGAACTCCTCGGTCACTTGGACCTCGTACTCGCTGCTCACCCGGACCCCGGCACGCCTCGGCGCTTTTGCAGCACGATCGCGACCCGGTCGCCCGGCCCGAGCCGGGAGTCGACGGATCCGGCGAGCGCGGACAGCACGGTCCACGCGAACGTGTCGCGCGCGGGCATCCTGGCATGGGCGGCGGTGACCGACACCGTAATCGTCACCTCGTCGGCGCCGAGTTCGAAGCCGCATTCCAGGTCGGTGCCAGGGATGGCCTGGGAGAGCAGCATCGCGCACGCCTCGTCGATCGCGATGCGAAGGTCCTCGATCTCGTCCAGGGTGAAGTCGAGCCGCGCCGCCAGCCCGGCGGCCGCTGTCCGGAGCACGGACAGGTACGCGCTCTCCGCGGGCATGCGCACGTGCACATGGTCGGCTGTGTCACGGCCGTCCGCGGCCCCGGGCCCGCCAGGCACTTTCGTGGCGGCGGCGGTGTCTTCTGTCACGTCTCTCCGTCGGTCATGTCACGGGCCGGCGGTCGCCGTCGGCCACTGATTGCAACTTACCGTCATCTGCGCATGCTCCCGACGCGCCACACGGTTCTCAATGGTACGCCGCGAGGGTAACCGCTGGTCAGCAGCCTCACTAGCCACTAAACGAGTGGTGGCAGCGCCGTTCCCCGCACTGGAACGGCGCTGCCACCGCGGCGTGGCAGGCCCCGCTCAGGCCTGCTTCGTCTCCCAGAAGATCTTGCTGATCTCCTCGATCTTGGCCAGCAGTTCGTCGGCCGTGGCCACGTCGACGTGTCCCTTCGTGCCGCCCGCGCCCGCCAGCTTGGTCGCCTCGTTGAAGAGCTGGTTAAGCTGCGGGTACTTCTCGAAGTGCGGCGGCTTGAAGTAGTCCGTCCACAGCACCCACAGGTGGTGCTTGACGAGCTCGGACCGCTGCTCCTTGATGATCAGCGCCCGCGTCCGGAACTCCGGGTCGCTGTTGGCGGCGTACTTCTCGGCGATGGCCTTGACAGACTCGGCCTCGATTCGGGCCTGCGCGGGGTCGTAGACGCCGCAGGGCAGGTCGCAGTGCGCATGGGCGACGGACTTCGGCGCCAGGAGCCAGGTGAGCAGCCTCATCGATTCCCTTTCTCCATACCGGATCAGTAAGGTTTCAGTTCCGACACTACTCCGCCCCGCCGGGAGAGGATCGTGCACGCCTGCCTCAAGCGCTGGCCGCTGCTGCGCGTCGAAGTCGCCGAACACTCCATGCTTCCCGCCCTGCAGCCCGGCGACTGGCTGGTGGCGTGGCGCACCCGCCGGGTACGCCCGGGCCAGGTGGTGCTGGCGTGGCATCCGGCCCGCGCCGGTTTCCTGCTAGTCAAGCGCGCTGTCCGGCGCGTGGACGGTGGCTGGTGGCTGGCGTCGGACAACCCGGCCGGGGGAGCGGCCGACAGCTCCCGCTTCGGCCCGGTGCCCGAGGAAATGATCGTCGGCCGGGTGCTGGCACGCTATTGGCCGTTCCCGCCGCACCCAGTTCCGCAGGTCTTTATCCCGAACGAGCGCCCCTGACTGCGCCAGGCCCCGCTCCCTGCCCAGGGGATGCGGGGCCCGGCGCCGGGTGCTTGCCGTCAGGCGGCGGCCGCCTCCGCTTCCGGCTCTTCGGCCGGCGCGGCCTGCTCCGCCATCTTCGCCTCGATCTCCGTGGCGGACTGTGAACTGTACACCGCCCAGATGTAGATCGCGATGCTGAACAGCGCGACCGTGAGGATGTCCCACGGGTACGCCAGACGGCCGGTGTTGTCCGGGCCGTAGCTGCCCTGCCAGGAGATGATGCCCATCCCCACCAGGTAGACGCCGATCCACGCCGAGCGCGCCCAGTCGATCTTCTTCAGCTCCGGCCGGTCCGCCCGGTAGAAGAGGATGGCGATGTAGCCGAGCACGATTGCGATCCCCAGCTTCCACAGCGTCTCGAAGTCCGACCAGTAGATGATCAGGTTCGCGATGATGAACGCGATCGGGGCGACCACGATCCCGCCGGGGAGCCTGTACGGCCGTTCCGCCTCAGGCAGCCGCAGCCGGAACGCCCCCATCGCCAGCGGCGCGCCCGCGTACATCAGCACGCTCGCCGAGGTGACCAGGCCGACCAGCGAGTGCCAGCTGGGGAACGGGAAGACGAAGACCAGGCCGGCGAGGAACGCGACGATCATGCCGAACCACGGAATGCCCCGCTTGTCCACCCTGCTGAAGACGCCCGGGTAGTACCTGTTCCTGGACAGGCCGTAGCTGACACGCGAGGTGGCGGTCACGTAGATCGCGCCGGTGCCGAACGGCGAGATGAACGCGTCGGTCCGCAGGAACCCGGCCCACACGCTCAATCCGACCGCGGCGGCCAGCCCGGCGAACGGCCCGATCGCGATCTCGTTCGTCGGCGGGATGCCCGCGAAGCCGTGGTGCAGCAGGTCGGAAGGGGTGGCCCCGATGAACACCAGCTGGAGCAGCACGTAGATCAGCGTGCCGAGGACGATCGAGATGATGATCGCCACCGGCAGGTTGCGCTTGGGGTTCTTGACCTCTGCGGCGAGCTGGTCGGCCTGCTCGAAGCCGAGGTAGGCGAACACGATGCCCGTTCCCGGCAGCGCGCCGAACAGGTCCTTCCACCCGATGCCCGTCGGGAAGAAGCCGCCGCCGGCCGAGAGGTTCGCGCTGTGGAACTTCGGGAACAAGATGATGATCGTGATGATCGGGATCGCGACCTTCCACCACGTGATCCCGCTGAAGATGTAGTTCAGCCACCTGATCGCGATGAAGTTCACCGCGGTGAAGATCGCCATCAGGATGAGTTCCATCACGAACCCGATGTGGGTCACGTTCGTGGTGTTGACGTCGAAGATCGAGGGCCAGAAGTAGGAGGCGTACTGGATCACCGCGAAGGCCTCGATCGGCGCCACCGTGACGGCCTGCAGCCAGGAGAAGAAGCCGAACGAGATGCCGGCCCCCGGCCCGTACGCCAGGTGCGGGAACCGCGCCGTGCCGCCGGCCACCGGGTACATGCCACCCAGTTCCGCGTGCACCAGCGCCAGGATGATGACCGCGACGCCGGCGATGATCCAGGCGATGATCGCCGCACCGCCGATCGCCTGCGCGGCGTACAACGACCCGAACAGCCAGCCGGAGCCAATGATGGAGGTCTCAGATGCCCAGGTCGCCCCGATCAGCCCGATCTCTCTCTTCAGGCCGACGTCGCCCGGCTTAATGAGCTGACTTCTAGATGCCATGACCGATAGCTCTTTTCTCGATCGTGCCCCGAGGGGCCTGCCACCCGCCCCTGCGAGGCCCGCCTAAGCGAGTGAGCGCGTCATATGAGCAGAGTGAGATCATCGTAGAGATGATCATCGCCTATGAGAAGTGTTGCCGTGGATTCGGTTTTATAACGCAGGTCAGTGCCTTACATCCCGCGATCGGCCGCAATAATGACACATATGTGACGTCACACGGTGATGTCACGGTAATTGCCTGTGAGTCCGCGATTACGGAGCTTACGCTCCGCGATCGGCGGGTATTATGGATTGGCATGGCTTGTGAAGGAATTCACGAGCAGCGCTGGTCGTACCGCGCTTATCGCTAAGCCTGGGGCTCTTCGCGCTTGCGGGCGCGGAACGCGGTGACGTTGGCCCTGTTCGTGCACCGTTCTGAGCAGTACCGCCTGGTCCGCCCGGCGGAGGTGTCGATGAACACGCCCTGGCACGGGGCCGCCTGGCAGACACCGAACCGGTCCAGGCCGAGTTCGGCCAGCCGGACCGCGAGCCCCATCGCCGCGCCCGCGGCGTACTTGTCGGACATGGAGCCGCTCTCGGTGTAGTGCACGTGCCACGGCTGCCCGTCGTGCCCGGACAGCTGCGGGTGCACCGGGTACTGCATCAAAAGCTCGTTCAGCCGGGCCGCCGCCGCCGCGCCGTCCCCCTGCGAGCTCGAGACGAAGAAGGCGCGGAATTCGTCCCGCAGCTGGCGCAGCGCCTCGAGGTCCGCGCGGGTGATGCCGTGGTTCAGGTGCTCCCGGTCGGCGACGAGCGAGCGCAGCCCGTCCAGGGTGGTGAGCAGGTCGCCGCCCTCGTGCCCGAGGCTGGCAGTGTTCACGAGCCGCACCGCGAGTTCGGCGTAGGAGGAAAGATCCACTCGCGAGTCCTAGCTGCGGAGACGATGGTGTAATGGGCTTGTGGCGGTCCTGAGTATTACACAGATGGCCGCTCGCCGTGCCGGCACCACGCCGGTCACGGCACAATGTACCAACGGGCAACCCCGTACCTGGAGCGATCACCGCGGCGTCGCCCAGGCCCGCGCCGACGGCGTCGCCCGCGGCCAGTCCCCGGCTAGTCCCCCGGGCCCGCTGCCTGTAGGGTCGTGCTCATGTTCGCCGTCACCGCCGCGCGCATCGATGCCGAGAACCCGCTCAGCGGGCTTGAGACAGGACAGCGGCCGGATCCCCTCGCGCCGGCCGGATGGACGACGGTCACCGTCAAGGCGGCCGCGCTCAACCACCACGACATCTGGTCGCTGCGCGGGATCGGCCTGTCGGCCGACCTGCTGCCGATGATCCTCGGCTGCGACGCCGCCGGCTTCGACCAGGACGGCAACGAGGTCGTCGTGCACGCGGTGGTCGCCGACCCCGACGCGGGCGGCGGCGACGAGACGCTCGACCCGCGCCGTTCGCTGCTGTCCGAACGCTACGACGGCACGTTCGCGGAACTGGTCGCTGTCCCCAGGCGCAACCTGCTGCCCAAGCCCGCGGCGCTGTCTTTCGAGGAGGCCGCCTGCCTGCCCACCGCGTACCTGACCGCGTACCGGATGCTGTTCGACAAGGCCGGCGTCCAGCCGGGCGCGACCATCCTCGTGCAGGGGGCGGGCGGCGGCGTCGCCACGGCGCTGGTCCTGCTAGGCCGGGCGGCCGGCTACCGGATGTGGGTGACCAGCCGCAGCGAGGCAAAGCGCGACGCGGCGCTCAAGCTGGGCGCCGACCAGGCGTTTCCCACCGGCGGTCGGCTGCCGGAACGGGTCGACGTCGTCATGGAGACGGTCGGCCAGGCCACCTGGGCGCACTCGCTGCGGTCGCTGCGTCCCGGCGGGCGGATCGTGGTCTCCGGCGCCACGAGCGGCGAGATTCCGCCTGCCGAGCTGAACCGGGTCTTCTTCACCCAGCTTTCGGTCGTCGGGTCGACCATGGGCACCCGCGAGCAGCTTGCCAGGCTGCTCCGGTTCTGCGAACAGACCGGCACCCGCCCGCTGATCGACCGGGTGCTCCCGCTCGCCAGCGCCGCCGAGGGGTTCGCCGCCATGATGCACGGGACCCACACCGGCAAGATCGTCTTCACCCCCTGAGCGGGCGTGCGCATCACGCGGGATACTTTCCCACCACGTGCGGGGGGAAAGTATCCCGCATCATCGAGTTGCCTGGTCGTCCGGTGGCGGAGCGTCCGCAGTGGCGGCCGCATCTGGAGCCGCCGCGGCCCCTGGTGCCTGTGCGGCGCCCGGGGCGGGCTCGCCCGGGGCGGCCGCGGCAGCGTCCGCATCGGCTGAGCCCGTCGCGTCCGCGGCGGCGGCGTCCTGTGCGGGCTCCTCGTGCAGGCCGAACACCTCGGTCTTGATGCGGTTGAGGGTGTCCTCGAGGATGTCGCGCAGCGAGACGATGACGTCACCGCCGACGGCGCCGGAGTCCCAGGCCACCTTGCGCAGATCGGTGGCGAACTGCCTGGCCAGCCGCTCGAGGTCGCGGAACGCCGCCATGTCGCGCGGCCCCGGCCAGCTCCTGCGGCCCGGCCAGTCAGTCCAGCGCGACCACTCGCCGCCGAGCCAGCCGCCCCAGTCGTAGCCGCCCTTCCCGCCGGGTTCACCTTCGCGGGATTCGCCGGCCTCCGGCCCCTGCTCGCGCTCGCCGGTGGCGTATTCGAACATGGAGCGGAAGCGCTCACGGGCGTCCTCACGCAGGTGCGCGGCCTCTTCCCGCAGCCACTGCGCGCGGCCGAGCGCCTCTTCGCGTGCCTGCCTGGCCTGCTCCCTTGCCTGTTCCCGCGCCTGCCGGGACTGCTCGCGGACCTGCCGGGCCTGCGCCCTCGAGGCCTCTCGCGCCTCCCTGGCGTGCTCGCGTGCGGCGTCCCGCGCCTCCTCCCCAGCCTCCCGCTCGCTGCGGCGCATCTCCCTGGCCGCCCAGGTCAGCTCCTCGCGCAGGCTGCGGACGGTCTCGCGGACGTCCTCCCTGACCTCGCGGACGATGTCGCTGACGGAGGCGGACAGTTCCTCTTCGAGCTCGTCGAGCTCGTCGCCCCGGTTGCGCAGTTCCTCACGGCCCGCCTCGGTTATCCGGTAGACCTTGCGCCCGTTCTCCTCGTCATGGGTGACCAGGCCTTCTTCCTCCAGCCTGGCCAGCCGCGGGTAGATCGTCCCAGGCGAGGGAGCGTAGACGCCCATGAACCGGTCGCGCAGCAGCCGGATGACTTCATAGCCGTGCCTCGGCTCCTCGTCGAGGAGGCGCAGCAGGTACAGCCGGAGCCGTCCGTGGCGGAATACCGGACTCATCGGGTCTCGCTCTCCATTTCGGCCTCCGCGCGGGGGGGTTCCGCGCGCGGGGTAGTGCGGCGCCCGGGACGCCGCAGTAGGGTGACTGCGCCGGAGACGCTGTTCACGGACACATTCCCGGATCCGTCGCCAAGGTTACCGCTTACCGTATGTGACCCAGGCGACATAACGGGTCGCAGTGCGCCGAATTCGCTGCGAACGTTTCCCGACGTGGAGCGCAGCCGTACCCGCGCGTCGATGTCCGCGGGCAGCCGCAGCGTGACGTCCCCTGAGATCGTGCCGACCCGCAGGCTGCCATTGTCGGCAAGGCCGACGTCGGCGGCGATCTGGCCGCTTATGTTGTCCGCCTCGAGCCAGGTGAGCCAGCCGCCGGCCAGCGTCAGGTCCCCGGAGACGGACTTGAAACGGACCGAGCCGTCGGTGTCCCGCCCTTCGACCGCACCGGAGATCGTGTCCGCGAGCACGTCCCCCGCGACTCCGTCCAGGGTGATCTCACCGGACACCCCCTTGACGGCCGCCCCGGCACTGAGCCCGCAGGCGACCGCGGACGCGCTGACGACGCCGAGCTGGATCGGGCAGGCCGCGGGCACGGTGATCGTGACCACCGCCGCATCGTGTACCGGCGTCAGCCAGTCCAGCAGCCGTTCCCAGGAGAGGGCGTCGTAGCCCACGGTCAGCGCGCCGGAGTCGTAGCTGACCCGCAGCGGGCGTCCCTTGATGTCGCTGACCACCACGGATGGCACATCGTCGCTGGCGAGCACCGCCACCGTCCCGTCGATCAGCCGCACCTGCAGCGCGGTGACGTCGGCCAAGTCGATGCTCGTCGGCGCGTCGACGGTCCAGTGCGGCATGACAGCTCCTCCCGGCGATACCTCCACTTGGCCTTACGTTATATCGCGTACAGGAAAAGTCAAGATGTATCGCGTCAGCCCGTGGGCGGTCGTGCCTTACTCCTCGCCGTCAGAGTCGGCGTCGGTCTCCGCGTCCAGCCGCGCCAGCCACGATGCCAGCCGGTCCACGGCGGTTTCGAACTCCGGGTTCAGGTCCACGAAGTCGCGCAGCCGCTCGGCGAGCCACGCCAAGGTGACCTGCTCGTCGCCGCGGCGCTCGTCGAGCTCTTCGATCCCCTGGTCGGTGAAGTACATCGCTAGCCCTCCGCCGGGATGGCCGTCTCTATCAGGTCGCGGTGCGAGGCCGCGTGCACCTTGGCCGAGCCCGGCGCGGGCGCCGAGCTCGCGGGCAGTGCCACCACGGACAGCGGCCGGTTGAGCAGTTCCGGCAGCGTCAGGGCCATCCGCGGCCAGGCACCCATGTTGGACGGCTCTTCCTGCACCCACACAAGCTCGGCGTCCGCCGGGTACCGGGACAGCTCCGCGCGCAGCTCGTCGCTCGGGGTCGGATACAGGCGCTCGAACCGGACGATCGCGGTGCGGCTCGACTTCAGCGCGGCGCGGCGTTCGGCCAGGTCGTAGTAGACCTTGCCGGTGCACAGCACCACGCGGCGGACGGCAGAGCCGTCGAAGCCCGCCGGCCCGCCGATCAGCGGCTCGAAGGAGCCGCTGGTGAAGTCGGCGACGGCGGACGTGGCTGCCTTCAGCCGGAGCATCGACTTAGGGGTGAAGACGATCAGCGGCTTGTGCCTGCCGGACAGGGCCTGCCAGCGCAGCAGGTGGAAGTAGCTGGCCGGGGTGGACGGCATCGCCACCGTCATGTTGTCCTGCGCGCACAGGGACAGGAACCGTTCGACCCGGGCAGAAGAATGGTCCGGGCCCTGGCCCTCGTAGCCGTGCGGCAGCAGCAGCACGACGCTGGAGCGCTGGCCCCACTTCTGCTCGCCGGAGCTGATGAACTCGTCGATGATCGTCTGCCCGCCGTTCATGAAGTCACCGAACTGCGCCTCCCAGGCCACCAGCGCCTCCGGCCGGGCCACCGAGTACCCGTACTCGAAGCCCATCGCGGCGAACTCAGACAGCAGCGAGTCGTAGACGAAGAACCGCGCCTTGCCGTTGTCCAGCCGCTTGAGCGGCGTGTACTCGGCACCGGTGTGCCGGTCCACGAGCACCGCGTGCCGCTGGCCGAACGTGCCGCGGCGGCTGTCCTGGCCGACGAGCCGTACCGGGTAGCCGTCGAGCAGCAGGCCGCCGAAAGCGAGCAGCTCGCCGGTGGCCCAGTCGATGGCGTTCTCGTCGACCATCGTGGCCCGCCGGTCCAGCTGCGGCTTGAGCCGCGGATGCGGGGTGAAGTCCGCGGGCATGACCAGCTGGGTCTCAATGATCTGCTTGAGCGCGTCCGTGCTGATGGCGGTCGGCACGGCCCTGTGGTTGACGGGGCGCTCGGCCGGCTCTGTCCGCAGCACGGTGCCGGGCTCGGCGGGGCGCTCCGCCGCCTCCTTGGTCTCGGTGAACGCGCGCTCTAGCTGCTGCTGGTAGTCGCGCAGCGCGGCTTCGGCCTCCTCCATCGTGATGTCGCCGCGGGCGATCAGCGACTCGGTGTACAGCTTGCGCACCGAGCGCTTGGCCTCGATCAGGTCGTACATCAGCGGCTGGGTGAAGCTCGGGTTGTCGGCTTCGTTGTGTCCGCGCCTGCGGTAGCAGACCATGTCGATCACGACGTCCTTGCGGAACGCCTGCCGGTAGGCGAACGCCAGCTCGCCGACCCGCACCACGGCCTCGGGGTCGTCCCCGTTGACGTGGAAGATCGGGGCCTGGATCATCCGCGCCACGTCGGTGGCGTAGACGCTGGACCGGGAGTACTGCGGCGAGGTGGTGAAGCCGACCTGGTTGTTCACCACGATGTGCACGGTACCGCCGGTCCGGTAGCCGCGCAGCTGGCTGAGGTTGAGGGTCTCGGCGACCACGCCCTGCCCGGCGAACGCCGCGTCGCCGTGGATGAGCACGGGCAGCACGGTGAAGCCGGGCTCGCCCTTGTCCAGGATGTCCTGCTTGGCGCGGACCACGCCCTCGGTGACGGGGTCGCCCGCCTCCAGGTGGCTGGGGTTCGCGACCAGCCAGGTGCGGATCGCGGCGCCTGTGGCGGAGGTGAACGTCCCTTCGGCGCCCAGGTGGTACTTCACGTCCCCCGAGCCCTGCGTGGACTTCGGGTCGAGGTTGCCCTCGAACTCCTTGAAGATCTGCCCGTAGGACTTGCCGACGATGTTCGCCAGGACGTTCAGCCGGCCGCGGTGCGCCATCCCGAGCACGGCGTCGTCGAGGTGCGCCTCCGCGGCCTGGCTGATCACCGCGTCGACCAGCGGGATCAGCGCCTCGGCCCCCTCCAGGGAGAACCTGCGCTGGCCGACGAACTTGGTCTGCAGGAACATCTCGAACGCCTCGGCCACGTTCAGCCGGGACAGGATGCGGATCTGCTCGTCGTGCCCGGGCCGCCGCTGCGGCACCTCAACGTGCTCCTGGATCCACTTGCGCTCTTCGGGATCCTGGATGTGCATGTACTCGATGCCGACCGTGCGGCAGTAGGAGTCTCGCAGGACACCGAGGATCTCGCGCAGCCGCATCCGGGACTTGCCGCCGAACCCGCCGGTGGCGAACTCGCGCTCCAGGTCCCACAGCGTCAGCCCGTGCTGGTTGATGTCCAGGTCCGGGTGCCTGCGCTGGGCGGTCTCCAGCGGGTTCGTGTCGGCCATCAGGTGGCCGCGGACCCGGTAGGCGTGGATGAGCTCCTGGACCCGGGCTGACCGGGTGACGTCGTCCTCGTGCCCGTAAGGGAAGTCCTTGACCCAGCGCACCGGCTCGTACGGGATGCGCAGGCTGGCGAAGATGTCGTCGTAGAAGTCGTCGTCGCCGAGCAGCAGCTGGTGGATGATCCGCAGGAAGTCACCGGACTGCGCGCCCTGGATGATCCGGTGGTCGTAGGTGGAGGTGAGCGTGACCGTCTTGCTGATCGCCAGCCTGGCCATGGTCTCCTCGCTCGCGCCCTGGTAGGCGGCGGGGTACTCCATGGCGCCGACGCCGACGATGCAGCCCTGGCCGGGCATGAGGCGCGGCACGGAGTGCTCGGTGCCGATCGTCCCCGGGTTGGTCAGGGAGATCGTGGTGCCCTGGAAGTCGGCGACGGCCAGCTTGCCGGTGCGCGCCTTGCGCACCACGTCCTCGTATGCCGTCCAGAACTGGCGGAAGTCCATCTCGCCGGCGGCCTTGATGTTCGGCACGACGAGCTGCCGGCTGCCGTCCTTGTTCCTGAGGTCGATCGCCAGCCCGAGGTTGACGTGGTTGGGCAGCGCGAGCTCCGGCTTGCCGTCTTCCTCGGCGTAGGCGGCGTTCATCTCCGGCAGTTCCCTGAGGGCACGGACGATCGCGTAGCCGATCAGATGGGTGAAGGAGACCTTCCCGCCCTTGCCGCGCTGCAGGTGGTTGTTGATGACGATGCGGTTGTCGATGAGCAGTTTGGCCGGCACGGCCCGCACGCTCGTCGCGGTGGGCACGGACAGGCTGGCCGCCATGTTCTGCGCGGTGCGGGCGGCGGCGCCACGCAGCCGGGTGAGCTCGGCGTCCGCGGGCGGCGGCGTGGCCGCGCCCTTGGGCTGGGCGTGATCCGCCGGGGCGCCAGGGGCGGGCGGAGCCACCGGGGCCGACGGGGCGGGTGCTGCCGGGGGAGCGCTCTGCCGCGCTGCGGGCGGCGGCGCCATCCGCGTTTCTGCCGGGCCGCCTTCCCGCATGACCGGGAGCGGGCCGGTGCCGTTACCGCGCGTCGGCCGGTAGTCGGCGAAAAAGCTCCACCATGCCCGGTCAACCGAGCCAGGGTCCGCCAGGTAGCGCTGGTAGAGCTCGTCCACGAGCCACTCGTTGGGGCCGAAGTCGGCTCCGCCCTGTGCGGCGCCCGATTCTGCCGGCTCGCCCGCTGCGGCGTTCCCCGGCGGCGGGGACGACGGGGCGGCTGCTGGCGCGCCCGGCACCGCCGAGCTGGGCGTCGAAGAGCTGGCAGGGGGCGCGCTGAGATCCGCGGTGGCACGCGGCGACTCAGAAGACACGGCGGACATCGCCTTCTTCCGAAGGTTAGAGGTGATCGTTGACTCCCGGTTTCAAGGTTACCTGTCGGCTGCGCGGACGGGTGTCTGGCTGAGACCGCAGTGACGCAGGAGACCCTCGTGGCCTGAACCACGCGCCCGGCAGGGCGGGCACGGTGCTTTCCTGGGGGCTGGGCGGCCTATTTTCCGCACGCCCTGTACGGTAGCGCCGAGCCTGCGGACCGGCGGCGCGTTGTCCCTAATGTCGACCAAACCTTCGGTTGTGATATTCCCGACGCCGCCGCAGTATCCGCCGCGACGGCACCACCTCCCGGTCCCCGTCGGCGGCGACATGCCGTAGGGACGGAGGATCTTTCCCGTTGTCCGGCCGGCGCAAGTTAGGACCCAAGCCGTACGGACAAAACGTGACAAATTACGACACCAGAGCTGCCGCTCGGGTCCTAAGTTCAGGGAATCGTCCCAGCATGTGAAATTTCCCGCCAGCACCTGGCGCGAGGCCCGCCGCGGGCAGCCAGGCATGCGAGGCGCGCGGCAGCGGGCGCCGGCGCGCTGCGCCCGGGCGCGGAAGCCGTTGCGTGCCGCTGTGTACGGCTGTTTCCGCCTTCGGCCACGTTCGGGACCGGTACGATCGGGCGCAAGCGAACACAGGTCAACTGGGCTGCTGCCCGGTCCTGCACCAGCGATTGCACGGGTAGACACACGGTGAGTAGCAGGGGTAGGAGCGGCGATCGCGGGGCAGGGGACGCCGAGCGTCCCCGCTTTCCGCATGCGCGGCCCCCCGAACGCCGCGATCCCCAGGCGGCCAAGCGCCCGCACCCGCGGCCGGATGGTGCCGGCCGGCCGGCTCAAACCAGCCCGCGTGCCTTCGGCGAAGTCCCAGGTTACGAGTTTGAGGTGCCCCGGAGCCCGGGCGACTCGGGCGGATCTGGCCGTGTCCAGGACGCGGGCGGCAGACTCGCCCGCGTCCGGGGGACTGACGGGTTCGACGCCATCCGTGACTCCGGCGGATTCGGCGCCGTGCGTCGCCCCGGCGAGTTCGGCGCGGTGCGTGACTCCGGCGGGTTCGCGCCTATCCGTGACGTTGATCCGTATTGGTCCATGCGCGATTCGGGTGGTTTCGAGGCGCTCGGCGACTCCGGCCGCCCGATCGCTCCCGTCAGGCCCCCGGCCGACTTCACGGGCCCCCGCCCGCCGGGTCCCGTCCGCTCGCCGCAGCCCCCGGCCCGCCCGCGCCGCGCCCCCGCC
>NZ_JASIAL010000025.1:0-6151 GCF_030042015.1 Trebonia sp. | reverse complement strand
AGCCGGGCGGCGACAACGTAGGCCACCACCACGGCGACGATCACCAACGGCATGACGGCGAACGCGTCGGGGGCCAGCAGGAGCGATGCGAGCAGCACCGCGGTGAGCGGGAGCGAGAGCATGACCGCGGCCATCGCGCCGATGCCCATCGCGACCCCGGCCACCAGGGGCAGCCCGGGCAGGTGGGACATCAGGATGCCGCCCGCCGCGCCGAGGTAGATCGACGGGAAGACCGGGCCGCCCCGGAAGCCGCTCATCGACATGCCGTACCCGAGCCCCTTGCACGCGAGCAGCAGCGCGAGCGCTCCCACCGAATAACTGGCCGCATGGGTGACCAGCGGATCCAGGCCGGACTGCCCGGAAAACAGGACGTCGGATGAGCTCTTTCCCGTGGCCTCTGCGTAGGCGATCGCCAGCCCCGCGACGATCGCGCCGACGACAGGCAAGGCGATCAGGATCCGGCTCTCGACGTGCGGCCGGGCCGCGAGCGCGAGCCGCCGGATCGCCGTGCCTGCGATGGCCGCCGCGACCCCGATGACCAGCGCCCAGCCAAATTCCGCGACGTCGGGGCGCGCGAAATGAGGCAGCCCTGGTATCGACAGCGAGAACGTGCCGAGCCCGGTCCACGCGTCCATCCCGATGAAGATGAGCGCGCCAACCCCGGCGGCGAGCAGGCCGGGCACAAGCACGACCCCGAGCATGGGGCCGCCCAGTCCCGAGGCCTCCATCAGCAGGAACGCGCCGACGAGCGGGTTGCCGAGCAGCGTGCTGATGGCGGCGAAGCTGCCCGCCGCGGCCACCACGGCGGTCGCCTGGCCTGGCATGTCGCGCCTGGCGAGCCGCACGGCAAGGACCGCGAGCCCGCCGCCGAGCGCGATCAGCGGCGCCTCGGGCCCGAGCACGACCCCGAACAGCAGCGTCGCGAGGGCCGCGAGCAGGACACCCGGCAGCTCGGCGTACGTGGGAGCGCCGCGCGCCTTGAACCCGTCGGCCGACGAGTGCCCGCCGTTGCCCGGCAGGTACCGGATCACCGGCCCGGCTATCAGGGCCGCGATGACGAGCATCGGCAGCGGCCACCACGGCGGCTCGCCGTGAAAGCCGAGCCCGTTCGGAAGGTGCGTGTAGAGTTCCGGCTGCAGGTAGTTGACCAGCGCCAGGAAGCCGTACGCCCCCGCGGAGATGGGCACGCCGAGGATGGCGGCGAGGACCAGCAGCCGCAGGTAGCTCCTGGACCGCAGCAGCGTCCGCGGGTCGGGCGGCGTCGTCATCTGCGCTAGCGTGCGCGGCCCGGCGGGTAGCCGCCTCATCTCATGGGGGTGATTTCGCGGAACCGTGCGCCGGTAGTCACCCCGGCCGGGCGAGGCTAGGTCCGCGGCGGCGCGCGGACAATCGATGAGCATGACCAGCGCAGCCAGCGAACCGCAGCCCGACGTGGCGCAAGCACCCAGCGCGCCACGCCCCGGCCGCCCCGCACCTCCCGAGCGGTTCGGGGCGCTGCTGCTCCTGCTGATCGCCACCTACCTGGTATCCGCGTTCACCACGGGCTCGCTGATCGACGCGGCCCAGATCGTGTTGTTCGTTGGGACGCTGCTGCTCGCACTGCGCAACTCCCAGGCGCCCAAGTGGACCGCGCGGCTCACCGTCGGCGTCGTCTTGGCCGGCTCGGCGGCCGCGTTCGGGATCGCGCTCACCGGCCCGTCCGAGGACGCCGTCGGCGGGGCCCAGATCTGGGCGGGGCTGGTCTTGCTCGCGGCGGCCGTGGCGATCGTGCACCGCGTCCTGGCGAACAATACGGTGACGCTGCAGAGCATCTACGGCGCGCTCAGCGCTTACATCATCATCGGCCTGATGTTCGCGGCCTTCTACGGCGCGATGAACCGGCTGGGCGGGGGCCCGTTCTTCGCCGACCACCAGCCCGGGAATACCAGGACATTCCAGTACTTCAGCTTCACCACGCTGACCACGCTCGGCTACGGCGACTTCACCGCTGCCAGCAACGCCGGCCGGGCGGTCGCGGTGATGGAGGCGCTGTTCGGCCAGGTGTTCCTGGCGACGCTCGTGGCCCGGCTTGTCGCCGCCTTCCGGCCGGCGGACAGGCGCCAGTAGGCTACCCGCGAGGCCGCTCACCAACGCGGCAGGACCGCGAAAGCCACGCTCGGAGGAAAAGCCGCATGCCACGGCCCGGGGTTGCCCTGGAAAAGCTCGGCTTCCTGACCATCGGCCTGTTCGACCGCGACGACCCCGGTCCCGGCCACCGGACGACGCTGGAAATCATCGAGCTGGGCGAGCGGCTCGGGTTCGACAGCGCCTGGGTCCGGCACCGGCACCTGCAGTACGGCATCTCCTCGCCGGTCGCCGTGCTCGCGGCGGCGTCGCAGCGCACGTCGCGGATCGAGCTCGGCACCGCGGTGATCCCGCTCGGCTGGGAGAACCCGCTGCGCCTGGCCGAGGACCTGGCCACCGTGGACATCCTGTCCGGCGGGCGGCTCAACCCGGGGATGAGCGTCGGCCCGCCGATGCGCTTCGACGATGTCAAGGAGGCGCTGTACCCGGACACGGCGGATCGCGAGGACTTCAGCCACGAGCGGGTGGCCCGGCTGCTGCGGTTCGTCGCCGGCGAGCCGGCGGCGTCGTTCAGCGGCACCGAGGGCTTCGAGCAGTTCTCCGACCGCGTGCAGCCGTACTCGCCCGGGCTGCGCGGCCGGATGTGGTACGGCGCCGGGAGCCTGGCCTCGGCGCGCTGGGCCGGGGAGCACGGCATGAACCTGCTGACGAGCAGCGTGGTCAAGGCCGAGGAATCAGAAGACTTCGCCGAGGTCCAGCGGTCGCAGGTCCTGGCGTTCCGCGCCGCCCATCCGCTCGGGGACGCGGCGCGGGTATCGCAGGGGCTGGTGGTGATCCCCACCGACAGCGCGACCGCCGCGCAGCGGGCCAAGTACGAGGCCTACGTCGCCGCCCGCACGCCGCGCACCGCGAGCCCGGTCGGGCCCGCGCGGATGATGTTCGCCAGGGACCTGCTCGGCCCGTCCGGCCAGATCGCCGAGTCGCTGTACGCGCACGCCGCGTTCCGCGAGGTGGCGGAGGTGGCCTTCGCGCTGCCGTTCACGTTCGAGCACGCCGACTACGTGCAGATCCTCACCGACATGGCGGGCAAGCTCGGCCCTGCGCTCGGCTGGCAGCCCCGCCGGTAGCGAGCTCAGGCCGTCCGCACGTGGGGGTACCGTGGCGGCGTGCTGTAGGGGTGCGCGCCGCAGACCCAGCAGGCGGGCTCGTTGCTTGACTCGTCCCCCGGCAGCCAGGTGCCCAGCCAGGTTACCGGTTCGTGCGGGGTCTGCTCGGTGCCTTCGCAGGCAAGGGTGGTCGGCCACCGGCGCGGCTGGGTCATTGAAAATGAGCCTTTCGACATGGCGCAAAACAGGGCAAATCATGCGGGATTGTGTGCCAGGTTAGCCGCAACTTCCAGCTCAGAACAAATCACTAGTACCAGAAGCTCTCACCCGTAACGGCGCGCTCGGTCAGAGCGTCAGCGGCCGTTCGGCCGGCCGGACCGGCGAGGGGAGCGTGGTGGAGCCCATCAGGTAGCGGTCGACGGCGGCCGCCGCGGCGCGGCCCTCGGCCACCGCCCACACGAGCAGGGACGGCCCGCGTCCGGCGTCGCCCGCCACGAAGACCCCGTCCGGGCCGGCGCCGAAGCCGGCGTCGCGGGCGAAATTCCCGTGCGCGTCAAGCCGCAGCCCGAGCTGCCCGGCCAGCCCGCTGTCGGGTTCGGGTCCGGTGAAGCCCAGCGCGAGCAGCACCAGGTCGGCCCGGACTACCCGCTCGGTGCCCGGCTGCGGCTCCCGCCGCCCCGGCCTGGTCCCGGCCAGCCGCAGGGCCCGGACACGGCCGCCTGAGTCTGCCTCGAAACCGAGCGTGCACGCGGAGAACACCCGCACGTCCCCGTCCGGCCCAGGGAGCGGGACAACCGGGGCGGCCGGCGCGGCCGGCCCAGGGACCGGGGCGACCGGGGCGACCGGGGCGACCGGGGGACACGAGCTGTCCCAGTCCTGGCCGCGCAGCCGGGCCAGCTCGCGGGCCTCCTGATGGGCGGATGAGACCCGGTAGACCTTCGGGTACACCGGCCACGGCTGGTCCGGGGCGCGCTCCGCGCCAGGGAGCGGGTTGATGTCCAGCTGGATGACCGAGGCGGCGCCCTGGCGCAGCGCCGTGCCCAGGCAGTCCGCGCCCGTGTCGCCGCCGCCGACGATCAGCACGTGCCGGCCTGCCGCGGTGACCGGCGAATGGCCGCGGAAATCCCCGGCGCAGGCCCGGTTGGCCGCCGGCAGGTAATCCATGGCCTGGTAGATCCCGGCCAGCTCGCGGCCGGGCACGGGGAGCTCGCGCGGCACGGTGGCCCCGACCGCGACGACCACGGCGTCACAGCGCTGCCTGAGGCGGCCGGCGTCCAGGCCGGCGCCCACCGCGACTCCGGCGCGGAACCTGGTGCCCTCCGCGCGCAGCTGCGCCAGCCGCCGGTCCAGCTGCCTTTTTTCCAGCCGGAACTCGGGAATCCCGTACCGCAGCAGCCCGCCAATGCGGTCGGCCCGCTCGTACACGGTGACCAGGTGGCCGGCCCGGGTCAGCTGCTGCGCGCACGCGAGGCCCGCCGGGCCCGAGCCGATCACCGCGACCGTCTTGCCCGTCAGGCGGCCCGGCGGCCGCGGCAGAACACGGCCGCGATCCCACGCCCGGTCCGCGATCGCCGCCTCGACGTTCTTGATCGTCACCGCGGGCTGGTTGATGGCAAGCACGCAGGCTGGCTCGCACGGCGCCGGGCAGAGCCGGCCGGTGAACTCGGGGAAGTTGTTGGTGGCATGCAGCCGGTCGCTGGCTTCGGCCCAGTCCCCCCGCCAGACCAGGTCGTTCCATTCCGGGATCAGGTTCCCTAGCGGGCAGCCGTGATGGCAGAACGGGATGCCGCAATCCATGCAGCGTCCCGCCTGTCCCCTGATGACCGGCAGCAGGCTGCGCCGGTCGTAGACCTCGTCCCAGTCCTGCACCCGCTCCCTGACGGGCCGGCGGGCGCAGTCGCGGCGCGGGGTCGTCAGGAAGCCCTTCGGGTCAGCCAAGCCGCGCTCCAGCGCCAGCGGGGATCTAGCCGGACGACACCGTCCCTTCCACCAGATTAACTTGGCCACCGCTAGGACTCATGCACCCCCCACGTCCCATGCATAACTGCGGGAGCACGATCCGGCATGGCAGACGGCCCGGATCGTTCGGGAGAATGAAAAGCCTTATTATCCCGAACGTCCAGCCCCAGGAGGTGAGCGCTTGCCGCGACTGCTCGTCGTCCACCACACCGCGTCGCCGGCCCTGCAGGCGATGCTTGCGGCGGTCATCGCGGGAGCCCGCGACCCGGAACTGGAGAACATCGACCTCGCGGTGACGCCTGCGCTCGCGGCGACCGTCCCCGTCGCGGTGACCGGGCCGGCCGGCAAGGACGTCGAGCGGCAGTGTTACGAACTCGGCGCCACCGTCGCCGCCAACCTCGGCTGACGGCCGGCGGCGGCTCCGTACGCGAGGCGGCCGGGAAACCCTGACCGGTCGCCGTGACCGCTCCCTGCGGCGAGACACCGCACGGCGCCCCGCGCCGGCGTTGCCCGCCGCATCCCCCCCGGCGGTTCGGTCACGGCGACCGGGGCCATGACAGTGCCCGCACCGGTCCCCGCACTGGCCGGCCGGCACTGGCGCCAACGGCCGCATACCGCGGGCCGCGGTGCCGCTCCGCCGCGAAAAGCACCGTGGACGCAATAGCAGAAAACGTCCAGGTGCTTTATCGGGCAAGGTTAGACTGAATGGGCACTGCCGCGCATCATCCGGATTATGTATTCGGTTATGCAGATGCGGCCTGACCCGTCAGCGCCACTCTTCGTGGCCCCCGAATCCATGTGGCGAACATAGTGCCAGACCTGCCCCTGGAGCCGAACAGCTTCGTCGGCCGCGAGCGCGAGATCGAGGAGCTCCGCAAGCTCGCGCACGCCACGCGCATGCTGACGCTCAGCGGGCCCGGGGGCATCGGCAAGACCCGCCTGGCGCTGCGCGCGCTCGCCGCGGTGGCCGCCGAGTTCCCCGACGGGGTCTGTTACGTCGAACTCGCCGACGTGAACGACCC